>QHPE01000175.1 GCA_003218945.1 Verrucomicrobiota bacterium | reverse complement strand
TTGGGTCGGTCATGGTTTGGGCTGCGCGGAGCAAGGTCCGCGCCGTAGCTAAATATTCTTTGCTCAGCATATCGCCTCCAGATCCTCGAGCACGACCTCCACCAAGGTCTCTAAGTCGGGAGCAACTGTAAATGAGCCGCGACAATATTTCGATTGTACCTGAAGGTACTCAGATTGCTCAGGCGGGATACACTATCGAAACCAACGTATAATGTTGCACCTTCGGTGAGCAGAGCGCGATGGATTTGCCTCTTCACTTTGCTTTTCACCGCGAGCTGTCGGCGTCCAGCTTCATCGCTTCACGCGAGTCTTTGTGAGGACATGCGCGGCGTTTGTACGGGGCGGTGACAAGGAAGGGCGGTCATGTCCGAGAAGGGTGTCATTCGCGTCGCCGCGTGCAGCTCACTTCCGGTCTAACCCCGCAAGCAGACATAAGCGCGGACCGTCGGCATGTCTCAAAAGTGCCAATAGCAGACATTCGCCGCGGCTGCTCACACTCAATCGGGAAGCCCCACACTGTGCAGCGCGCCTGCCCACTTGGCAGAATAATCCTCTCGGCGAAACGGTGCCAGGAATGCAAGGTCTGAAACGTGTAGGCCGGGATCGAGTTGGCACATTGTCGTCATCAATTGCCGTCCTTCAATGAGTCGGCCACCCAGCGCGTGACTGGCTGAGACGACTCGCAACGCCGTAAGATAATTTGGCCGCTCACGCAGCGCCTCGCTTGCCGATGCCGCCGCAGCATCATAGCGCCCGGAGAAGAAGTGAGCGTAAGCCATGGCCGCGCGTATCTTGAAGACCAATCGATCGTATGGACTCAGATCTATGGCATGCTCGAGATGTTGGATCGCCACTTCCGGCTTGCCAAGCCACAGCATGATCCACCCACTGACGTACCACGCGGCAGTCAGATGAGGATTGAGCCGGATTGCCCGCCCGATCAAACTGGCGCCGCCCTCGACGTCTCCACCAACCGCCGAAATTGCGTGTGCGGCCTTGGCAAGAGCAAGCGCATCATCCTTGCCGAGCTCTGCCGCCCGCTGTGCTAGCTGGACGCACTGGGCGATTTCTCGCGGTCGATCGGTTATCCATCCGTACGACTGTCGCTGCACATAGCAATACGCCGCCATGGCGTATGCAGATGCGAACTCTGGCTCGATCTCAATCGCCTTCTGAAAAAGATCAAGTGCCTCGCCGATGCCGGGCTTCGTCCACTGATGCAGGTTGTTCAGCCCACGCAGAGTGCACGAGTAGGCATCAAGCCCGTGCTTCGGCCCGATTTTGATGCGCTCGATTTCCACTTGTTCGAGCTTCGACACGAGCGCGCCCACCACGCTGGCGGTGATTTGGTCTTGCGAATTGAACGTATTTCTTAAATTCCCATCGAAACGACTCGCCCACAAGCAAGCCATGGTTGACGAATCGATCAACTGAACCGCGATGCGGGCACGATTTCCTTCCTTCCGCAGGGTTCCGTCGACGACGTAACGTGCGCCCAGCTCCGCCACCAGCCGTTTAAGGTCCAGCGTCTGGCGCATGCAGCCCAGAGCAGCGCGGCGGCCAATGACCAGCAGATGGCGGAAGCGAGAGAGCGCGGCGGTGATATCATCGACGAGACCGTCGATAAAACGGTCCTGCTCGGGATCCGCTGAAAGATTGGCAAACGGAAAAACCAGTATGGAAGTCCTATCGCGAAACGGCGATGATGGACACCATGGTGCCGATCGTATCTCGTGATGGCAGTCAATGCCGACCTGTACTCCATCTTTGTCAGCTTCGTTTGACTCTTGAACAGCCGCAATGAAACGATAACCCTTGCGCGGCAGGGTACGGATTAGGCGCTGCTGCTCGCCGTCGTCCCCGATCGCGCGGCGAACTGCGGAGACCCGACTGCTGAGCGTCGATTCCGAGACGATGCGGCCATCCCAGACGCCGGCAATCAGATCGTCCCTGCTAACGATGCGGCCACGATTCCGGACAAGATGAAGCAGGACATCGAAGACTTGCGGTTCAACCGCGACAAGATCGGCTTCCCGCCGCAGTTCGTATCGGTCGGCATCGAGCGCGTATGCTTCGAATCTGTAGATCACCTACAGCCCCACCGTTGGGTTATCCTCAAGATGATTCCGCCCAATCTCAGGGAAAATCAAGACTATCTCAATGCCGGCATTGGCAAGGACTGGTACGCTGGTCGCCCGTGAATGTTCGGCTGCGAGGTGGGACCCATGTCTATTTTCAGCCAAGCCTTGGCCGGGTTAGCTCGGCTTTCGAGTTTCCAACACAGATTTGTCTTCGTCAAAAAATTGAACGCGAACCGATTGGTACGCCCATTGTGCGCCGCAATAGCTCTGGGTGCATCATTGGTTTCGGCCGGCGCTCAAACTGCGCCTCCGGCATCATTGCAACAGCGGCTCCAAGCCATTTTTGACATGAGTGCTGAGGACATGGCTGCCACGTCGGCATTTACAAAGCGCGCATATGAAGCACAACTCGCCCATATCTATCGCATCCAGAACAAACAGATTCGCGACATCGTCCTGGAATTTGTCCTCAACCCCAAAGCGACCGCGTTCGAACAAGCTGCGACGCAATCATGGTTGGCCTCTCCAGGCAGCGGGTGGAGGAGCCATCACTCCTATCCGGGTGGCCTTTCGGTTCACAACCTGGAATGGGTCGAAGTAGCCTTGGGGTGGTCCGATACCTGGGAAAAGGTATACGGCGTCAAGCTGGATCGTGATCTCATCGTTGCCGGGCTAATCCTCCATGATTGGGGAAAGCTCTGGTTCCTATTCGATGACGGTAGCGGGAAAATACGGGAACCAGACTGGTATCCAAAGGCGTGGGGCACCAAAGCCAATTGGAAATGGATGGGCGGCCACGGGGCAGTGCTGTACGCCGAACTGATAGCTCGAGGGATACCCACGGACCTTCTGTTCTCAGCCGCATCGGCTCATTTCGATCCCTACTGGGCCCTTGAGAAAGACGGCGAAGGAATGAACCCGGCTTTGCGCGAGGCAGCGGAGATCGCGAAGAAACCAGCGCCTGTCGTCAAGCCGGAGGAGCGCATGGCCGAGTGGTGGCTGGTGACCTTTACCGATGAGGCCTGGTCATTCTCGACAATGGTCGCGGCGAGATTTGCCTTTGAGTTATTGGAAGAGACAGCAAAAGACCTCGGCTTGAAGCCGGATTCGCGTGAAGCCAATAAGCTGGCCTGGTTTGTCCTTTCCCGGGTGGGAGATTTCAAAATCTACGAAGTCTACCAAAAGGCCGGCTTCCATAGGGAAGCAGTTAAGCAGTTTGTACGATCGGTTCTCGATGATCCTGCGCCTTATGAGGTACCAAAACGCTAAAGCAACAATTGTCTCGCGCGTTCGAACTTGCTGGCCTTCGCTCTTGGCACACCAGCCCTTGAAAGGAGAGCATGGGTAAAGGTTGGCGCAGACTCGTTGCGTGCGTTCTCCTCACCTTTAGCGTTGAGGCCTCGCACGCGCACCCGCATGTATGGGTGACGATGAAATGTCAGATAATCTTCGGTGCGGACGGCTCGATAGTAGGGGTGAGACACGCATGGTCATTTGACGAAATGTCATCTGCTTACATCACCCTTGGAACCGGGAACGGACAGAAGGGAATATTCAGCCCCGAGAAGTTAGCCTCACTGGCAGAGGCGCAAGTGGCGTCGCTCAAATCTTCAGACTATTTCACCAGCGCAACTGTGAACGGCATCAAGCAACAGTTTGAACCTTCCGCCGACTATCGGCTCGAGTCTGTGGCCGGAGTGCTGACTTTGCATTTCACGTTGCCGTTCCGGTCACCCCTGACGGGGCAGACGCTCGAGCTCGAGATCTACGATCCGAGTTACTTCGTCGATATCAGTTTTGCCAAGCAGGAGCCAGTTGAGCTTGTCAATCCGCCGACCCGATGCAAATTCGCGATTACTCCCCAGACCTGGACTCAGGTTGCCAATAAGATTGCTGTGACGTGTCCTTGAGGGAGCCAAGCCGCAGTCTGCAAATGCAGAGTGCCGCCGCCGTTAATCCTGTCCGCCTGGGGTCATTCGCGACTGGGTCGAGCCAGCAGCAAGTCCGGCCATGTCCACAACGCCGCCGAACGCAGAAGCGATTTCATGACATTAGCGGCACCGCGACGGACGTGATTCAAGCTCCGAAACCTGAAGCCTCGAATCATGCGCTACGAACTCAGCTATTTTGAATGGACCGCCATCAATATTACGGCGACACCCATTTTATTGTTTTGGGTTTGAGGCTACGAAGATACGCTGAGCGGAGTGCACCGTAATGGCGACGGTGACGATCGCCCTGTCATGGGCGGCGGTGCAC
>QHPE01000174.1 GCA_003218945.1 Verrucomicrobiota bacterium | reverse complement strand
CATAGCTCCACGCCCACCGCGCGATGTCTTTTTGCTCATCCAGCGTGAGTTGCCTGCGAATCTTTGCCGGCGAGCCGAGTACGAGTGAGCCGGGCGGGATTTTCGTCCCCATGGTGACCAGCGCATTTGCGCCGATGATGGAACGCGCCCCGACCTCGACATCGTCGAGAATGATTGCGCCCATGCCAACGAGCACTTCATTATCGATTTGGCACGCGTGGACGATCGCGGTGTGACCAACGGTGACTAGTTCCCCGACGGTTGTCGGGTAATTAGTATCTACGTGAACCACAGCGTTATCCTGAACGTTCGAGCGTGGCCCGATGATGATGCGATTGATGTCGCCGCGCAATACCGCGCCGTACCACACGCTTGATTCTTCTTCCAGAACTACGTCGCCAAGTACAGTCGCGCCCGACACGACCCAGGCACTCGAATGAATCGTGGGACCCTTTTGCAACCGCGGGACGATGCCTTCGTGTCCGGTTGGCAATGAATCTGGTTCAACGTGCATTTAAGTTTGAACGTCTAACATCGAAAATCCGGGCTTGAAATGATAGAATCGGATTTTCTTATTCGTGGACATAAGCGATTATACGCCTCGCATGCCGGAGTTTCCTCCTGAACAAGTTACGCCTTTCGTTTTTTCCGATCCCAGCGGGAAACGCTGGCCGCGGCTGCGGCTGGTTCTGCTCATTGGCGGCGTACTCTTCTTTCTTGGAGCGGTATTGTTCGTTCAGACGCTTTTTGTCGCACCGAAGATGAACGTGCCGTTTTCGTTGCGGCAGTTGAAAGGTCAATTGCGCGCGCTGCAACGGGAGAACCCGGCCGGCCAATTATCCCCAGCGTCGCTGCTGTGGCAAAAATTTAGCGCTACACGTCAGGCAGCGAAAAAGCTGGCCGGAACAGCGCCAACTACTTCGCCGCGCCCTCGGAAGAAACCGCCTGTTAACGAAGTGAGGCTTGCATTCTACGTGAATGACGATCCGGACAGTTACGCGTCGCTCCAGCAACACGCGGCGCAGATTACGCATGTTTGCCCAGAATGGATGACGGTGATCGACGGCATGGGGAACTTGCAAATTGATTCCGACAGTCGGGTTTCAAAACTGGCGGCCACCAAAGGTATCGCACTGATGCCGTTGCTAACGAATCTGGTGGGTGACACCTGGCAGCCCGAGGCCGTTGAGAATCTCGCGCACGGGCCGCCGAAACGGCAGGATCGCTTTATCGAAAATGTGCTTTCTGTGCTGCGTAACGCGAAGGCTGCGGGCGTCGTAATTGATTGGCAACAAATCGACCCAGCTTACAAAAAGGATCTCACCGGGTTCATCGACAAGTTCGCCGACGCATTGCATGACGATAACAAAGAGCTGTGGTTGTGCGTGCAGCCCGGGCAGGAGCTCGATTACGTCGATATCGATGCGCTCAGCGACAACCTCGATCGTTTCGTGGCGATGTTGTTTGACGAAACGTCAGAGACGGATCCGCCCGGGCCATTGGCTTCTCGCTCATGGTTTGAAGGCTGGTTGCACGTGCTGCTGGAAGGTTCCGACACCAAGCAATGGATCATCGCGATCGGCAGCTACGGATACGACTGGCCGATCGGCGGAAAAAAGGCCGAGCTGATCAGTTTTCCCGAAGCAATGAGCCGCGCAAAGGACGCGGAGATCAAGAGCGTCCAGGTGCAGGGGCCGAGTTACAGCCGCTATTTTTATTTCGAGGATGAAGATACCGAGCATGCGGTTTGGTTTCTTGATGCCGTGACTTTCCTCAACCAAGTGCGCGAGGTGCGCGATCAGAAAGCCGGCGGGTTCGCGCTTTACCACCTCGGCAGCGAAGACCCGGCAATCTGGGATGCGCTCAGCGTGCCCCGTGATTTCAGATTCGATAATCAAACGCGGCAGGCGCTCGAATTGATTAAATCGACGGACACGATAACCGATGTCGGCGATGGCGAGATCGTCACGGTGGACGAAGATCGCACTGACGGCATCAGAAAGCTGGCCGTTGATGATGACGGGTATCTTACCGCCAACTATGTAAAGTTTGCAGAATTTCCGACCCTGTATCACCAGGGCGCCGGCGGCGAACATCAGGTGGCAATCACTTTTGATGACGGCCCCGATCCGCGATGGACTCCGAAGATCCTGGATATTTTGAAGGTAGCAAACGTGAAGGCGACCTTCTTCGTCGTGGGAGTAAACGCAGAGCGTTATCCCGAGCTTGTGCGTCGCATTGTCAATGAAGGCCATGAGGTTGGGAACCACACCTATTATCATCCGAACCTGGCGCTGTGCTGGCCGGAGCACATCCGACTGGAATTGAACGCGACCCAGCTATTGCTCGAGACGATAACGGGACGCGCGACGACGTTGTTCCGCCCGCCTTACGCCGCGGATACCGGTCCGACCGATCTCAGTGAATTGACTCCGCTAAAAATCGCAGAAGACCTCAATTACCTCGTGGTCCTGGAAAATATCGACCCACAGGATTGGGCGAAACCGGGCGCCGACATCATCCTGCGGCGGATCAAGCAGCAAAGACACGATGGCAGCGTTATCTTGCTGCACGATGCCGGAGGCGATCGCTCCCAAACAGTCGAAGCGCTTCCGCGTATTTTGGATTGGCTGCACACGCGCGGCGATACCGTCGTGCCCTTGAGTACGCTGCTCGGAACCACGCGTGACGCAGTGATGCCGCTCGTGCAAAGCAGTGGATCAGTTAATCGATTCGTGAGCAGCACCGGCTTTCGCATCTATCACGGCATCGAAGAGTTTCTCTGGGCCTTTATGATCGTTGCGACCGCACTTGTCGTCGTTCGGACGTTGATTGTTATCTGGCTCGCGGCTCGCTTTCGCCGCGCACGGAAAACAACTTTCGAAGCGCCGATCAGCGTCGTCGTGGCTGCTTACAATGAAGAGAAAGTGATCGCGGAAACTTTGCGAACCCTTTTGGCTACAGATTACAAAGGTGAAATTGAAGTCGTGGTCGTGGACGACGGTTCGCGCGATCGAACGGCTGCGGAAGTTGACCGCGTCTCGCGCGCCGAGCCGCGCGTTCGTCTGTTGCAGCAGCAAAATCACGGGAAAGCGCGTGCCCTCCAGCGCGGCCTCGCTGCTGCGGGTCACGGCATCATTGTTTTCATTGACGCCGATACGCAATGCCAGCGCGACACCCTACCGAGATTGCTTGAGCCATTTGCGGATGGCCGCACAGGCGCCGTGTCAGGTCATGCGAAGGTCGGCAATCTGCGCACCTTCGTCGCGCGTTGTCAGGCGCTGGAATACACGTGCGGATTTAATCTGGATCGGCGCGCTTACAACCGCTGGCAATGTATCACGGTAGTGCCGGGCGCAATCAGCGCCATACGTAAGGATGCGATCAACGAAGCGGGCGGGCTCAGTTTGGAAACGCTTGCCGAAGATACCGATCTGACTCTCTGTTTGCACCGGCGCCGTCAGCGCATTGTGTATGTGCCTGGCGCCGTCGCATGGACCGAAGCGCCCGAAACTGTGCGCGCGCTGACGCGACAACGTTCCCGCTGGGCTTACGGCACGCTGCAATGTCTCTGGAAACACCGCGACATGGTGTTCAACTGGAACTATCGCGCGCTCGGCTGGTTCAGTCTGCCGAGCATTTGGTTTTTCCAAATCATCCTCGTGGCTGTCACGCCTATGGTGGACTTGTTCCTGCTGGCGTCACTCCCATTCGGGGTGTGGAGCGCGGTGCTGCCGTTCATCATCATATTCCTGGCGATGGACGTGCTCCTCGCCACCCTGGCCTGCATTCTGGAACGGGAACCAATCCTGAGCGCCTGGCGCATCCTGCCGATGCGCCTGATCTATCGTCCCATGCTGAGTTACTGCATCTGGAAAGCCATCCTGCGCGCCATCAAAGGCGCATGGGTCAGCTGGGGTAAACTCGAACGCACCGCCAGCGTGCCTGTGCGCGCGTAATCGCGAGCGTTCCGCTCCCGGCGCTCTCGGCGGCGCGCCGGCGTAAGGTAGCGCGCGCGTCTCGCGTGCTGGCGAACTTTAATCCAGCGGACTCTTTACTCCGATTCCCGGTCGATTCAGCACGTGGGTATAGATCATCGTCGTGCTCACGTCCTTGTGGCCTAACAACTCCTGCACCGTGCGGATATCGTAACCGTTTTCCAGCAGATGCGTTGCGAAGCAATGCCTTAAAGTGTGGCAGCTTGCAGGTTTGGTTAAACCGGCTGAGCGCACGGCCATTTTGACAGCCTGTTGGAGTGAGCTCTCATCGATATGGTGCCGCCGCTTGACTTGCGTTCGCGGATCAATTGAAATCCGCGAAGAGGGAAAGACAAATTGCCAGCTCCATTCGCGTGCGGCGCGAGG
>QHPE01000173.1 GCA_003218945.1 Verrucomicrobiota bacterium | reverse complement strand
TTTTTGGGTAGCTGCGGATTACCAACTTCATCCGAGTAAAGGTTGGTCACGCTCACCCGGACACCGTGTTTCACCTCCAAGGTGCCAAGATCATGCAGGAGTGGTCGCCACTGCTCGTATTCTTCAAGATCTTCAGCGACATGTTTCGACAGAAGAATGTGGCCGGCGTCGCCACAATCCATCACTCGTCGGGCCGTGTTGATGCCGGCCCCAGCCACGTTGGTGCGTTCGTTCACGTCCACTACACCACTGACCGGTCCACTGTGAATGCCCATCCGAACGTGCAGACGCGCATTGTCCTTGAGCGCGCGGCTGATCTCCACTGCACACTGCGCGGGTTCCTCCGGACTCTTGTAAAAGACCAGCGCCATGCCGTCGCCGGTGGGGATCTTTAAAAGCCGACTGGCTGCTTCTGCTTTGCGGAATTGTTCGGACAAACGAACAATCTTGTTCAGTTCCTCAACCTGGGCGTGCTGCTCGTTAACCGAGAGCTTCGAGTAACCGACAATGTCGATGAAGAGAACGTGCGCTATTTCCAGCTCGATCTCTTTCTTAACTTCGGCGGCCATCTGGATTCACATGGAAATGCCCGACGCAACGATAGTCTCAAGTAAGCTGCTGAGAGTCGAGCGCAAAGCTGGCCCTCAATGGAATCCCTGCCGAGCCGATAGTAAGTCAAAATAGAACCAGTCGTGGATAGAACGAAGCCCGGTCGCAATTCGGCCGGGGTTTTACGTTCCGAAGAGAAGCTTGCCAACTTGCAGTGTTTTCCGTCAAACTGCCCTCTATGGAGGCAGAAATAGATTGCAAGTTGCAATCTAATTCTCGTCCGCGGAGAAATCGTAGAGCTAGCCGATAGAAAGCGGCGGCGGAGCACCGCCGCACTCCACGAAGACACCGCGTACTGCACGCTCATAAACGCCACCGTGTTGCGGAGTGAAGGGGCTGGCTTCTACCGATCAGTAGCCAGGACTACGCGTGTCATACCCCGGAGGCGGCCCGGGAGGCGGGTGCACCGGCGTTGAACCCGTAGTCTCCGGCGTTGAACCCGTAGTCTGGCGCGTTGTGGCGATCGTCGCCTCAGGCGAGCTGGCACAAGACACCAGCATCAAGACGAAAACGGAAAGTGCCGAACCAAGTATGATTGCTCTTTTCATGATGCATTACTCCTTTTTTTCGCTAACCTATAATCAGGTTTACATTGGTTATGAAGAATTGTCAACCTATGAAAGTACATTTACAAGTTAGAATCGAATCTCACCCCTTTTCCACCGGTGACCTCATTGGCGGTGACGCAGCGCTCGACTTCATCAATACCGTCACTGGCCGCGATCAGTCGCCTCGTGATTGGCTGGACAGCTACATGCGCCTGCTGGAATGGGCAGCACTGGTGCGTCTCCTGCCGGAAAACATTCTGCGCGCGCTGGCAAGAAGGGCGAAGACCCAGCCTAAAGCGGCTGCGGCTGCGTTGACACGTGCAAAGGTGTTTCGTGAAACGCTGTTTGCACTGCTCAAAGGGATCGTTTCCGGCAGCGCGCCGCCGAAAGCCATGGTCGCGCTGCTACGAGAGCATTGGATCGCAGGCATCAGTGCGCACGAGCTGCGCTTTGACGATGGACGCGTGGTCGCTGAGCTGCGCAATGATGCAGCCGATTTCGACCTGATCGCATCGATGATCGCCTATCGGATGGTCGAATATGTCCTGCCGTTGCCGAAAGATCGACTGCGCATCTGTCAGGGGCCTAACTGCTCATGGCTATTCATTGATAGCTCGAAAGCCGGCCGTCGGCGTTGGTGCGACATGGCGGTTTGCGGGAACGCCGCCAAGTCTCGGCGCTTCTACGCACGCTCGCGTCAGCGGCGCAAGAGTCGACGTGATGAGTGAAGGAAATAACCAACTCGTGGTGATCAAAAAAGCGTTAGACCGCATGCGGCACAGCTTCGTTCCCAGCCTTCTCGACGTGGCCTACTATGCGCTCGGTTACGCCATTGGTTCCGCGCTTTTTTGTGGAGCTTACATGTGGACCTACAACGGGACGATTCCGGGTATCTTTGTCTCCTTAGAACTGCCGGTGGCTCTGTTTTATTTTACTTTGCTGTTGTTTGTTCGCTGGCGCCAATCCGCTCTCGTTGGCCGCGCGGCGTTGATTGCCTGTGGCGTCGGCGTCGGCCTATTTCCGCTGCTGGGTCTATTCCCGATATATATGTGGCGCCTGCCGTTCGCGCTTATGCTCTTTGTGATACACATCATCATCCTGACGGTGATCATTTGCTCGGTATATTTCGCAACGCGCAAGGTGAAAGCGATGCATGCAGTCTAACCAAACGATGAAGCCAACGGCCCCATTTCAAAGCAAGTTCAACCTGTTTGCCACGACACCCTGCCGTGGCTTATCTCTTTCTCGTTAGACGTATTCGCACGCGCATGAACAAAGACTTTGTGCTCTTTAATCTTACGCAGACTCATGAAGCTCTTGGCAAGCTCATTGCAGACATGAAGTCAGATCCAGAGTACGACTACGGCGCGTACATCGTTGACATCGCGCATGTATATCATCACCTGAACATGGCGTGGAACGCGCGAGATGCGACGAAAGCAGCTGCAGATGAGTGCTCCGAAGAAGATTTTTATCGGTGGCGTCAGTTTCCGACAGAAGCCATTTATCTGGGGCCGTGATCACGCCGTACGTCTAACTAATCGCTCCAGCTAACCGCTGGCCGGAGTACTGAAAGACCTGCGTTTAGACTCACAAAGGACGGCGGAAGCTAAAACCTCTTTGGTCTTCCTGCCGAACGCCAATCACCGTAACTGTGCCTCCGGTTATCGGCGCACTTATCCGGGCTCGCACACTGCCGACTACGCTGTCGGCTCGGTACTCTGTTGTCGCATTAGCGGGGACAGTAATCGTGGTTAAGGAAGTCCACGTAGTTCCTGAGCCTGGCAACGGCGTTAAGCCCGTAGAGGTTGCGATCATCGAGGGGCAACATTCAATCGTTACCGCTCCGGCTGACACTGATCCGTTGCCCGTTACGCGAAACCTAACCGTCCTCGATTCTAGTAAGAATTGCGTTAATCCGTCTCCGGTAGTAGCTGCGTTCTGAAACGCCATAGTTACATTTGCAATCATTGTTTATTCCTTTCGTTCTCGGTTACGTTCATGGGTCAAAGGGTTTTTTGGTACATTTTGTCAGAGGGCAAGGCCACGCCGGTCTCTCGACAATCTCTCCCCTCCCACCGGCATGCCACCGGGGCGGGTCTTTTTAAATGTCATGATATTATCAGTTACGTGTCACGCAGCGCCCTTATCTGCTCCAGTTGTTCCTGTGTCACTACCAGCTGGTTGAACTGGACCGCGGGCTTGTCGCTGTCCCAGGCGAACACCCTTGCCGCGGCTGAAGCTAAGTCTCTGAGCTTACCACTACAGTTCAGGTTCGTTGCGCCGTCTTGCTCCGCAGCGTGCTCGGACGCCTTAGCTGTTGCTTGCGCCAGGCCTGTTTTAGTCCTGCCCTCTAGCTCTTTATGTGTTTCAACCAGCGCTTCAGCTACGGGATGCAAACTGGATGCACTTAATGTACGACCCGGTCTGCCTCCTGGACGTTTAGGTAGCTGCCATCCACCGCGCCGCGCCCAGGATTTACCCGTTGGGATCGGCACGTCTAGCTTGCGGCAGGCTGCGTTGAGTCCGATCTCGACAGCGAGCATCCTGAACGCTTCCTTATTGATGGTTTTACCTTGGTTCTCTTTGTTCATACGTTGTTACTCCTTAGTTGTTATTTGCGGTTGAAAATCAATTGCGCCATTGAGCGGCAGCAAGTAACGAAACTCCGATGCTTTCCCTCCCGGGCGCGGATCACCAATTCGCGCCGAGTCAACTACCCTAAGCCGGACGAGGGCATGATTGATGTTGTTTGCGGAATCTTTGTTTAAGCCTTGATGCGCTTTCGCCGCGTCACGACAACTCAAGAAGTAAGTTCCATTTGCCGATTGGCGAGCCAGTTCACAATGTAGAGCCGCAAGCCGTCGCCAGCTCTCCGGCGCCTCCACTATTCCCGGCAGTATCGGCAAAGCAGCAACCGAAAGTGTGAAAACGTGCTCAAGTGCCTTCCTTAATGCTTCACCTTCGCCGGTCGGCACGCGAACCTTTCCAAGTTCGGCAAGAAACTTGGCTAAGTAGTCATCGCGGGTTTTTTTTGAGTCGAGATACGGCCGGGAAATCGAGTACCATTTGTCGAATGTTGGGATCAATTCCTCAGGATTGAGTTCCCGGGCGATTCTTTTTTCAACCGCTTTCAAGTCGCGGTTAAGTTGCCAACGCCTTGGCCTAGCCGTATCGCGCTTAGTGCAAGCGCTCCGGAGCGCGAGTTCCTCAAGCTCTTTTCTTAATTCCTGAGAGCTAGACACAGGATACACAGGAAACCCATGAAACTCAGGAGACACATGAGGGAGAAGAAGAGGTGAGAAAGAAAACTCATGCTCGTTTGTGAGGACGCTCACCCGCTTGCCTTTGCTGTTGAGATCGGTGACAGACCAAAGATCGCGGTTCGCTTCAAAGTCGTCGCAGTCAATCCGACTTAGGTCAAAAAGGTCCTTCACGAGCGACCTGTTTTGGCAATGTAGGTCAGCAAGGCTGAAGATGTGAACCTCGTTCGCCGCGGCTACGAGCTGCTTTCCAACCCTGGACGCCGTTTCTTGACCGGCCGTATCGGCATCTCCAAAAATTCGCACGCGACGCCCGCTAATCTTTTCAATGTCCTCTGTGCGTAGATTGACACCCGCACCGAGCGCAGCCGCCACGCCAACATCCGAAAGGCTGCCTTCAGCATCTGCAAAGTGCAGCGCAGCAAGTGCGTCCTTGCTACCCTCGGTAACTAACAAGATTTCGCGCCGGTCATTTGTGAAAACGTCATCAAGCCCAATTAAGCTATGCCATGCGTCGCCTCGCTTCTCGGCTAAAGCTTTTACATGCTCCCCATTGATTCGAAACGGTTGGCCGTCTAGCCGCCGTAAACAGCCGTTGCGCGTGTCACCAAACCGCCAACAGGCAACATGGCGGTGTTTCTTGAAACTAACGAGGCCGCGCCGTACAGCTTCGCTTACCGCTTGCGGGCTAATCCTGAGTTGTGCCGCCAACTCATCTGCCGAATTTTCGTTGAGCGTCATACAAGCTCGCAGA
>QHPE01000172.1:449-7505 GCA_003218945.1 Verrucomicrobiota bacterium | reverse complement strand
CTTCGCTTCCCGACTCCGCGCCGCTGGCAAACCAAAAATGAGCATCGTCTGCGCCATCATGCGCAAACTCATCCACATCGCCTTCGGTGTGCTCAAACACCAAAAGCCTTTTAATCCCTCACTCGCATGACTACACAACTGACTTGCACTTCAAGATCGTATCTACAGCAGTTGCAGCTTCGGTGCCATCTCCGGTGACCACGGATTAATTGTATAATCGGATGCGACGACCTCATCAGCATAGGTGCGTAGAAGCTGGCAGAACGCCGCAACATCAAGCCCGTGGTGCACCGGCACGAAGTTCGCCAGGTTTTTTTCCGCCAACCGAAACAAACGCACCGCCGGAGGCAAACGTCTGCTGTGCTTTGGATGCAGGGGATGTTCGAATCTCTTTTGAAGATGAACGAAAGCGCCGGCGGCCTGGATCAACCCCTTGAAAAAATCTGCGTCGCTCGATTTCGTCGCGAGCCAAAGCTGTTCCAAGACATCGTGCGCCTCGTAATAGCGCATTTCGTTCCAACAACGGAAAAACGCGACGTAAAAAGGATGCTCAGCGAGATTTCCGTCGAGAGTCGCGTCCGCTGAAGCCGTCGCGCCCTCAGGCCGTGTGTCAAGGCGGCCCGAGGGCGGGCCGTCTCCAGTTTCGCGCCCAAGCTCGGCCAGCCACTGCGAAATCCTCTCGCGTTTGTTCATGGGGAGCTTAATTTGCTTCCAGCTCAGAGAATGAGCAAACCACCAGAGATCAGGTTTTTCGAGGTTTACCCTCAGCCGTCGCTCTCCCTAGCAAGAGAAAAGCGATCCATGCGGTGTCGGTAACCAGGCCTAGAAATGACCGTCCCTGCACTCGTCACTTTGCTGGTTGCCATTGCCATTTTGAGCTTCTACTCGGCGCTGTTTTCCAGAGTAGAGACGGCGTTGTTTCTGCTTAAGCCGCATCAATTACGCCGGTTAGAAAAGAATCACCCCGGCCTCACGAAATTTATACAACTTTTTCGCGAAAATCCGCGGCGAGTATTGAATGTGCTGCTGTTGGGGGACGGACTGGTCAACGTATTGCTGGTCGTGCTGTGTCTGTTCTTTTTGTGGGAAGGCCCGCTGGCAGGGCGCGTGCCGCAATGGCTGGCCGCAATCCTGATCTTCGCCATGGTAGTATTACTGTGTGATTTGGTGCCGAAACTTGTGGCGCTCGCGGCGCCCTCGAAGCTCTCGGCAATTGGAGCTTTTACTTTGCAAATCGCGATGCCGTTTCTGGATCGGATCGGCCGCGGACTCGAGACAGTGAGCGAATATGTGCTCGACCGACTGACACCGGCGCATCTGCGCAGCCGCCCGCGTTTAAGCGATGAGGAATTGGGCACACTACTTCAGATCGGCGAGGAGGAAGGCGCGCTTTACCACGGCGAAGCTGAGATGATCCAGGAAATCATCAAGCTCGGCGATAAGACTGCGAAGGATTGCATGACGCCGCGCGTGGACAGCTTCATGCTGCCGGACGATTTGACTAACGAGGATGCAATTGCGCGCCTGAAGGAGAAACGCCACCGCCGCGTCCCCGTTTACGCCGATACGTCCGATCAAATCCTCGGGATCATCGACGTAAAACTGTTCCTGCTCGACCCATCGGAACACTACACCGAGAAACTGCTGGCGCCGTCGTTTGTCCCCGAGACCATGCGCGCGCTCGAGTTGCTCAAACTTTTTCTTACTCGTCCCCAGGGAATGGCCGTGGTGGTGGACGAATTTGGCGGCACAGAGGGAATCATCACCATGCAGAATATCGTGGAAGAAATTCTCGGCGGTACCGTGCCTAGCGAGGACGCAGCCTTTTACATCGAGCCGCTCGGCAACGGCAAATTTTTGGTGAGCGGTAACACCCGTCTGGATGATTTGAGCGAATCCCTCGGTTTTGAAATTGATGCTGAAGGCATCGACACCATCGGGGGATTTGTTTTCACACGCCTGGGCTATGTGCCCTCATCCGGAACGAAGCTTGAGATTCCCCGTCTCGCGATCACTGTGCGTCGGGCCAAGCGCAAGAGAATCGAAGAAGTGCTGCTGGAGAAAACCACAAACGCATTCGAGGAGGCGGTCCGCCACGGGACGGATTCGCCGTGGCAACCATGACTGTCGCGATCGCGATGATTGTGTGTTGCTGGGTCGTTTCGTTTTTCTTTAACGGGATAGAAAGCGGACTGCTTTCGATCGATCCAGTGCGGTTGCGGCAGAATGTGAAGCGCGGCGTGCCGGCCGCGCTGCAGTTGAATCGGCTGCTCAGGCAGCCGCAACGCTTATTGGCGACGGTTCTGCTCGTCACCAACGCGGCGGACATTATCGCTCTGCTCCTGCTCACGAGTCAGCTGGTTCACTGGTACCATTATACCGGCTTCTTTTTCGCCTTGGTGATCGCGCTTCCCCTTTATCTATTCGTGTTGTCGGTGCTGCCTAAATCGTTGTTCCGGCGATTTCCGTTTCGTGCGCTGACGCGGCTTGCCGGCGTCCTCGAATTCACGTTGATTTTATTTTCGCCTTTGCTCGAACTCGCTGCGCGATTTGGCAAGATGCTACTGCCTAGCGGGGCTGGAAAACGGCGCCGCCTTTTTGCTGCGCGCGATGAACTGAAGCAGATCACGTCACAGAGCGAGCACGAGGGCACTCTCACCGCGACAGAACGCGCAATGATTCACAGCGTGGTTGATTTTCGCAGCGCAAAAGTTCGAGAGGTGATGGTGCCCTGGGCGAAAGTGGTCGCGCTACAGCCCGGAACATCAACACAGCAAGCGCTGGAACTTGGCGCGTCCACGGGTTTTGATCGTCTGCCTGTGATTAGCACGGACGGCCACCCAGCCGGGCTGATCAACATCCTCGACATCCTGCTCGACCGAAACGGACATAAACCGCTGGGCAATTATATGCGGCGCATTATGACCACCGCGGAAGACGAACCCGCCTATCGCGTCATGCAGCAACTGCGTGCTGCCCGCCTGGATGTCGCTGCTGTAGTCGATCGAAAGAAAAATCTTCGCGGCATTCTTGCCATCGAGGATTTGGTTCACCGCCTCGTTTCTGCCAGTGATGCCCGGGCCTAATTTCCTGAAAGGGGCAACTCTATCTCATCGCTTAGAAGCCGGGCGCATCCTACCAGCGCGACATGCGAGAACGCCTGCGGAAAATTTCCTAACTGCCGTTGTGCGCGCGGGTCGTACTCCTCCGAGAGTAGCCCCAGGTCGTTACGCAGATCGAGCAGGCGCTCGAACAATTCTCGGGCTTCCTTTTTTCGCCCGATGAGATGCCAGCACATGGCCAGCCAGAAAGAGCACGGAAGAAAAACGCCTTCCCGTCCCGGCAACCCATCCACGTCGCATTCTTGCGGCCGATAGCGCAACACCAAGCCGTCTTCCATCAGTTCCCGCTCGATCGCTTCCACCGTGTTGCGGACCCGTTCATCCGTCGCCGGCAAAAAGCCGACGAGGGGCATTGTCAGCAGGCTCGCATCCAATGCATCCGACCCGTAAACCTGCGTAAAAGCTTTCTTCTTCGTATTATAGCCGCGCTCACAAACTTCTGCACGAATCTGGTCCCGGATCTTATGCCAGCGATGGTGATTTTCGCTTGCCGCGCACCCGCAGTCTTCGACCAGCTTGATCGCGCAATCGAACGCCAGCCAGGCCATCATTTTGGAGTGCGTAAAATGCTGGGGGCCACCGCGCACTTCCCAAATTCCCTCGTCGGGCTTCTGCCAGTGTGACTCAAGAAATTTTGCGAGCTCGATCATTAACGCCCAATCCGGTTCGGTCATTTTGATTCCGGCCCGGTCAGCCTGCCACATCGCAGCGAGCACTTCGCCATAGACATCGAGTTGAAATTGATTTGAAGCTGCGTTGCCAATGCGAACGGGCCGGGAGTTTTCATAACCTGGGAGCCACGGAATCTCATGCTCATCGAGGCGACGTTCGCCGCGCACGCCGTAGATTGTTTGCATTTGGGCTGGACTTCCGGCGATCGCGCGCAGAAGCCATTGCCGCCATGACTCGGCCTCGTCGCGATAGCCCGCGCGCATTAACACCAGCAAGATCAACGCGGCATCTCGCAGCCAGCAGTACCGATAATCCCAGTTGCGAACACCTCCGATGCGCTCCGGCAACGAAGTGGTAAGCGCCGCTACGAGTCCGCCTGTGGGTGCGTAAGTCAAACCCTTGAGTACGATCAGCGAGCGCATCACGGGGTCTCGCCATCTGTTTTCTCGTTTGAATTGTTTTGTCCAGTTCGCCCAGAACACTTCGGTGTCGCGCAATGCGTGGTCACAAACCAGGTCAACACAAACGGGATGCGGTCTCCTTTGGCGACTGTGAACTCGGCAACCGTAGTTAGATCTTCGCCGCGTGTTTCAATTGGCGTTCGCAAGATCAATCCATCCGGTCCGGCAATTGCTTCCAGGTCACCAGCTTCTTTTCTTTTGCGCACCCACGGAATGACCTGCCCATAATCGAAACGGATGACCAATTCCATGTGCATCTGCACTTCGCCGCGCAACCCTTCGATGATGCGAATGATATCCGGATTCTCGCCACGCGGCGGCATGAAATCGATCAGGCGCACTGCGCCGTCCTTTGTTTCTAATTCTGTTTCCAGAATGAGTGTGTCCCCACGATAACGGCGACGCGTCGTCTGAACCTCTTCTTCAGGAAAAAAACGCCAGTGTCCGTTCTCCGTATTGCCAAGCAGCGAGGCAAAACACGCGCCCGAATCGAATCGAGGCAGGCAAAGCCAATCGACGCAGCCATCGCGACTCACCAGCGCACCCGTCTGGGTGTCACTCAGAAATGCGTAATCCTCAATCTTTGTATGTTCCCTGGCCACTTTGATTCTTCGCCCTTGCGCTTGCTGTTACGCTTACTCTCGCTTGAGTTTCTCTGTAGTGGCAGCCGTGTCGGCTGCACTCGCGAGCTTGCCGATCTCCTCGCGGGTCAATCGAAATACTGTCCACTCATGCATCGGCTTTGCGCCCAGGGAGCGATAGAATTTGATTGCCGGCCCATTCCAATCGAGCACCGCCCATTCCATCCGGCCGCAGCCCCGATCACGTGCGATCTTCGCCAGCTCGATAAGCAGCGCGCGACCGTAGCCTTTGCCGCGCTTCTCCGGCTTAACGAACAGATCTTCGAGATAAAGTCCCGGCCGTCCGAGCCACGTTGAAAAATTATAAAAATAAACCGCAAACCCGACCGGTGATTCCTCTTCAAAAGCAAGGAGCACCTCCGCCGCCGGTTTTTCGCCGAACAAGACCTCGACAAGCTGTTCTTCCGTCGCGCTCACTTCGTCCGGCGCGCGTTCATATGTCGCCAGATCGTAAATGAGTTGCAGGATGACCGGGACATCCTCGAGACACGCTGGGCGAATCTTGAAATCAGTAACTTGTTTCATGCAGCAAACCTCCATGCCAGATAGCATTAACCACGAATGGACACTAATTCATACGAATGTTTTTCCACGGTGAACGTGACGCCGCTTTCCCGCCTGGTGCCGTGAAATTTCTTAACACTCTGCAAGAAGTCTCGACATTTTTTACGATCCCAATAAAAATCGGTGCTCCACAAGGAGGTTCAACTATGAGAGACAGCAAGACAGCATTGGCCTGTGTGGTGAAAGAACATCTTAATCGAGGCGCGTTTTACCTGGTTTTATTGATTGGCATATGCCTGATCCCATTCGCGCTCGCTCAGCGAACGACCCGACGCGCTCCCCAAAACATCATCACTGTGACCAACCTAAACGACAGCGGCGCGGGCTCATTACGCCAAGCGCTCGGTGATGCCGGTGACGGCGATACCATCAATTTCGCAGTGATCGGCACCATTAATTTGACGAGCGATGAACTTGTCATTGATAAAAACATTACCATCAGCGGGCCGGGATCGAATTCGCTCACAGTGCGGCCCTCATCGGGTAGTTTCTTCCGCGTCTTCGATGTCGTGCCGAGCCATAGCATTACAATACAAGGTATCACGATCAGCTTCGGCTATGCTGGATCTGCTCAAGGCGGTGGAATCTATTTAGATGAGCACGTAACGGCGACCATAGCAGATTGCGTCTTGACGAATAACTACACCGGAGACATCGGTGGCGCTATCTTCATTGACGGTTACAGCGGTGGCGCGATGCTGACCGTTCTCAACAGCACTATAATGGGCAACACCGCTGGAACCATGGACAACGGAGGTAGTGGTGCAGGCATTTATAGCAGCGCAGACGCCCTCACGATCATCGACAGCACTATAAGCAACAATACGGCGTGGATCGGTGGTATTGATCTTTCTGGCGGGAACGGCGGCGGCATTAATAACGAGAACGGAACGCTGAACATAAGCAACACGACAATCAGCAGCAACCTAGCGGGAGTCAGCGGCGGGGGAATTAGTGGCTACGGGACGATGACAATCACCAACAGCACGATCAGTGGTAACGTCGCCGGTATCACTCAGCCATACCTTGGCCTTGGCGGCGGTATTTATAACTCTGGCACACTGACGGTGACTAACTGCACTATCAGCGGCAACTCCGCTAATGGCAGCACAGGCAAAGGTGGTGGTGTAGGCGGCGGTATCTACAGCGCCAACGGGTCAGCCGACATCGGCAACAGCACGCTCAGTGGCAATCGAGCAGAGGTTCATGGTGGCAGTATTTACGGCGGAACATTTGACATCGGGAACAGTATCCTGAATGGAGGCAGCCCCGAAAACATCTACGACGCGACCGTCACCTCACACGGATACAACGTCTGTAGCGATGATGGCGGCGGTTTGTTGAACGGCCCGGGCGACCAGATCAATACCGATCCTCTGCTTGGCCCATTGCAGGACAACGGCGGGCCAACATTTACCCATGAATTGTTGACTGGCAGCCCAGCCATTGACGCAGGGGATCCGAACTTCACGCCACCGCCTTACTACGATCAGCGCGGCCCCGATTTCTGGCGTGTGCGCAATGGACGCATCGATGTGGGCTCATTCGAAGTGCAGGCAGGAAGCACACCAACACCCACGCCAACTGCGACGGCTA
>QHPE01000172.1:0-419 GCA_003218945.1 Verrucomicrobiota bacterium | reverse complement strand
GGTCCCGCCCAACCCCACGGCTGCGCCCTTAGCCTTGCCTATGAAAAAGAAACACACAGCCCAAGCCGGTTTCTGTAACCTGCGTATTATAACTGCACTCTTTTCAGTCGTTGTGCTCGCCTTCCTGGCTCTTCTCGCTGCCACGAATCCGTCCACGCGCGGCGAGACGATTCGTGCTGTAGGAGTAACACGCCGAGCGTTCATGAGAGTGACACCGCAAGGCGTATTCCAGAGTACCGACATCGGTAAGTCAAAAGGAACGGCTCCGGCAGCGAGAGTAGCTCAGAACCCGGTGTTATTACCTTTGGGCAATACGGTTTGGCTGTACGACGACAATACGGCGATTGCCGGTGGCGTCTCGATCGATGCCAACAATGTTTGGGGCGCCTGGCTTCTCGACGGTGCGCGCCTGACCATGC
>QHPE01000141.1 GCA_003218945.1 Verrucomicrobiota bacterium | reverse complement strand
GATTCACGGCTGGAAACAGTTTGCGTTGCGCAACTGGTCCGTGGCGGTTCCGGCGCTGATCGCCGGCCTCGTGACGGCAATTTTCATTTACGCCGAACTGAATAGCGCTTATTCGCTGGCGCACCTCGAGGCGTATCGACCGGTGTTTTCCTGGCGTCGATTCACCCTAACAAATGCACATTTCATCAACGAACTGCTTTATGATTCGGTGTCCCGCATTGGTCGGGCGATCCTTGTCGCATGGCCGGTGATATTTCTTTACGCGTTTTGGCGCCGTGACCGGCTGCTGCAACTGATGGCGTTTTGGGTAGTGATCACGCCGCTACCGTTGGCGTTCATTCCAGCCCGTGGTGGAGCGATGCTTTATATCGTTTTGTTTGGCTGGGCGATAATCATCGCCCGGGTGCTACAGGATTTAGTCGGGTTGGCCGGCAGAGTACTCGCGGTATCAGAACCGAGCACAACGATGCTGCGCACCCTTGCTACAGCTGCTGTGGCAGTCGCGCTTGCCGTTTTCACCCAGTGGCAAAGTCAGCACTTCGATCAGACTCGCGTTCTACTGAGTTCCGGACAGAAGTCGCTTCATGTCATTCAGGCGTTCCGCTCGCTAAACCTGCATCCGGCTCTCGGTAGTACAATTTTACTAGAGCCCAAAGCGCGTTTTTACCAAAACCCATGGTATCCAAAATTCGTCGCATCACTTGTCTGGAACGATCGTTCCCTGCACGTGTACGTGGCCGGCCAGCAGCAACTCACGCATGAGGAGATCGCGAACATGGATTACGTAATTTCATTCAACGAGTTTAGCGCGCAGCTCGTCAGAACAGCGGAGTCCGATCGCTCTTGAGATTTCTCGTCGGACGCCTGCGCAACATCGCGATCATCCTGGCTCGGGGGCTACGGCCGAAGACTGATAATCCTTACTGGCAATCAGATAGACATTTTTGCCGAACAGTCGGCCCACCAGCAAGTCAAGCCATCTGCTTAGCGGCACCACGCATCGATCGTAAAGACTGACCGCTCGCGCGCTAAGATGGCCGTTTTTGTTGCCAAAAATCTTAAAACCGAGAGCAGCAAAGAAACCCAGTGTGTCCATATATCGGGTTTTACAAACACTGAGCCCAGCCGACCGAGCCAATCGCTCCAAGTCTGTTCGGCGATAACGGCGATAGTGTTTGACTCTTTCGTCCAGACTCGTCCACAAGATTTGAAAAGCCGGAACGTAAACCAAAAGTCGGCCGCCTCTTGCAAGTTTTGAGGCGAGCCGGCGAAAACTGGCCCAATCGTCCTCGACATGCTCAAGGACGTTGAGGGTAAAAACGAACTCGAATGTACCATCCGGCACGTCGTTCAAGTCGCTAAATGTTAAGAACCCGTCACGAATCAGCCGCTCTGCGAGGTGCATATCAGGCTCGACGCACACCACCTCGATGCCCTTGGTTCGAAGCAGTTTGGCGAACGTTCCAGTACCGGCCCCAAAATCAAGCATTCGACTGCGTCCCTGAGAACTCTCCCGGATTAGACCCAGCAACAAGGAATTGTAATTGGTTGCTCCTTCCAGCGTTTCTAAAATATCAACCCCGGCGTAGCTCAGCTGCGGAGCAGTCATTTCTGGTATCTTTGGACGTTGTATTTCACAATCGCGTAGACAGCTCGTATTCCGTCTTTCCAATTAATCTTCTTGCCTTCCTTGTAAGTCCGCCCGCTATACGAAATGCCGACTTCATAAACGCGACAACCTCTCTGCGCGAGCTTGGCAATGATTTCCGGCTCGAACCCAAACCGATCTTCTTCAAGCTCAATCGATTTGATGAGAGAGGCTTTGAAGGCTTTGTAACCTGTTTCCACATCGGTCAGATTCAGATTTGTGAACATGTTGGAAAGTAACGTCAGAAACTTGTTACCGACCATGTGCCAGAAGAAAAGGACGCGATGTGGTCGTCCGCCCAAGAATCGAGAGCCAAGAACGGCGTCCGCCTTGCCGGACTCAAGCGGCTGCAGAAGCACTGGATAATCGTCGGGGCTGTATTCGAGATCTGCGTCCTGCACCAGAATGACGTCGCCGGTGGCGGCCGCGAAACCACTGCGCAGGGCCGCGCCCTTGCCTCGGTTTACCGGATGATAAATGATCTGATCGACTACAGCTGAAATCTTTTCGCGGAGCAGCGTCTGCGTCCCATCTTGCGAACAATCGTCCACGACGATGATTTCTTTAGAATTCAGCGGTGCGTTGCGAACCGCCTCGACGATCTTCTCGATCGTGTTCTTCTCATTGTAACAAGGGATTACGATGGACACTTTCATCTTCGCAACAAAAACGGCGTTTCGCCGCGCGAGGCATCGGGTCGAAAAGGCAATTTCGCTGGTGAAAGGAAACAGCTGTGCTTGACTGATAGGTTCGACATCCCTCGTCAGAATGCCTGCGCAAGTTATCAAAATTACCGGTGCCCGCCAGCACAATCTGAAGAACCTGCAGCTGGAGATTCCGCGGGAGAAGCTCGTGGTCATTACCGGGTTAAGCGGCTCCGGGAAATCTTCGCTGGCTTTCGATACTCTTTATGCAGAGGGGCAACGCCGTTATGTCGAGAGCCTCTCCGCGTACGCGCGGCAATTCCTAGATCAAATGGAAAAGCCGGACGTTGATTTCATCGAAGGATTGTCGCCCGCGATTGCCATCGAGCAGCGCAGCGCCGGCGCGAACCCGCGATCTACCATCGCGACCACGACTGAGATCTACGATTATCTGCGAGTCCTTTTTTCCGCGGTGGGTCAACCGCATGATCCGCAGACGGGCCGACCTCTCAGCCGCCAAACGCCCCAACAAATCGTCGATCAAATCCTGGCCTACCAAGCTGGCACCAAAATCGTAGTGCTGGCCCCGCTGATCGAGAATCAGTCCGGCGAATTCCGGGACGTCCTCGAAAAGCTCAGGCGTGAAGGATTCGTTCGCGCGCGGATTGACCGAAAGTTGATCGAGCTGGATCGCCCCGACCCAATCCGGCTTAACAAACGCGAGCGACACACGATCGAGGCGGTGGTTGACCGGCTGGTCGTCCGCGATGGGATTCGCGTGCGGCTTACAGATTCAATCGAAACGGCTCTGAAATGGGGCGGCAACCGCATTGTCGCGTTGTGCCAGAATCCAAAAACAACAAACACCCAACATCCAACGGCCAACGGCGAATGCGAAGAGTGGGCAGAATGTCGTTACTCCACAGAATACGGAAATACCGAGACCGGCTTCAATTTAGGCGAACTGACGCCGAGACATTTCTCTTTCAACAGCCATCTCGGAGCGTGCCCCGCCTGCCACGGCTTGGGGACGCAACTTGTGATGGATCCCGGGTTATTGATCTCCGACCAAGCTAAGACGCTGTCCGAAGGAGCAATCACACCATGGCGCCGCGGCACAAAACGCATGCGAGCCTACTATCGTCATCTGCAAGATGCCCTGACCAAACACTTCCACGTGAACGAAGACGTGCCGTTCGCAAATCTGCCCGACGCATTCAAGGCCGCGCTGTACTTCGGCACGAATGGCGAGCCCATCGAAATGGCGTTCGCCGGCAACGGCGAAAAGAAAATTAAAAAACCGTTCGAGGGACTCGTGCCACAAATGCAGCGGCTTTATGAGCAAACGCAGAGTGAATTCACGCGTAATCGCATTCGAGCCTTCATGGCACGCGAAGCGTGCAAGATCTGTGGAGGTGCGAGGCTTAAACCGGAAATTCTCGCCGTCACAATCAAGGGCCGAGAAGGACGCGAAGTGAACATCCACCAGTTTAGCCAGAAGACCGTGGAAGATGCTCTTCAATTCATTAGTGGTCTCAACCTGACCGAGCAGCAACAGACGATCGTAACCGACGTTGTCCGAGAGATTCGATCACGATTGCAATTTCTCGCGGAGGTCGGCTTAGGCTACCTCACGTTAGATCGGGAGAGCGGCACGCTTTCCGGAGGCGAAGCACAACGGATTCGGCTGGCGACACAGATCGGCTCAGGACTGGCAGGCGTTCTCTACATTCTCGACGAACCGAGCATCGGCTTGCATCAGCGCGACAATGCACGTCTGCTTGGAACACTGCGAAAACTGCGCGATCTCGGGAATTCCGTGATCGTGGTGGAGCATGATGAAGAAACGATTCGGGCTGCGGACCACATCATCGATCTAGGTCCCGGCGCGGGGCCGCGTGGAGGCGAGATTGTGGCACAAGGGACTCTCGACGACATCCTGCGCGCGAAGAATTCGTTGACTGGCGATTATCTTTCTGGACGTGCGCGCATCGCGATTCCAAAACAGCGCGCTCAACCACGACGCGACGGCTGGATTACAGTTGCACGCGGAAATGAAAACAATCTGAAAAACATCGACGTGTCATTTCCTCTCGGCTGCCTCACGTGTGTGACCGGTGTTTCTGGCAGCGGCAAATCGACTTTGGTGGATCATATTCTGCGTCGTACCCTTTTCCGACACTTCTATAACTCGAAAGATAAACCCGGCGCTCACGAGACGATTCGCGGACTGGAACAGATTGACAAGGCAGTGGTAATTGACCAAACCCCGATTGGTCGCACCCCGCGATCGAATCCTGTCACATACACCGGTGCGTTCACACCAATACGCGAACTCTTCGCCCAATTGCCCGCGGCACGAGTCCGCGGTTACGACGCAGGTCGTTTTAGTTTCAATGTGAAAGGCGGCCGTTGCGAAAACTGCGAAGGCGGCGGGCTGATCAAAATCGAGATGCACTTTTTGCCCGACGTTTACGTTGAATGCGAGGTGTGCCGCGGCAAACGCTACAACCGTGAGACACTTGAGATCACTTACAAAGGCAAGAATATCGCGGATGTGCTGGATCTGACTGTTGACGAAGCTGCGCGATTTTTCCGCAATGTGCCGACCATTGCGGAAAAATTGAATTCACTCCTGGACGTGGGCCTGGGGTATTTGCGACTCGGCCAGGCTGGAACGACGCTTTCCGGCGGCGAAGCGCAACGCGTGAAACTGGCTACCGAGCTTGCGAAGAAGGCGACCGGTCGCACCGTTTACATTCTCGATGAACCGACGACCGGATTGCATTTCGCCGACATTGAAAAATTGCTGGAGGTCTTGATGAAACTCCGGAACGCCGGGAACACAATCGTGGTGATCGAACATAATCTGGAGATGATCAAGTGCGCCGACTGGATCATCGATTTGGGTCCCGAGGGCGGCGAAAGTGGCGGGCAGCTCGTGGGAGTGGGTTCCCCTGAGGTCATCGCGACAATTTCGCACAGCCATACAGGAAAGTATTTACGGCAGATCCTGGAGAGAAGATGAGGCTCATAGGGCTGTCATTTCTAATAGGTATTGTTTGCGGGGTAGCGCCGCTCGCGCGTGCCGACGTTTCGCCCGAAATTGCACAGGCAAGTGCGCCAAATTTAGAGGGCGTACCGGAAGTGGCGGTCGTGCGGTTGCAGTCATTGCTAAATAAAAATCTGACCGAAGCGGAACGGCGTGCCGTTGTGGAAAAACTGGCGCAAGCGCAAATGGCCGCGAACGAGCCGGAGGACACTCTCGTTCTGTTGGCAGACGCCCGGCTACGTGACTTGCCATGGGCGAGATTCTGGCGGTCCCAGGCGTTGGCGACTGTTCAACGTTGGGCCGAGGCGCTGCCGCTGTATGAGGAGTTGGCAAACGAAACTTCGCCATTTCAGAAAGCAGCCGTTTTTGGGTGCGGCGAGACACTACGTGCGTTGGGAAAAAGGTCCGAAGCTTTGGCAAAATTTCTCGTACTCGTTCACGACAAAGAATGGGGTACCCGAGCGCAGTTACGAGCCGCCGAGATGTACATCCAATTGAGCGATGCTCCTGAGGCACGTCGACTCCTGGAGCAGATGCAACCGAATTCAATTCCAGAAAGACGTGAACGACGTGTCTTACGTGGGCGTTTGGAATTGATTTCGCACCGGCCCGAACGAGCGATTGGGATGTTTCAAGCGATCCTGAAAAGGCCTGAGGGGACTCCTCATTCCATTCTGCTCACGGCGCTCTTCGGCATCGCTGAAGCGCACTTGCAGCTGAAAACGCCGGAGATCGGAGATGACGTCCTCGAGCGTTTTATCGATCAGCACCACGCAGACCGTGATCTCGCGCTGGTATTTGCAAAACTGGATGAGCTGTATCGCGCCGAACGCAAACCGTCGCGCAACGAACTAGAGAAATGGGTGCGCCGCCCGGAACAACCTCGGCGAACAATCGCACGCTGGTATCTTGCGCGACTGGAGATTCGGGCAGGCCGCAGAGAGCGAGCCCGGGAATTGTTTACCGATCTGCGACGCACAGGAAGCAATTCGCCGGCCACTGCCCCTGCTCTTTTGGAGTTTGCGGAATTTGAAATAGACGACCGACATTTTGATGAAGCGCTCGCGATCCTGGACGATGCGCGCCTGCTGCATCCGGACCCGGGTTTGTTGAACCGCATCGATTTTGTATCTGCGCAAGCGCATTATCTGGCGAGGCGATTCGACACGGCAACGGCGGCTTTTGAGCAAATTGCCCACCGCGATTCGCCCTGGACGAACGCAGCGCTGTTCAACGCGTCCAGCGGCTGGTTACAGCTCGGCGATCACGCCCGTTTTGTGGCTGACTACAACGAACTCGAGCAAAAAGGCGCCGATGAGCAAACGCGCACTGATTTGCGATTAGAGGAAGGCTTGATGCAGGCGGCTAAACACGACAAAAAAGCCACGGCATCGTTGGAGCGATTCATTCACGATTTTCCAAAAAATCCCCGAGTGTCGGAGGCTTGGGTTGCCCTGGCCGAATTGGCATTTCATTCCTCGCCGCCCCGAATGGAGGAAGCACATAAGGATCTGGATCATGTGGCCGAGTCCATGCCAACCGCTGCCGCGGCGGAGCGGGCAGATTATCTCCGCATCTGGGTGGAAGAGGCAGCCGGCACAGACGAATCGAAAGTCATTGAGTTCGCAAAGCGATTCGTCGACCAGCATGAGCAATCGCCTTTCGCTCCGGAGGTCCGGATGAAACTGGCGGAGCTGTATTATCGCCGTCAGGATTTCGCAAATGCGCAGACGCAGTTTGAAATTATTGCGCAACAGAATCCAAATGACACGCTCGCAGAAAAAGCGCTTTTTTTTGCCGCAGAATCAGCGATGTCGAGCATGGGTGAGCATACGCTGGATCGGGCGCTCGTATTGTTTGACCAGGTCGTGCAGAAAAACGGAACGATGCGCTGGGCGGCGCGCAACGAAGAAGCCGTGATCGAGCGCAAGCTTGGCAAACCCAACGACGCTCTCACCCTCTATGATGAGGTGTTAAAGAGCAATGCCGGCGCATCTGAAAAACGCGAGGCGCTTTGCGGAGAGGGCGACATTTTCTTCGAGGCAGGCGCAGCCGACCCGACCAATTACCGGCGTGCGATTGAGGTTTACGAGCAATTAGCGGCCGATAAGGAGGGGTCGATTCACTGGCGCAACCAGGCGCTTTTTAAAAAGGGCCTGTGCCTCGAGAAAAAAGGCGATCGCGCCGGCGCGCTTGCGACCTTCTATAAAATTTTAGAGGATGAATCGCGTCCCGGTGAGCGTCGCGAGCTGTTCTGGTATTACAAAGCTGGATTTAATGCCGCGCGATTGCTAGAGGAAGATTCAAAATGGGAATCCGCCGTTGCGATCTATGACAAGCTCGTCGCGGCGGGAGGCAATCGAAGCGAGGAAGCAAAAGCGCGTCTGAACAATATTCGCCTTGAACATTTCCTCTGGACCGACTGAAGCATTCCTCCGGAGACGGACGAAGTGGGCTGGCCGAAAAATACGAAGTGGATCGAGATTAAGCTTGCTTAAGATTCGCACCGGGCTCAAGATCACGGTATGGGAAAAGGAACCAGACTGAGTCGCGGGTGCGGCTGGTCGGTCCGATTTGCGATTGGGATCTTCGCCTTCGCGTTCTGCGTATCAGCATATGCTGCTGATCCGAGCAAGAATGTCGTAGCGCGGCCTGCGCAACCGATGCCTGTTAACACAGCAAAGAAAGTTTGTTATGTGATAACAGGTGACTCGCGCATTCCGCAGCGATGCGATCGTCTCTCTGCAATTCCGACGACTGCTCACCACATGGATATCTACGGTCATCGTCCGGGCAGGGACTAAAATCCTCCGACGATTTTCGTGGGCGATACGTGCTTGCTGTCGGCAGCGCGGGGGGATTATATTTTCCTGCGGTGGTTAAACCGTGCAGCTGTAGCAACTGCCCCTGCCCTGGTCCTAAATGAATTTCTTACAAAACCGTGTTGGCTTGCCCGCTCGTTAGGCAAGATTTTGCTGCGGCGATCACTGCTTTGTCGTCGTTATCGCTTAACCCGGTGAGGAACCCGCGGATCCGCCGGAACGATTGACGCAAAAACAGATTTGCGGCCGAGTGGTCCTGTGATGGCGTCCCGCCGTTTCGCCCGGCGAACTGAATCTCGCCGTCGATGCGACTGAGGACACAGGTCGAAGCGAAAAGGTCCATCGCCGCATTTGCGATTCGTTCCTGGACCAGTTGCATGTCAAGGATCGGCTCGCGATACATGATCAACGCGCGATTAACGGCGAAATTAAAACGCCAGATCAATCGGCCCAGCTCCCGCGCCTGTCCCCGCAGCTGTCCGCTTTGCACCGGCACATCGGGCACACGAATCGCCGCGCTGAGCCGGCTTTTTCCAGCGGCCCATGCTTTGCTCATCGCTTCGCGCGACGGCTTCATCATCGTATCGTAAAGTTCTTTAAACTCCATGCCAGGGCCGCGCATCCCGACCAGCGCGATGAACGAAGTAAGTACTTCGTTTGCGCCCTCGCCGATCTGATTGATGCGCGCATCGCGCATCATTCTCTCCAACGGGAGATCGGTGAAGTACGCCGAGCCCCCAAAAATCTGGAACACGTCATTGATGCACTCCCAGAGCCGCTCCGTCGTGAACACCTTCAACATTGCGGTCTCAAGCATGTAATCTTCCAAGCCACGATCGATGAACGACCCTGTCATCGTAGTCATCGCTTCCATCGCATAAGCGTCGGCGGCGATCCTGGCGATTTTCTTCTTCACCAGCTCGAATTCGCCCAGCGTCTTGTTGAACTGTTTCCGCGTGTTCGCATGTTGGATGGCCATTTCCAGACAGGTTTTCGCTGCGCCGGTGCAGCAAGCGCCGAATGTCGTGCGCCCGAAATCAAGCACCGTCAGCGCCACCTTAAGACCTTTGCCTATTGGCCCGAGAATATTTTCCTTTGGCACTTTGACGTCGCGCAACGCGAACCGTCCGGTGGCCGTGCCGCGGATTCCCATCTTCGGCATGCGCGCCTCCAGTATTTCAAACCCCGGCATGTCCGGCGTTACAAGAAATGCTGTGATCGCCGTTTTGTCCGAGCCCGGCACGGGCGTGCGCGCCATGACCGTGAGCTCGTGCGCTATCGCTGCGTTGGTGATGTACCGTTTTTCACCATTCAAAATGAAGTGCGAGCCGTCCTCACTGGGGCGTGCCTGCATCTGCACATTTGCCGCGTCCGACCCGGCTTCTTTTTCGGTGAGCGCGAACGCGCCAAGTTGTTCGCCGGTCACCAACTTCGGGAGCCACTTCTGTCTTTGTTCGCGTGTTCCGAACAATAACAATGCGCGAATCCCGATTGAGTGATGTGCGTTAACGAATACCGAAGTGGACGCGCAACGGCGCCCGATTTCTTCCAGCACTTTGCAGTTGGCAATCTGCGAGAACCCGCGCCCGCCGTATTCCTTCGGCGCGGTCATTCCCAGTACGCCGATACGCCCCAATCCATCGATCACGCTGCGGGGAATATCTGCCCGGCGATCGATCTCCGCCGCGTCAAGATGTTCGCATAAAAATTGCCGAAGCTCGCGTAGCGTCTCGTCCAACTCGGTTTGTTGCTCCGCAGAAATCCGCGGATACGGCATCACCCAATCGGACACGAAATGCCCTTGGAAAAGTCCCTTGGCAAATCCCAGCGCCTGCGGCCCTGCAAAAAGCAGTTCCTCAGCCTGCTGAATCTCCTTCTGTCGCTGCGCGTCGACTTTATTCATTCAATTTTGCCGCTCGAAAAAGCGGCGACGCATTGTAGCCGTGCTCGCTCCCGTGTCCAATCGAGTGGAACAGGTGCGGATTGAAGTTTGGCGCGAGTACTCTGGAATGTGGCGCCTAAACCTCCACGCTACCACTTTGTTTCTCGGCTAGATCTCCCAAGTTCCGTAGGGAACACATATGCCAGCCCATTTTCCGCATTCATCGCGTGGGGCCACCTTTATTGGATTGCAAAGCTACTCGGCAGATATTCCAGCATTGTGACGGAGCGTTGTGTATCGAGATGCTGTCATTTTCGTCCGAAGGCCTCTCGACAAATCCAGTATCGAGACGCCGAAGATCGCGTTCAGAATGGCCCAAACCGCGGCCGCCGCAATTATTACATTAACCCCGCTTGCCACCCAGAAATTATGTATCTGTGTTCCAGTGATTGTCGCTCCGGCCAAAGCCGCACCTACGAGTATAAGTGTGAGGAAGGTTAGTATGCTATTTCCGGCGAACTTTCCGAACTTTGCCGCACGTTGAAACAAGCTTTTTCGCTGTTCTTCGCGTTGACTTTCAAGCAACAAAAGTCTCGACCTGGTTTCCGCGTGCGCAGCACATTCCTTGTCTAATTGTTTCCTCCTGCGCTGATGCCCGAGAATCCCCCTCAGCTGCACCCCTGACTTGTTCCGCATTCGGTGCAGACGCCGCAAGCGCCGGCGCGGATGACTTTGTCGCTGCCGCACACCGAGCAGGTAATGCCCATGAAGATACTGCCGAGTGCTATCGTCACGCGGTTGGATGAATTACCAGCGCCGTTCCCATTTCCTTCAGACGCCCCGCCGTTTCCGGAATTTGAGGGATGACCCGTGATGACGTCGATGATTTCCTTGTCGCCGGTACGCGCCAAATCGGTTACCGGCCGATTCAGCGCTTTCTTTTCGATCTCGGGAATTTCTTTGAGCGGCAGATCCGGCTGGCTGCGATTCGGCGAAGTCGCTTCCTTGTAGCCTTTGATGAACTCACACGCGAGCCAGCGGAACACATAATCGGTGATGCTAGTCGCGTGGCGGATGTCGGCATTCTTTGTGAACCCGCTCGGCTCGAATCGCTGATACGCGAATTTTTTCACCAAGCTCTCGAGCGGCACGCCGTACTGGAGGGCTATCGAGGTGAGCGTGCCGACCGTATCCATCAAACCACCAATTGTGCTGCCTTCCTTTGACATGGTGATGAAAAGCTCACCAGGTTGCCCGTCCTCATAGAGGCCGACTGTGATGTAGCCTTCGTGACCGGCGATTTCGAACTTGTGTGTCAACGATGTGCGTGTGTCCGGCATGCGATGCCGCACCGGCTGATCGACTTGGCCTCGCAGAGTCGCTAGTTCTTGTTCCAGTTCGAGAATGCGGTTTGCAAGCGCATCACCACCGGCATCACTGATGCCGGCTACAGTGCCCATGTCTTTTGTCTTGCGGGTGTTCAGCGGCGCCGAGCGCTTGGAGCCGTCGCGGTAAATCGCAACCGATTTCAAACCGAGCCGCCAGCCTTCGACGTAACTGTTCATGATATCCTCCACGGTGGCTGATTCCGGCAGATTCACGGTCTTGGAAATCGCGCCACTGAGGAATGGCTGCGCAGCGGCCATCATTTTCAGGTGGGCGAGATAATGCAGCGAGCGCTCGCCTTTGAACGGCTTGAACGCGCAATCGAAGATCGGTAAATGCTCCGGCTTTAATCCGGAACGGATGTAGCCGGGGGCGTTGACCCCGGTTGCTTTTTCCGCCGTTTCTCCATTCATCGGGCCGGCGTCACCGCCGCCGGCTACAACATCTTCGATTGTGTCGAACGCGTCGATATGCGCTACGATGCGCTTAATCTCATCGGAACCGTAACCGAGCTTCTCCAGCGCAGGCTTGATCGTTTGGTTGACGATTTTGAGCATACCTCCGCCGGCCAGCAGCTTGTATTTCACCAAGGCAATATCGGGTTCGATTCCCGTCGTATCGCAGTCCATCAGAAAACTGATCGTGCCTGTCGGGGCAAGTACAGTGACCTGCGCGTTGCGATAACCGTGCCTTTTGCCGAGCTCGGCCGCATCGTCCCAGATCCTTGCTGCTTCCTCTTTCAAATGCGCGAACTCCTTCGCATCCGAGATTTGGTGCACCGCGCAACGATGCAGCTCGATCACTTCCAGCATCGGAGTGATGTTGTTCTTCGCCACCGGTTTCGCCACACCGCTGGCCCGAGCGTCGCGGTATCCCGGGAACGGCCCCATCGTTCGCGACATGCGCGCGCTCTGCGCGTAGGCTTCGCCGGTCATGATCGCTGTGATCGCGCCGCAGAGCGCCCGACCTTCAATGCTGTCGTACCCGTAACCGTAGCTCATGATCAGCGAGCCGAGATTCGCGTAACCAAGCCCGAGCGTGCGGAAGATGTGGGAATTCTCCGCGATTTCCTTGATAGGGTAACTCGCGTTATCGACGATGATCTCCTGCGCGGTGATGAAAATTCGCACCGCGGCTTTGAACCGCTCGACGTCAAAGTCGCCGGCCGCGGTCTTGAACTTCATCAAGTTCAACGAAGCGAGATTACAGGCGGTGTTGTCGAGGAAGAGATACTCGCTGCACGGATTCGTAGAATTTTGCCGGTCGGTGCCTTTGCATGTGTGCCACTTGTGAATGGTCGTATCGAATTGCATCCCGGGATCGCCGCAGATCCAGGTGCCCTCAGCAATTTTGCGCAGTAGCGCGCGTGCATCTTTTTTCTCGCACGGCTTTCCATTAGTGACACGACGCGTCCACCATTCGTGGCCTTCCAGCGCTGCGTCCATGAACTCGTCGCTTACCCGAACGCTGACGTTTTCATTCTGATACATCACCGAGCCGTAGGCGTCGCCGTTGTAACTGCCGTCGTAACCGTGTTCGATCAGCGCCCACGCTTTCTTTTCTTCCTTCTGCTTCGCGTCGATGAACTCTTCGATGTCCGGATGCCAATCCTTCAGCGTGTTCATCTTGGCGGCGCGCCGCGTTTTTCCGCCGCTTTTCACCACGTTGGCAATCTGGTCATAGACTTTCAGGAACGAGAGCGGGCCGCTGGGTTTTCCGCCGCCGCTCAATTTTTCCCTTGTTGATCTCAGGGACGAAAGATCAGTGCCGGTGCCGCTGCCGTACTTGAACAGCATGGCCTCGCTCATAGCCAGACGCATGATGTCTTCCATCGTGTCGCCGACGCTCTGGATAAAGCAGGCACTGCCTTGCGGATACTCGTATTGTGAAGCTGCGCGTTCAGCTATGCCTGCCTCGCGATTGTAAAAATAATTCCCTGCGCCCGCGCCTTTGCCCACGCCGTATTGATGATACAACCCAACATTGAACCAGACCGGCGAATTAAACGCGCCGTGTTGGTTCAAGCACAACCAGGTCAGCTCGTCATAAAAAGTTTCGGCAGCTTCCGCATCTGCGAAGTAATTGTCCGCGATTCCACAGTCGGTGATCGTGCGCGTGACGCGATGAATTAACTGCCGCACCGAAGTTTCTCTTCCGCCCTTGTACGGGTCGGTGCCGTTGGCGATGTCGCCGTAGAAATATTTCGACACCGCGATTTTCGTTGCAAGCGCGCTCCAATTCTTGGGGACCTCAATGTCTTCCTGCTTGAAAATGACTTTGCCGCCGTCGTCAGTGATTTCCGCGTTGCGGCGTTCCCATTCGATCTGATCAAATGGCGCAACAGCAGAATTGCTGAATACACGTTTGAAGCGCAGACCACCATTTTTCTTGCTCTCGGTTCTATTTTTTCGATGTGCCGCCGAACGTGACGGTTTATTTAGCGAAGCGGGCGGAATTCCAGGTTTGAGTTGAATCATGGCGGTGAGGGAGGGTTGAGGTTCCGAATAAGTTGGGCATACTGGTGAACAGCGGCGCCAAGAACCTGCGAATACCGGTGAACAACAAGTAATAGCGTGACTGTCCGTGTGGACACACAAGATGCAGTAATCTGGACAGACATGGCAAGCGAAAAATTGTAACATTTTTTGCCTCGTGAGGCCGACAATCCTGTTTGCCACAGGGCGGACGCGGCTCGCGGGGGAAACTCGCAAGGCGATGACCAGCAGTGCTATTAGCTGATAGCCAACCATGGCCTCCTCGCAGACCGGATCGTCTGCATCATACTTGTGTTGGACGTTGGATGTTGGACGTTCAGCGCTTGCCACGCCGAAGCTTTCGGCGTACGCGGGTTCGACGTTCTTTTTTCGTCACGGAAGGGTGGCT
>QHPE01000205.1 GCA_003218945.1 Verrucomicrobiota bacterium | reverse complement strand
AGCGCTAACACATACTGCTTGCCGAGTAACGAACTCGCCAGACACAATCCTGCCGCGATGCCTCCCAGGGCCAGGCAAAAAGAAGAGTCAGTTTTGAAGCCTCCATGCAGAAAATAAAGGGAGGCCACGCATAAGGGGGCGGCCATTTCGTAGTGGTCCCCGTGGAACGTATAAATGAACGCGAACGGGAGAAAAGTGAAAAGCAGTGCAATGACAGATGTGACAACGTAAGATTGAAAAAATAGATCAGTTAACAGAAGCATGAAGAGAAACGTCGTGCACCAAAGAGCCAAGAGCGCTGCTTCATTGGTCAGAATGTTATAACCAAATAGATGAAGCCACGGCCACAGATAGTAATCAAAAAGGGTTTGATGCGCGAAATGCCCCCCATAAGACTGAAACCACGCGGCTTGGAAAGGCCGGCTGGTCACGTGAGTTTTTAGAAACAAGAGATCCTGAGCGGCATCAGCGAAAATGCCGTCTCCGTTCCAAGGCGCCGTTCGGAGATTCCAGAGGTGCGCGACTACGAAGAACAGGATCCAGAACAGGAAGAACGCTGTCTTCGGCTTTACCAAGGACTTGAAACCAGCCGTGAGGTCGCGTGGGCCCGGCAGAAACGCAAACACCAAAAAGGCCATGCTAAGTAGCCATCCAATTGGATGCCACAAGTCTCCCCAACCTGCTTTCCGGTAGTGCGCTACACCGCTGAGGATGCAAATCACCAGACTAACGAACGATAAGCCGAGTAACAGAATTCTCGGCGCAAGAAATCGGGCTTTCTCCTGGGACGAGTCCACGAGCCTACTTATCAGTTCTAAGGATGGTGAGTATTCGCTCCAATGGGTTGATAGCTAGCTACAGGTCGATCACGCTTACGCGATTGCCGGTCATGTCCAATAGATAAAGCTTCCGATCAAATAAAGCCAGAGCTGATGGATCTTCGAGTTTATCCGGTGGTTTTGGCATCAAACTGTGAAGCCTGGTTCCATTCAAATCAAAACTGAGGACAGAGTTCATGTGTCTGCTGGACGCGTAGAGCCGACCTGTTTGTGAATCGATGGCCAAGTCTTCAAAGCCTATCGGCTCTCCCCATTGGGGCACTGACCATTTGCTGAGAAACTTCCCATTCTGGTCAAAAATCTGTATCCGTTTGTTACGCGGATCGGCGACATAAACTTTGTTGGTTGCCGGATCAACTGCAACCGACGTAGGGTCGTTGAACTGTCCGTCACCATTTCCGGCGGTGCCCCAGACTGCCAGCACCCGCCCATCGGGACTAAATTTGGCGATCCGATTGTGGCCTTGATCGACGACATAAATTGAATCATCCGGGCCAATAGCGATCCGGCGCGGTCCGTAAAATCCGAGGTCCGGGCCTTTCCACTCGGCAATGAATGTCCCATCGGGAGCGAGTTTCTGCACACGGTGATTGGAGGCGACTTCTGCCACGTAAATATTGCCAGCGCGGTCGATGGCGATCCCGTTCGGCTCTCCCAATTGCCCGTGGCCGCTTCCTTTACTTCCCATAGTACTAAGAAAGGCACCGGTCAGCGAGAATTTTTCGATGCGCCCGTTACCGGTGTCGGCGACCAGAACGTTTCCGTTACGATCAACTGCAATTCCCGTCGGTGAATCAAATTGTCCCTTACCAAAGCCTCTGCCGCCTTCAAACATGTTAGATACACCCTCAGGCAAGGAACCTAACTGCGGAGTCAGCGTGGTAGGCGTAACAGGCAATGCTCTTACACGTTGCTGAAATCCGCTAATGTTCCTGTTAGGGATGTTTAAGACGTAAAAGGTTCTGAGCCTTCCACCGAAAGAAAACGAAGTCGAATCCTCCGTTCCGAGATCGCGAAGCGATTGAAACATGTGGATTATTCTCTGTGTCTTTGGATCCGTTTCCCAGATCAGCTTTATCGCCTTGTTAGTGGGAACATAACCGAGGATGGCCCGTTTATTTGCGTTCCACACGTCTTGTTCTGTCATTACAAAAACGAAAGGGAAACCGTTACAAAACGACAGGCCCTTGGCGTCGTCGTAATCATGCAAGAACAGATGGATGATTGAATAAGCGTCGTTTTGGCAGATGAACGTGTCGTAAGGAGGGTCAGGAATGCCTTTGATCCGATTGAACTCGTCACGTTCCAAATGAGGAGCGCCGGGGTGTTCTTGGCCGGCTACAACGTGTCTTAGGAAGCGCGAAACAGCGACCTCTCCCTGCGCATAGTGATGGATCGAAAGCGGACTTTTCGTTTTCGCATAAATATACCGAACTGAGGGTACCAATCCATCGAGAAGGATTAATCCTGCGAGCATTCCGAGAACAATTCGTACGCCTGGCCAACGCTTCAATTGCAAAATCCCAGCCAGGGTGAAGCTCATCAGGATCACCCAAAATGGGATCGGCATTAACAGCCGGTTCTCGATGCACTTTGCGACGAAAGCGCCTGCGACTGGGATTACAGCCAGCAGTGGGATTTCAAAACGCTTTTGCCAAACCGCTAGCGCAAGCCCAGGAAGGAGAACCCAGTAATATGGCAGTGGGATCGGTAAAGTATCGGGAATAAAGAACCGCTGGGCAGGGACACTGAAAAAGCAGCTTCGACATTGCTCAATGTACGGGTGAATACCACTCAGAAAAGGGCCCGCTTGGAGTGCGTGCCAGAAATCGCGAACAAAGCTGGATTCGTAGTAAGTGTAGGCGCCCCGGTTAAAAAGAATGTAGAACAGGAGCGGCATTGCGGCCGCCAGAAAACCGTAGACCACAACAGCAATTGACGTCCAAGTGACGGATGTGGTTGCCAGCCGCTTCCAATAAAACGCAGCATAAAGAGGTGTAGCGACCACGAGCGCCAGCAGATATTGCTTGCCCGATATTGAGCTAGCCAGGCAGAGCCCTGCGGCAATCCCACCTAGCGAAAGGTAGAAACATGAACGGGTCCTGCAAGAAGTCCAAGACAGTTTGCAGTCACGCCCCTGTGGGGCGTCTCCTTCATTCGGCAGAGCGCTTCCAGAACGGCGCACAGCGCCGTGGCTACAGTGCTCTGCGTTTATGAGGTGTGTCTTAAATCCTAGGTGCAGAAAGTAGAGAGATACCACGGCGAAAGCCGTTGCCATGGGGTAGCGGTACCCTGCGAAAGTATATATGAACGCGAATGGGAGAAAATTCAGGATCAGCGCGGCGATAGATGTGACACCATACGAATCGAAAAACAGGTCAACCAAAAGGAGAGTGAATAGGAACGTAGTCAGCCAAATGATGAAGAGCGCTACCTGGTAAGCCAGAATATTAAAGCCGAATAGCTTGAGAAATCCCCAAACATAGTAATGAAACAGAGTCTCTCGCGAGATAGGGAAATGAAACCACGCCGGCTGATATGGATGATTGATAACATAGGTTTTGAGGTACCAAAGGTCCCATCCGGACTCGTCGAAGAGCGAATTTCCGTTCCAAGGTGCCGTGTTGAAATTCCACAGGTGCGAGACTATGAAGAACAGGATCCAGAACAGAAAGAGTGCTGGTTTCGGGTTTACTAGCTTTCTTAATGGCGCAGCCATGTCGCGCACGCCTGGTACAAAAGCCAACAGCAAAAACGACATGCTGAGCAACCAGCCAATTGGCTGCCAGACATCTCCCCACGAGGATTGGCGATAGTGCGCTGCTGCGGCCAGGGCGCAAACGGCCATGGCGACAAATGACAAGCCGAGAAGCAGAACTCTCGGCTTACGAAGACTGGATTTCAGCTGAGGCAAATCCACACGCTCACTGTCTTTTTCGCAGAATCGAATCTCCGGGATTCATGTCACAAAGTTGGCACTGTAGCCGCGGCTCTGTGCGCCGCGTTGAGATGCCGCTTCGGTCTGACCTGAGTTAACGCCCCACAGGGGCGTGGTTACAACGTTTATGAGATAGCTTCGGTACAACACACTCATCGACGAGGCAGGCTTCTATCGGTTTAGAGATCGATGGCAGTTACGCGATTGCCAGCCATGTTTAGAACATATAGCTTGCTGTTTACCAAAGCCAAGGCCGACGGTCCGTCGAGCCTCTCCCCGGTCCGCGGCGTTAGGCTGCTAACCCTTTTCCCGTTCAAGTCATAGACGAGCAGAAAGTTCATGTTTGCACTAGAGGCGTATAACCGACCCGTTTTGGAATCTATAACCAAATCTTCGAATCCATGTGACCGGCCCCATTCCGGGATTAGCCATTTAGTTAGAAAATGCCCGTTTGAATCAAATACCTGAATCCGTTTGTTGATTGGATCGGCCACAAAAACTCTGTTGGTTTTCGGATCAACTGTTACAGAGGTGTGGTCGTCGAACTGTCCGTCCCCGCTGCCCTTGCTGCCCCAAAACGTCAGCACTCGTCCATCAGGACTGAATTTAACGATTCGCGTGTG
>QHPE01000204.1 GCA_003218945.1 Verrucomicrobiota bacterium | reverse complement strand
CACTATTCGCTTGTTCCCGGATCTGGCACCAGCACTCTTTTATTGAACGACAGTCACCAGCGTTACGCAGCGCAGTTTGCTTACCTTGGGCACAAACTCTCGACCCTGCCTTTTAGGGCGGTCATCTATCGCAAAGGCAACCCTGACAGTAATTCGGCTGCCCTTGAAACAGGACGGCCAAGCCTGCGAATGATCCTTGGAACAATTCGCAGAACGAAGCTCATGACGACAACCCTTAAAAGAGAATTCGCGTTGAAATAACTATCTGACAGGGCCTTTTCGCACAATGAAGGCGAAGCTGTTACCAAAATTAATCACAGCGTAGCCTAGTTATTCGAGCTGTAACTTCGCCACGATTTGCCAGAGCCAATCCAGTGACAGGTAAACCACGAATTGCTTTCTTGATTCCAGTCTCTTCAGCGCAAAGGGTGAAAGACTGGCACGTTGGTTGCCTCTATTTCAAGCAAACATTGTCATCCATACTAAACTCAAGGGCCGACGACTATTGCATTGTTGCTGCCGGCCACGAGTTTCCGAATTTCCAACTGCCACAACATCCGCGATTCAAGTTTCTGTCGCTTGACCATGCTTTGCCGTCTCGAAAAGACGGGGATTACCCTGCCGCAGTTAAGGACAAGATGATCAAGCTGGCGGCAGCTTGGGACTATGCGAAATCGGCATGGAATCCAGAGTACGTGATGAAACTCGATTGGGATGACCTCATTAGTTCGCGGCTTGTGGAATGGCTCATTTCAACAACAAATGAAGCTGGTTATCTAATCAAGCAGGGCTGGATTTGGCGTTCACAAGTTCCTTACCTTATCCAACGCACCGAGTACTTTGATCGTGTCTGCGGCTCCTGCGTGATTATCCGAAGTGATCTGGCAGACCAGGCGGGCCCGTTTCTAACCCATGTGGAAGGCACTAGCCTGAGTCCGGAAGGACATCGCTTTGCCGTCAACGATCAGCACTCACTTGTGCCGGGTTCTGCAACAGGGACGCTCCTTTTGAACGATAGCCATCAACGGTACACAGCCCAATTTGATTATCTCGGACAGCGGTTGGCGACTGTTCCGTTCAACGCTGCCGTTTGCCGCATCGGTCACGGAAACAATGCCGGTCAACCTTTCGGAACAGAAACTGCCCGCATGTTGTTAGGCCGGCTTCGGCGAACACGGTTGGTCACACCGGAGCTTAGAAGAGAATTCATGCTCGACTGAGCCGTGCTTGCCTCGTAATAAGCAGGTTCAGGTGACGTAGGCGCTCACAAAGTGCGACACTATGCGCGTCAGTATCATGATCACGACCAGGAATCGCGTGGGCGAGCTCCGGCGAACCATTCAGATGTTGGGAAAACTCGATCCATCGCCAGACGAAATTCTAATAACCGCTGATGGGTGCACAGATGGCACAACCGAGTTCGTGAGCTCAGCGTTGCCGAATGCGAAATTGATTGTGAATCAGTCAGCGATTGGTTCCGTAGCTTCGCGCGATCGGATGATGCGCGAAGCCAAAGGAGAGCTAGTGTTGACGTTGGATGACGACAGTTATCCGGAGCAATCACATTGTATCGCGCGGATTGTCCCCTTTTTTCAACAGCGACCCGAACTGGCGGTACTCCATTTTCACCAGCGCACGGACGAGTATCCTGAGACGCTCGCCGAGACAAAGGTCGGCTCAGAAAAGCGTTTGACTCGTTCGTTTGCTAACTCTGGAGCGGTACTGCGCCGATCGACTTATCTGCAGTTGCCTGGCTTTGAACCCCGGTTCTACCACATGTACGAAGAACCGGATTACGCGTTGCAATGTGCAGCTGCTGGATATGACGTGCTTTTCTCTCCGATCGTCACCATCCGTCATCATTACGCTGGTCGCGCCCGTGATGAGATCGGCATTCATCATCGTCACGCGCGCAACGAGTTCTGGAGCACTTTGATGAGGTGCCCTTTCCCGCCTGTCCTTGCCATGCTTGCCTGGCGCGTTTTCTCGCAATTTCGTTATGCATGCAAGCGCGGCTGGTCGTGGGTCGTTCGCGAGCCAGGGTGGTGGGCTCAGGCCGTGGCGGGATTTCCTTATTTCCTGCGAAAACGCAAGCCAGTTTCGTGGGCAGCTTATCAGCGGTGGCTTAGCTTGCCTTGAAAGCACTCAAATTGTCATTCTGTGCGAAGCGAAGCTGCAACGTAGCCCCGAACGCTTTCGGGGCGAGGCCAGGCTTTCAATCTCGGATCCAAAGGGCGAACGCAGTATCGGGGAAACGAAGCGAGATGTTTGAAAGCCTTGCCTCATGCTTCGCATTTCATTCAAGCACTTCGCTCAACATGACAGTGCCACAAGATGAGTTCTAACCCAGTGAAGTGGCTGTGTTGTCAGCTCGGTGCGCGGGAACATTATGCGATTCCTCGCGCGTTATTTCGTCTTGGCGCGCTTGGCCGGCTGGTGACCGATGCCTGGGTTCCGCCCTCATCTTTCCTGGCGAAACTTTCCGGCTCCAGGCTCGCAGAGCGCTTTCACAACGAGCTGCGCGACGCCCCCGTGATCGCCTTCAATTCGTCGCTGGTGCTGTTTGAGGCGCTTGCGCACTCACGTCGTCTTGCCGAATGGCCAAAAGTAATGGCGCGCAACTGCTGGTTTCAACGCAAGGTCGTCTCATTTCTTCGCTCCCAACTGTCAACTCTCAACTACCAACCCATTTTATTAAGCTACAGTTACACAGCGCTTGAACCATTTCGGCATGCAAAATCGCGCGGGTGGAAAACAGTGCTTATGCAGATCGATCCCGGCCCCGAAGAAGAGAGGATTGTGGCAGAAGAGGCGGCGCGAGTGCCTGAGTTGGCCGGCGACTGGCAGCCCGCACCGGAGCAGTACTGGGTTTCGTGGCGGAAGGAATGCGACCTTGCCGACCGCATTGTGGTCAATTCCAAATGGTCGCAAGAAGGTTTGATTCGCAGCGGTGTTGCGACCGAAAAGCTGTCAGTTATTCCGTTGGCATACGAACCGCCGGGCCTCGGAGGTCAAAAGTCAGAGCTCGGAGTTGCGCGGTTGTATCCAGATCGTTTTACAAACGAGCGGCCGCTGCGCGTGCTTTTCCTCGGCCAAGTGAACTTGCGCAAAGGCATCGCCAGGTTGTTGGATGCGGCTCGAATTTTGCGAAATGAGCCTGTTGAATTCTGGATCGTCGGACCGATGCAGGTCACAAATGCAACAACAATAGGGAGAGACGAGCGAGTGAAATGGTGTGGGCCTGTGACACGGAGCCAGGCTGCTGAGAAGTTCCGAGCTGCCGACGTTTTCCTTCTCCCGACGCTCTCGGATGGATTCGCGATCACGCAGCTCGAAGCGCAGGCACACGGCTTGCCGATTATGGCGTCGAGGTTTTGCGGCAGGGTTGTTGAGAGCGGCCGCAACGGGATCCTTCTCGAGGAACCCAGTGCTGCGTGCATTGCAGCTGCAATTCGCGACTGCATCGCTGATCCGAGTCGGCTGCAAATTCTCGCTGCCGCATCACGCGTCGGAAATGAATTTACAATTGACGCACTTGCTCAGCGGCTACAAGAGCTCGGCGCGATGCTGTAGGCTGCCGACATGCATTAACGAGCCTTTCAGTTTGCGCTTTGTGTTTTATAATGGCGCGCGTTCCTTCGGTTATGGTCACGAATGAAGTAACGTTCTATCTCGCTGCCGCCGCGCTGGTCGTGTTGACGGTGGAAAGCTGCATAAAGCTGCTGAACAGGGATAGCTTTTCCATCACGCTTGCCGTTTATGTCACGGTTTTCGCATGGTATTTCATCGATCCTTTTCTCAACCCGGAGCAGTACGATTACATTCCTTCGTCCTTGATCAGTCAAAGCTACGGCGAAGTATTGATCTTTCTGATCGCCTTTCGCATTTTAACTCCGGTTGCAATGCGTTGGATTGTGCAGCGGCGGGGTACCGGCGTATCCGCAAAGCAGCACTTCGCACCGGAGCAGATGTTAATTGCTGCGGGGGCATTGTGGTTTCTGCTCTTGCTTGTTGGCATTGCTCGGATGGATGGCGATGTGCTTGGTGCATTGTTTCCCATTGACTCCCGCGCGGGGGCGACCATGTGGGGCCGGGGTGCCATCGAAAGTTCCGCGGCCGGATTTCTTATCGCATCCGCAGGATACATGTTCAATGCGATCACGGCGTTTCTTGGCGTCTTGATATTTTTCCAGCGTACTACTTTCTGGCGATGCATTGCGGGAGGGATGTTCGTCGTCTCACTTCCATACTTCCTTCTGGAAGGAGCACGCAGTCATTTCCTTGCGGCGATTCTGCCCTTT
>QHPE01000203.1 GCA_003218945.1 Verrucomicrobiota bacterium | reverse complement strand
GAATCAGGACCGGACAAAAGACCTCGGCGGGAAACATGGTAGATGCTGTGACGGAATCCGGCTCGGTCGGTCTGCTAGCTCTTGGCGCCGCCGGTCTGGTCGCCTGGCGAAAACGACGGGAGCAGGGGACCAAATAAGCTCTCTCAATCGCATCTAGTAGCTCGATTCGATTACGCTGCTAAGGATTCATCGCTCGACGTAAAGTCCTTCTCATTGGCTGGGACTCTGCAAACTGGAAACACGTCAATCCGAGGCTGGAAGGAGGACTCCAGCTGGCTCCGTCCGTGTCTCTTTAAGATTGACTAGACATTTCTCGCCTTTGTAATGTCCGTTTATGAAAACCCTTCGTGCGATTAAGTCTGTTTCCCTTTCCGAGACGAGATGGCTTGCATATGCCACCGCCGGCGTCGCGAGCGCATTCGGCCTTTCATCAAGGGCCGAGGCCGAGATCCATTACTCGGGCGATGTGTCTATCAAACTTACCGGTAACGCCCAGGCCAGTCTTCCACTAAGCAACGGCGCATCTCTTGTCTTTGAAAACATTGACCCAGGAAGTACCTTCTGGCAGGACTTCGACTTCTTAATGAAAGGGGTAATCTCCGGGTCCGCCCGGGGGTATTTTCATACCGGAAGTTTCGGTCGCAACTTTCTATCCAATCTGCCTTTGGGGGTGAACGTCTCCGCGGGCGAGTTTCTGCCTGTCACCGGAAACCCTAGCTTTGGCGTCTTAATCAGTAATTGGTCGGATGGCGCATTTTCACCCATCGGTGGATGGCCACGAGGTTTTGTTGGTTTCCGATTCAATACCGGTAACGGGGCGCAATACGGCTGGGCGAGAATACAGACGCAAGACGTTATCATCAATCACAACCATCACATTCGTGATCTTATTAAAGATTACGCTTGGGGCGATGTGGGCGACGCTATCTTGACGGGCCAAAAGCAATCTCTTCAACCGACCAATGCAAACTCGGTTCCCGGTTCCCTCGGCCTACTCGCTTTTGGAGCACAAGGCGTGGAGGCTTGGCGCACGCAACGCACGCAGAAGTCGAACTGACGACAGGATAGATGGCTCATAGGGACGGGCTTTCTCGCAAGGTACTGCTTATTGGCTGGGACGCTGCCGATTGGGAGCATATCAACCCATTGCTCGAGGAAGGCCTTATGCCAACCCTCGATGCTCTCATTAACCGCGGCGTCATGGGTAACCTCGCAACTCTGCAGCCGGTTCTATCCCCGATGCTGTGGAATTCGGTAGCAACCGGTAAGTTTGCCGACAAACACGGCATTCATGGATTTATCGAACCCGATCCGGTTAACGGCGGTGCCCGGCCGTACACCAGTACTTCGCGTAAGTGCAAAGCTGTCTGGAATATCCTGAGTCAGAGTGGACTTAGGAGTAACGTTGTTGGTTGGTGGGCGAGTCATCCTGCGGAGCCGATTAATGGCACGGTAGTAACCAATGCTTTTGGCGGGGTGCGATTCGATCCGCAGAAGGGCTGGATCGTGCCCAAGGGAGCTATCCATCCGCAGGAGCGAGGCGCGGAGCTGGCGCGGTTCAAGGTGTTTCCTAACGAACTTACGGAGGCTCACATCCTGCCTTTCATTCCCGACGCGGCCAAGATCGATCAAAAGAAGGACAAACGACTTAGTTCCTTCGCCAAGATCCTGAGTGACAACGCCTCCGTACACGCAGTCGTTACTGCTCTGATGGAAAGCGAGCCATGGGATTTCACGGCGGTTTACTACGACGGGATCGACCATTTCTCGCATGCCTTCATGCCGTATCACCCTCCGAAGCTGGAATGGATTAAGGAGGAAGACTTCGCAATGTACAAGGATGTTGTGAAGGGCGGTTACCACTTTCATGACATGATGCTGGAGCGCTTGCTCGACCTCGCCGGACCTGACACGACAGTTATCCTATGTTCTGATCATGGCTTTGAATCGGGCTCGCAACGTCCGCGTGGCACGCCACGGGAGCCCGCCGGCCCGGCCGCATGGCATCGACAATACGGAATGTTTGTCATGGCGGGCGCTGGGATCCGGCGCGATGAGCGGATCTATGGAGCCAGCCTTATTGATATCGCACCGACTGTTCTCACTCTTTTTGATCTTCCGATCGGCCAGGACATGGATGGCCGCCCATTGCTTGAAGCCTTTGAAGAGATTCCGAAGGTGAAAACGATTCCGAGTTGGGAATCGGTGGAAGGCGAGAGTGGCATGCACACCGGCGAGCAGCAGCTTGACCCCAGCCAGGCTCGTGAACTCATGCAGCAATTCGCGGCTCTGGGTTACATCGAGGATCCGGGCGCAGACAAAGAGAAAGCGACTGAATCCGCCGATATCGAAGGCAAGTACAACGTCGCGCGCACATTGTTGTGGAAAGGTCAGCCGGAAACGGCTCGCCGTCTTTTGGAAGATATCGTCAGGCGAAGACCATGGGAGGATCGCTTTCTGCACCAGTTGACGAGCTGTTACTTCCAAGGTGGTTATCTAGCGCAAACCGAGCGTTTGCTTTGCGCCATCGCGGATGGCAACGAACCTGGTACGGCCAGCGCAAAACTTCTTTGGGCGCGAGTGAAGCTGGCGCGCGGCGATCTCGGTGGAGCGCTGCGGGCCTTGCTGGAAGCGGAAGCAGCTGCTCCGCAAAATCCAGGCATCTATCTCCAACTCGGCGAGGCTTACCTGCGGCTTTCGCAGTTAAAAAACGCCATCGCTGCTTTCGAAAAAACGCTTGCCTTGGACGAAGATAACGCCCGCGCTTTTCTCGGACTTTCGACCGCCTACCGGCGCCTGGGCGAGAACCAGCAGACGGTCGACTGTGCATTGCGCGCCGTAAGTCTTTTGCACCGCCTGCCGATGGCTCATTTCAATCTGGGGGTCGCGCTGACTCGCTCTGGCGATACCGAACGCGCCACGCGCGCTTTCGAAACAGCCCTGCGCTTTCAACCGCAAATGATAAACGCTCATCGGTATCTCGCCCTCATTCATCGGAAAGAAGGTGGCGATCGGGAGAAGGCGCATTTGCATCGAGAAGAGTTGCTTCGACTCAGCCGCGCGCGACGCAGAGGCGACAGGCCCAACGAGTCTAGACGCGAACAGCTTTTCGATTTGCCGGACATTCCAAATCGCGAGGAGCGCCTCGCCACTTTGCTCAAGGAGCGGCCCGACCCGAAACCAGAAGAAGAGAAGTCCGGCAAGACCTTCGTCATGGTCTCGGGTTTGCCGCGTTCGGGGACCTCGCTCATGATGCAGATGCTCGAAGCGGGCGGGTTGCCGCCGATGACCGATCATGAACGCGAAGCGGACATAGATAACCCACGTGGTTATTACGAATGGGAAGCGATCAAGCAAATCGCAAAGAAGCCAGAACTACTCGACGACGAATCAATCCAAGGCAAAGCGATCAAATGCATCTCGATGCTGCTACCGGCCTTGCCCCCCAAGCACCGGTACAAGGTTATCTTCATGATGCGGCCGATTGCAGAAGTGATGGCGTCTCAACAAGCGATGACCTCGCGCCTTGGGACGAGGGGCGCCAGTCTCGATCACGACCAGCTCGAGCGCGGGTTACGTGCGCACCGCGAAGAGATGCGTCGCTGGGGCAAGACGACGCCGGACGTCGAATGGCTGGAAGTGGATTATCCAGCCCTGGTGAGCGATCCGGCGCTCGTTATAACGCAACTCGTCGAATTCCTCGGTGGTGAGCGCTTGCCTAACGAGGAGGCGATGGCCGCCGTGATCGATCCCGCGCTCTACCGACGCAAGGCATAACGGCGGAGAGAATCTCCGCTTTCTTGGTCATCTTTGCTTACCAAAGTGGTGATCATTATCACTTTGGGCTTGCCATGATGCTGCGGACCTGACACGCTTGGGGCGATGAAAACACGCTCCTGGCAAAGTCATGATCTCAAGATCCCACCATCCCGCTGGCTGGCTTATGCCGGTGCCGGCGCAGCCACCGCACTGATTGGCGCGGTCTTGCGCGAAATAGTTGAGAGTTGAGAGCAATCGGGAAAACAAATTGACCTACTGCGGAGCGATCGCACGGCGTTGCGCTCTCAAAATGTATTTCTGAATTTTGCCGGTCGCAGTTTTCGGTAGCTCTTTGACGAAGGTCATGCTGTGCGGCGCTTTGAAGTGC
>QHPE01000151.1 GCA_003218945.1 Verrucomicrobiota bacterium | reverse complement strand
ACAACGGCGCCCGTCAGACCAAGAACGCTGAAGCTTGCGATACCCAGAAAAATGTAACCCATATGCATCACGCTGGAATAGCCGAGCATCCAGTCGAGTCGCTTCTGCGCGATTGTTACCAGTCCGACATAGATGATGTTACCGAGTAACAACACGACGAGCAGAGTCGTCCAGTAGCGCGCGCCTGCGGGCAGCATCGGAATGGCAAGGCGCAAAAGCCCGTACAGTCCGAATTTTTTCAAAACGCCTGCGTGCAGCATCGCAGCAGGCGCCGGCGCTGCTGCGTAAGCCTCCGGCGCCCAAGTGTGAAACGGGAACAGGGAAATTAGAATTCCGAAACCGATAAGCAGCAGCAGATAAACATGGCGTTGTGCGTCCTCTGTGATTTGGCCCGTGCTGGCCGCAGTCCGCAACACGCGAATATCAAAGCTGCGCGAACCCAGAGGAAAACTTTGGTACAGCAAGATCAGGCCAAGCAGCAGAATAAAACTGCCTATCGCCAGGTAGATTGTGATTTTCCAGGCCGCTGCGACGCGATTTCCGCTGCCCCAGATTCCGATCAGCAAAAACGTGGGGATCAATGCCAGTTCGTGAAACGCGTAAAAGAAAAATAAATCGATCGATGCAAATGCGCCGATCGCGCCGCCAGAAATGAACAAGAGACACGCATAAAACCCGTTTTCATATCGCTCGATCGCGCCCGCGAACCATACGGCGGCCAGCGTTACGATTGCGGCCAGCAACACCATGACTACGCTCAGGCCATCAACGCCCGTGGTGAAGCTTAGCCGCCACTCAGGGGATATTCGGAACGAAGTGACGTGTTGGAAGTCCGCTTTACCGTATTCGCAAGACGCGAACAGAAACAACGCCGCTGCAAACGTCAGCATTGACGCGGCGAGCGCCGTTTTCCGCGCTGGCGCACCAAGCATGATCGATGCGGCCGCAACGATGGGACAGAAAATCGCGAATAAAACCATTAGGAAAAACGACGAATGACCAATGACGAATGACGAAGGGATGACGAGGCTCGAATGACGAATTGTTCGACCGGGGACATGGTCGTCGTTCGTTGCGTTGCTATTTGAGTGCTTTGCGCAGTACAAGCCGGCAACATGCCGGCTTCGGCGAGCAACATACTCGCGCTCCCCTTCCGACTCGAGTTATGGGTTCGGTTTTTTTGCCGGGGAACGCGAGCATTCTGCTCGTCCTGGCTGGCATGTTGCCAGCCAGCTCTCATCCGCTTGATCTCGCTACCGTATTGGAAGGTTTTCATCTATCGAAAAACTGCAAAGTAAATGAGCGCTACAACGCCGAGACCGAAGAGGAATGCGTAAGCCTGCAAGTCTCCGACTTGGATCAATCGCAAGAGCGCGCCGACACCCCAGGTTCCTCGACTGGTTCCACCTACTGCGCCGGCGTCGATGATCCAGCGATCTACGAACGCTGAGACACGCGCAAGCAGCTCCTGCGTCCAGTAAATCAGCGAGCTGTAAAACTCGTCGAAATAGAACTTGTGGCGCAACAACTCGGCATTCACCACTTCAGTCGATCGCCCGCGGTAAACAGCGAAGGCCAGTCCTGCTCCCAAGATCAACGCGACGATTGCCAAGCCAGGAACAACCCCGAAAGCATTCGGGGATTTTTCAACTGGGAGCGCAAGGAAGTTTCGCGCGAAGAATCCAAACCCGCCGAGAGTTGCCAGAATTGCGAGAACGACCAACGGCCACGTCATCACCGGCGGTGATTCGCGGCCTTCGTGAGCACTGTAGCTGCGCGGATTGCCGAAGAATACGATGACGAGCATGCGTATCACATAAAACGCGGTCAGGAACGCGGTGAACAGCGCGACGGCGAAGATGGGCAAGTTGCGTTCGTAGGCGACCGCGAGAATGGCGTCCTTACTGAAGAACCCGCTGAACGGCGGACAACCGATCAACGCCAGCGCGCCCACAGTGAAAGTAACGAATGTGATTGGGAGTTTTCGGCGGAGTCCGCCCATTTTCCAGATGTTTTGTTCGTGATGAAGCATCACGATGACAGAGCCCGCAGCGAGGAAAAGAAGAGCTTTGAAGAACGCGTGAGTAAAAAGATGGAACATGGCGGCGTTATTCGAAGCCAGACCCACAGCCATGACCATGTAACCGAGTTGCGAGAGAGTGGAATAGGCGAGAATGCGCTTGATGTCGTCCTGCTGCGTCGCGATCAAGGCAGCCATCACCGCTGTGATCGTGCCGATCCAGGCAACGACGAGAAGGGCCGGTTGCGATGCTTGGATGATAAACGCCACGCGTACCAGCATATAAACGCCGGCTGCGACCATCGTCGCAGCGTGGATCAAAGCCGAGACGGGCGTCGGACCTTCCATAGCGTCCGGCAACCACACGTGCAGTGGAAATTGGGCGGATTTTCCAACCGTACCGCAGAAGATCAAAAGCGCGACGATTGCGACAAACGTCGCGTGGCCGTCGAACCTCGACATTCGCGGAGCGATTTCGGCAAAAACAACCGAGCCAGTGGTCGTCCAAATCATCAGGATCCCAGTCATGAATCCGAAATCGCCAATTCGTGTGGTGATAAATGCTTTGCTCGCTGCGTCGGCTGCGGCGTCTCGAAAAAACCAGTGACCGATCAAGACATACGACGTAAACCCGACCAGTTCCCAAAAAATGAAAAGCATCACGAAATTGTTTGCGAAAACGATCCCGAGCATCGCGAACATGAACAGCGACAGCGCCGCGAAATAACGCGACTCGCCCTCGTCGTTTAATAGATGTGGATGAGAGCGCCGACGCCGGAAACCAGAACCCCCATCGTCCTGCTCAACTGGTCGAACGTTAGGCCAAGCGGCACACGAAAGATCGGCGTGATATCGATCCAGACGAGTTCAGGTACGGTTGTCTGGGGCTGAGCGAAGAGGAAGCAACTGCAGACAAAACTTCCGAGTACCGCAGCGATCGAAATGGCACTGCTCAACGATTTCGATCGGAGTGTGAACAGGGTGATGACAGTTGCGCTCGCGAACGGTGCAAGAAGGATGAGCCACGGATAGAATGAGTTCATTGCTCCGTCTGATTCGCGCCTTAGAACTTCAGGCTCCTGATGTCTTCGACATTCGTGGTTTGCCTCGCGCGATATAGCGCGACGAGAAGCGCGAGCCCTACTGCTACCTCGGCCGCCGCCACCGTGATGACGAAAAACACAAACACCTGGCCGTTGTAATTCGGGAGCCCATTAGCGCCGACACGAAATCGCGAGAAAGCGACGAGCGACAGGTTGGCCGCGTTCAACATTAGCTCGAGCGACATCAAAATGACGATGAGATTGCGGCGCAACATCACGCCCGCAAAGCCCATGGTGAACAGGATCGCGCTTACGACCAAATAATCGCCGAGTGTAATCATAGCTAGCGAGGCTCGCGTCGGCTCAGCAGTACCACCCCGACCGTCGCAACGAGCACCAGGACGCCGATGACTTGGAAAGGCAGATTGTAATTCATGAAAAGCAACTGCCCGATGTTCCAAACATCAGCACTTGTCGGTCTTGCCAGTGGCGGGAACGTTTGTTTCGCAGCTTGGAAGTGCACGATCACAACGCAGATCTGAACGAGCAAAATGACAGCCACTCCGAAGCCGCCTGCCGCAGCCAGCCAGTTGATCCGTCGTCGTTCTTCGGCACGCAAATCGAGCAGCATGATGATGAACAGGAACAGGACCATCACCGCGCCCGCATAAACCAGCACCTGTATAATGCCGATAAAAAAGGCATCGAGCGACATGAACAGCGCTGAGAGCCCGAGGAACGAAGCAACCAGGCTCAGCGCGCTTGCGACGGGATTCGGATTGAGGACGACAGCCGCGCCGAAGATCAGCGTCAGTGACGCGAACAGCCAGAACAGAAAAGGAGACATTTTCAGGGTGATGGGTGACAGGTGACCAGTGATGAGAAATCGAAATGGCGCAGTCTTCCGAGTGACGCTAGCTCGTCACCAGTCACTCGCCACGCGTCACTTATTTCTTCTCGTTCCATTTTAGTACCACGCCATGCATCACTCCCCCGATCTCGAGGAGTTTTTCCTTGTGGTGCACCATGTCAGCACGAGTGAAGCCGGTGATGGCGTAATCTTTGCGCAGGAAAATTGCCTGCTCCGGACAAACCTCTTCGCACATCCCGCAGTAGATGCAGCGGATCATGTCGATGTCGAATTCTTGAGGAAATTTTTCGACTTTGGCGAAGCGGTCGCCTGGAGGAATCTCGCCGGGAATAATTTTAATGGCGCGCGGCGGACAAATGAATTCACAAAGTTGACATGCCACGCAGCGCACCCGTCCACCCGCATCGCTCACTAACGCGGGTGCGCCACGGTAGTAGTCCGGCAGGTGGGCGTCCCATTTTTGCTCTGGATATTCCATGGTCACTTTGGTTCGTCCCAACAGAGTGTTCTTGAAATGCTTAAAGGTGATGGCCAGACCAGCGGCGATGGTCGGCAGATACCATCGCTCGCGCCAGGTCAATCTCGGTCGTGGAACGGTGATGGCCATGAGCGTTAATCTGGAGTGCAGGAATCCAAGACTAGGCTTTTGTTAAACCTTGGTGGTTTCCTGGCTTCCAGATTCATAATCTTGGCCCGTAAGCAAGAATGCCCGCGACCAGAAAAATATTTACCAGCGCGATTTCGAAGAAGAAAAGCCAGCCAAGCCGCATCAGCTGGTCCCAGCGAAAACGCGGAAGGGTCCAGCGCACCCACATAAAAACGAAAATCACAACGGCGACCTTAGTGAAAAATACCGCGATGTTGATCAGTCCGAAGACCCATCCATGGTAGCCATCGGGGATTCCCGGGAAATGCCAGCCGCCAAAAAATAGGGTCACGACGACAGCCGACCCTGTGATCATGGCCGCATATTCGCCGAGAAAATAGAGCGCGAACTTCATCGAGCTGTATTCGGTGTTGTAGCCGCCCGCGAGCTCCTGCTCTGCTTCCGGCAAATCGAAAGGCAGCCGGTTTGTCTCGGCGAAAATTGCAATCATGAACACCAGGAAAGAGATGATCATTGGAATCGCGAGCAGCCATTTCCACGGATTCATCCAATCGCCAACGAAAGCTGCGATAAACCAGCCGTGCTCGATCTGGTACCGCACGACGCTCGTCAGCCGCAAATTTCCAACAAGAAGAAAAACAGGAATAACTGCGAGCCCGAGCGAAAGCTCGTAGGAAAGCATTTGCGCACTGGAACGAATGGCGCCCAGGAACGGATACTTCGAATTGGATGCCCAACCGCCAATCACAATCCCGTAAACGCCCAGCGAGGAAATCGCGAATACAAAGAAAATCCCGACGTTCACGTCGGCAACGACCATTGGCACTCCGAACAACGTGCTGCCGAACGGCACGACCGCGATAGTGATAATGGCCGGCGCCACTGCCAGGCCCGGCGCCAACGAATAATAAAACGTGTTGGCGGAGCGCGGCGTAAAATCTTCTTTCAGCAGCAGCTTGAACATGTCCGCAATGGGCTGGAGAAGACCGGCGGGCCCAACGCGGTTCGGACCCAGCCGATCTTGAATAAACGCGCTGACCCGCCGCTCGGCGTAAACGGCGTAAGAAACCATGAACAAGATCACCCCGAGAAGAATCGTGATCTTCAGCAGCGACGTGATGATGAAAAACCAATCCATGGTGGTTATCAGTTCTACCGCCGCGGCGCCGTTTGCGCCTCGGCTTGTCGAGTGATCGACTCAGCGGGATTAGCATAGGCACGATCTAAATCTGAGCGAACACTGCGACGTGCAGCCTGGACTGCGATCGCCTGTTCTATTGCTTCTTCGTCGCTGGGATGCGTCGCCGGCAGCTCTTCAATTTTCAAGATGTGCACGCCGAGATCGCCGATTTTGCTGAGACTCAATCCGGCGAATTGCGGAACTGTTTCCCTGATCCGGCGGAAAACATCCTCGATCGAGTGAAGCGAGTCGCCGCCGTCGATTCCCTGAAGCAAATCGCGCAAAATTTCCCAGTCATCGCGCGCGTTGCCAGGTGGGCGCGTAGCACGATTCAACCGTTGCAAGCGGCCCTTGCCGTTGACCATGGAGCCACGTTTTTCGGCAAAACCGCATGCCGGCAAGACAACGCTCGCCTTTTCGGTCGCTGCGTTGCGCAAAATATTCATCACGATAAGTGCGGGGAGTCGCGCGAGTTCTTCGACCGACAGGCCCAAATGCATCGCGTTTTCTTTTAAAATCACCAGCGCCTTGATTTCTCCAGATCTTACCGCGTCGGCAATTGCCATGAGCTTTGCGCCGGGGGCAGAGCGTGAACCCAGAATCAGCCGCACGCCGTTTGTGTTCGGGTTGCGATCCTTACTTAACAAAATCTTGTCTCCGCGCCCGCGCCTCGGCACGATATCGATGCATTTCACGCCTAACGAACTGGCCAACTGGGCGGTGAGCCAAAGCTCTTCGTTCGTCATCCGGCCCGAAGCAACGATTGCAATTTCTGACGCGGCAAACTGTTTTAAATGGAGCGCTGCTTGCCCAATCGCAGTTGGCCAGTCGGCCGGGACCAGTTTCCCGTCGGAACGAATCCGTGGCTCCAGCAAACGATCCTCGGCTTCGAGATATTTGTAGTTGAGCCGGCCATAATCGCACATCCAGCAGGAGTTAACGTCATCGTTTTCTCGCGGTGTTTGGCGATAGATTACGTCCTCACGAGTGCCGATAACCGTGTTACAGCCTGTAGCGCAACTCGTGCAGATGCTCTTCGTTTCTTTCAGGAACCAGACCCGCATTTTGAAGCGGAAATCGGTCGAAGTCAGAGCGCCCACCGGGCAAATGTCGACAGTGTTAAGTGAATAATTGTTATCCAATGACTTCCCAGGATGCGCCGTCAGGACAGTGTGACTGCCGCGATCGACGAACCCAAGTACATCGTCGTGCGCGATCTCCTGGCAAAAACGAATGCATCGCGAGCACAGGATGCAACGCTCGTCGTCCAACGTGACGCGCGGGCCAACCTGCACCGCTTTGGGCTTTTTCACTTTATTCTCCAGAAAACGCGATTGCGAGGTGCCGTAATCGACGCTGAACTCCTGCAAGCGGCATTCGCCGGCCTGATCGCAAATTGGGCAGTCCAGCGGATGATTGATGAGCAGAAATTCCATTACCCCGCGCTGGCATTCCTTCACCAAGGGCGAGTCCGTGCGAACGGCTATCCCTTCCGCCACGTCCTGTGCGCAGCAAATCTGCGGACGCGGCATCCAGTTAATGATCGGTTTGCCATCAGTGCCGAGCTCCGGTTTCCGATCAGGCCCGAGCCTTGGAAACCCCATTTCGATAAGGCACATCCGACAATTGCCGGGCGAGCTAAGCATTTTGTGGTAGCAATAACGCGGCACGAAAACCCCGACCTGCTCGCACGCCTCAATCACGCGTGTGCCCTTCGGAAACCGATGCCAGACCCCGTCGATCTGGACGTTGAACATTTGAACTGCAGGCTCGTTAGGCATGATTTAATCTGGAATCCAGGAAACCAGGAAGATTACAGGACAAGATCTTCTCCTTTGGTCATTGGATGGTATTCGCGCCCGACGCGCTTCACAATCAGCCTCAAGCTTGCGAAGTTTAGCACTAGTGCATCCTGCAGGTTTGCTGCCTTTAGATAAGACCGAACAATTGCAAAGTGGATGTCCTCAAGCGCGCTAATCGCTTTGAGCTCCACAATCCCCTTGCCCTCCACTAGAAAATCGAGTCGGTGTTCGCCAATCAGGTGCTCCCGATAAAACACCGGCAATAGCTTTTGTCGCTCAAACGCTAAGCCAGCAGCAGTCAATTCAATCGCCAAAGCCTCCTCGTACATGGCCTCCAAAAACTCAGGACCAAGCTCCTTGTGAACGCGAATAGCGGCGGAAATGATTCGCTCGGTGAGATTTTTGTTTTGTAGTTCCATTCTTGGATTCCTGGTTTCCAGATTCGTATTCAGATCGTTCCTTTTGCTCCGGCTTTTTCCCAGCCGGGGTCATGCGCCATGGGGACCGTGGGAATCGATTCTTTATCGATCAACTCTTCGGGGGTGTATTCGGGCGGCAGGGGTGGGGGAAGCGGCTTGTGCGCGCGCCCCGCAAATTCTTCCGGAAATTTTCCGACAAAACTTTGCGTCGGCCAAGCGCATGCCTCGCCGAAGGCGCAAATGGTCCGTCCCGCGATGTTGTCGCCGATAGTTTTCAATGTTTCCGGATCTTCCACTACGCCGCCGCCGCGCAGCATGCGATCGGTGATTTTTTGCATCCAAAGCGACCCTTCCCGGCACGGTGTGCATTGGCCGCAGCTCTCGTGCGCGTAAAACTTGTTGATGTTGTTCAGCGCCCAAACCATGTCGCGCGAATCGTCCAGCACGATCACGCCGCCGGAACCGGCCATTGAGCCTGCGGCTGCCAGGGAGTCGAAATCCATCGGAATATCGTCGATCGAGATTTCGCGTTCGATTGTCGAGCCGTCAGCCTGTCTTTCCTTCAGTTTAAAGCGCTCATCGGCACGCAAGACTTTCGCGGAACTGCCGCCCGGAATGACCGCTTTTAGTTTCCTGCCGGGTCGCAGACCGCCGGCCATCTGATAAATTAACTGACCCATCGTCAGCGCGCCGACTTCGATTTCGAAGTAGCCGGGGCGTTGAACGTCGCCGCTGACGCACAGAACTCGGGTGCCGGTGTTGTTAGGCCGACCTAGCCGGGCATACTCCGCGCCGCCTATCGCCACAATGTGTTTAATGTTACAAAGCGTCTCCACGTTGTTCACGATGGTCGGACACATATAGAGACCGAGCACGGCCGGGAAATACGGTGGTTTAATCCGCGGATACCCGCGTTTGCCCTCGAGCGATTCGATTAGACCTGTTTCCTCGCCGCAAATGTAGGCGCCTGCTCCGCGATGAACGTAAATCTCGACATCGAACCCCGAGCCAAGAATGTTTTTTCCAAGGAAATTGTGCTGCCGCGCTTCCTCAATGGCGCGCTCGAGGATTTTCGCGCCCTCTGGGAATTCGCCGCGTATGTAGATATAGGCGGTGTTCGCATTAAGTGCATAACAAGAGATAAACATTCCTTCGAGCAATTGGTGCGGATCTTCATGAATTATGTAGCGGTCTTTAAACGTGCCCGGCTCGGATTCGTCGGCGTTGCAGATCAAATAGACCGGCCGCTTTTCGTCCGGCCTGATAAAGCTCCATTTCAAGCCGCAGGAGAAACCCGCGCCGCCGCGGCCGCGGAGTCCCGAGTTTTTGACTTTGTTGACGATCTCATCTCGCGACAGAGTCAACGCTTGTTTTAATTGTTCGTAACCGCCTTCGCGCAGGTAACAATCGATGTCGGTGGTCCAACTAGGGCGTCCGATGTTTTTGTAAACCAGACGGCGTTCAATCGGATGCGGCGGCCATTGCAATTGCTGATTTCCGGCTTCGGATTCCCGATTGCCGAGCAGCTCGGCTGCGGATTCTGGATTTACCTTCTCGTGCAGTTCTTCCCCAACCATGCATACTGGCGCGGTGTGGCAACTGGCCAGACATTCTACGAATTCAACACTGTAATTCCCGTCGGCGCTGACCGCGATGGGATGATGCATTTCTTCCCCATCAGTCGGCCGCTGGATTCCGAGCGCCGTGCACAGATTTTCCATTAGCTCGAGCCCGCCGGCCATCGCACAACTAAGCGTGCGGCAGACTCGAATGTGCGTTTTGCCGGCCGGGTGCTGGCGAAACATCGGATAAAAAGTGACCAATTCGAGAATATTGATCGGCTGCAAACCAAGTTTTTCAGCAATCCAGACACTGGCTTCACCGCTAACGAACCCGAAGTGTTCCTGCCATAAATGCAGCAGCGGCATGGCGGCACTTCGACGGTGTTCACGTGGATAATGCGCAATGGCGTCGTCCATCCTGCGCTCCAGTTGGGCGGGCACCGAGATGGTCGTCGAGTTTGGCATCAGCGAACCTAGCTCACCGCAGTGATGCGCCGCAAATCGCGCGGACGCTGCGGGCTTCGCTGTCCTCAGCGGAATCCATCGGATCGTTTGCGAACTGCGCTGAGGACAGCGCACAAATCCTAAGACGGATTCAATCTGACAGCGTGCTGTCTTTCGACTGCACTTTATCGTCTTTAAAAACGATGGTAACCATGTCTTTGCCCTGACGATAAACGTAAGTTGTTTTCTTCATGATCACCAAATCTTCGTTGGCAAGCGAAGTCGGCGGGCCAAGAATTGATTCCACCTGTTTTCTAGACATCCCCTCCGTCACCTGATCGACATTCGCCTTGGTGAAGCGTTTACTGGAACAGCTGTCGAGCCCGAGCACGAGTATAAGCACGAGCATGAGTCGAATTACGAATGACAAATGACGAATGACGAAGGAATGACGACGCTTGAATGCCGAATCGTCATCCTGAGTGCAGCGTAGCGGAGTCGAAGGATCCCGTGGCATTACCGAGAGTGCCGTTGGGGGATTGAAAGCCTGGCCTCGCGGACTTCGTCCGCTGAGTTGCAGCCTCGAATTCGCTCGGAATGACAGAACTCCGTGTTCGTCATTCATCATTTGGATTCCTTCGTCATTCGTCTTTCATCTATCGCATTCGCCCATTACGAAGTCCAGACTGCCGAGCACGGCCGGCACGTCGCTGACCAGGCAGCCGGGTAACAGCCCCGGCAGGATGCTGAGATTCACAAATGAGGGGGCGCGAATCTTCAATCGATATGGGACGCCGCCTCCTCTGCTGTTGAGGTAAAACCCAAGCTCGCCTTTCGGATTTTCAGCTGCGAAATAGACTTCGCCCGGCGGCGCGTCGAGCCCTTCGGTTACCACAATAAAATGATGAATCAGTTCTTCCATCTTTGTCATCACTCGTGATTTTGGTGGCGTCATATTTTTCCAATTCGAAACATTAATTGGGCCGCTGGGCAGTTTATCGATGACTTGCTCCAAAATGCGTGCGCTCTGGCGCATTTCCTCGAGGCGCACCAGATAGCGATCGTAGCAATCGCCTGAAGTGCCCATCACGACGTCGAAGTCGTATTGGTCGTAATCGAGATACGGATGTTTGCGTCGCAAATCGTGATCGACTCCGCTCCCCCGGAGGTTCGGCCCGGAAATCGCATACGCGATCGCGCGGTCTTTCGAAATGACGCCGATGTCCTTGGTACGATCGACAAAAATCTTGTTCCGGGTCAGTAACTTGTCGCATTCGTCAAGATTCGGGCGGAAATCGTCGAGGAATTTTCTAAGTTGCGGGATAAAGGTCCCTGGGAGATCGCGGATTTGTCCGCCCACGCGCGTGTATGACGTGGTGAATCGCGCACCTGTAAGGAGCTCGAAAAGGTTATAGAGTTTTTCGCGTTCGGTGAACGTGTAGAGGAAGACCGACATCGCACCGAGATCGAGCGCCATCGCGCCGAGTCCAAGCAGATGCGAGGAGATGCGCGACGTTTCGCAACAAATCGTGCGGATTGCCTTTCCGCGCGGCGGAATGTCCCAGCCCATCAGCTTTTCCACCGCAAGCGCGTAGGCCACGTTATTTGAGAGGGGTGCGAGATAATCGAGACGGTCGGTGTACGGCACGAATTGGTTGTACTGCATGTTCTCGGCGATTTTCTCGTCGCCGCGATGAAGAAACCCAACGTCGGGCGTGGCCTTAGTGATGATCTCGCCATCCAGCTCGAGTATGAGCCGCAAAACGCCATGCGTGGCCGGATGCGACGGCCCCATATTGAGCACAATCTTCTCGCCGATGTCATCCTCGCCCGTTTCGCGCAGTGCGGCGTCGGACGCGGCGACACGCGTGACCGGGTCCGGTGATTCAATCTCGCGGGTCGTGAATGGCATGGAAGGAGTTAGAACCTTGCGGTTTATGCTGGCGAGTGGAAGTCATCGCGCAAGCGTAATTCTGGAAAGCACAGGCTGCCAGCCCGTTGTTCGCGGCAGCTTGCCGCGAACTCCTCGCGACGCATGTCAGGACGATTTAGTAATGAACGTTCGATGAGCTGTGCGGCACGCTACCGAAAAGAACAGGCGGCAGCCTGTGCTCCCCAGAGATCAGAAAGCCGCACTCGCGCCCGTGGAGAAACACGGTTAACTACGTTGCCATATGGCAAAAAAAATCGCATTACTTTTCGCCGGTCAGGGCACGCAATGCGTCGGGATGGGACACGACCTTGCCGAGCAGTTTCCTGTCGCGGCGGATTTGTTTCGACATGCAGACGAAATTCTCGGTCGAAATCTGAGCGAAATCGCGTGGAACGGGCCGATCGAGGAATTGACTAAAACTTCAAATTGTCAGCCGGCGCTTTACGTTCACGGGCTGGCTGCATTGGCAGCGTTGCGCGACGTATTCGGCGACTTTGACGTCGGCGGCGCAGCCGGCCTGTCGTTAGGGGAACTCACTGCCCACGCTGCGGGGGGCACTTTTGATTTCGCGACGGGTCTAAGGCTTGTGCAAAAGCGCGGCGAATTCATGGACGAGGCATGTGCAACTACGCAAGGCGGGATGGCCGCTATGATTGGTGGATTGGAAAATGATGTGCGCCAGCTCGCCGCGGATGAAGATGTTGACATCGCCAACATCAATGCGCCTAACCAGATCGTTATTTCCGGGGAGGTGGCGAGGGTGGAAACCGCTGTCGGTGTTGCGAAGGAATACGGTATTGGTCGCGCGATGATGCTCAACGTTGCCGGCGCGTATCATTCGCGCCTTATGGAAAGTGCCTACGTGAAGTTGGAGAGAGTGCTTGCCGATCTACCGATGCAATCGCCGGATTTCGCCGTGATCAGCAATGTGACCGGCGAAGAAGTAAAGATGCCCCAAGAAATCCGGCAGACACTTCGCGATCAAGTTACGGGCACGGTGCGATGGACAGATTGCATGCAGCGCCTGATCCACCTCGGCTGTGACTTTTTCATTGAGCTCGGCCCGGGAACCGTGCTGGCGGGTTTATTGAAACATATGAACCGGAGCATTCAGGTTACTTCCGTTAGTGGCCCTGAATCGATTCGCGAATGCGGTGCGGTACTTTCGTAAATTGATTCACGAAAGATCGAGCTCTGCGAGCTCGATGGCTGTCCTCGCCGAATTGGGAGTGCGCACGCGTGCTCGCGTCGCTTTTGGCCGTCATCGACAATTCGGTTCGGTCGTCGTAGTTGTCCGGTATGACCTTGCAAGAAAGAGTGGACTCGGACCTAAAAGAGGCGATGCGCGCCAAAGACGCGACGAAGCTGGGAGTGCTGCGCATGCTTAAGTCCGCGTTGAAATACGCAGCAATCGCAAAATCCGGCGCGGAAGCCGAGCTCAGTGATGCAGAAGTAGTCCAGGTGATTCGCAAACAAGCGAAGCAACGCCACGATTCGATCGAGAGTTTTGAAGGGGGCGGGCGCACCGAACTGGCAGAAAAAGAAAAAGAAGAGCTGGCGATTTTGAACAGTTATCTGCCGCAGGCGATCAGCGCAGACGAACTGACAGAGGTCGTGCAACAAACAATTGCCGAGACTGGCGCCACGTCGAAAGGGCAGATGGGCATAGTGATGAAAGCATTGCAGGCGAAGGTAGGTGGCCGCGCGGATGGCAAAACGCTGAGTGCAGAAGTGCAAAAACAGCTTTCGTGATTCGTTGAAGCGTTGAAGTGTAAACAATAGTCGCCGCTTCAACGCTTCGACGTTTTAACGCTTCAACTTTATGCTAAGCGCTCTCATCGTCGCCGGCGGTAGCAGCCAGCGCATGGGATTCGATAAATTGTTCGCCGTAATCGCGGGCGAATTCGTGCTCGCTCATTCAATGCGCGCGTTCGACCGCGCAACTTCCGTCAATGAAATCATCGTCGTCGCGCAGGAAGAGCGGCATGACGAAATCAGAAAACTCACTGCCGATGCGGGTTTGAAGAAAGTCCGCTCTATTGTCCGCGGCGGCGACCGGCGGCAGGATTCGGTTCGCGCCGGCTTAAGCGGGATACACAGGCGCGCGACATGCGTCGCCGTTCACGACGCGGCCCGCCCTTTGATTACGCCGGACCAGATCGAACGCACGTTCCAACAATGTCGAATTCATGGCGCAGCCACGTTGGCACAGCCAGTCAGCGACACATTAAAACGGGCAGACGCCAATCTTCTCGTCGTTGGTTCGGTCGATCGGGATGAACTTTACTCGATGCAAACGCCACAGATTTTCGATCGAAAGTTGATTGAGGGCGCCTACGACGCCGTTTACAAAGAAAATATTTTGGTCACCGACGAAGTATCCGCGGTCGCGCGACTCGGCCACAAAATCGCGCTCGTCCTCAATGACGATTTCAATTTCAAAATCACTTATCCGCGCGATTTGCCAATCGCGGAATTTGTTCTCCGTGAGCGAGTGAACCATCGTAGGTAGGGCGCGTCACTCCGTGCGCGCCGTAGTGAATGGCGAAATTGATGGCGGCGTGCAGGGGACTGCCCGCCCTACCGCCGCGGTTAATGTGCTCAGCGGCCCATCGCAAGGCGCTCTGCTAAGAGCCGCGGCAGACCAACCTTCGCGATTTTCTTTTGCGCGGTCGCCAGATCGTATTTTAGCCGCAACAACTCGACGAATTTGTTCTCCACGTCGTAAATGCAATAAGCTGCGCGCCAGTTGCCGTCGCGCGGTTGCCCGACGCTGCCTGCGTTGATGAAATATTTTTTTGCCGGTTCGATGCGAATGTGCTCGGCGGCCTCACGTCGCACGCCTTCGTCGCGCACGAATACCATCGGCACATGGGTGTGGCCGAAGAAACAAACGGCCGTGCGCTGATATGTGAAACTCGCGACGGCATCGAGATTGTTGAACACGTAGCCCCATTGCCCGGGCGTATCGAGGGTGGCGTGCACGATCGTGAAATCGTGCACCTGGCGTTGCAAGGGCAGACTGCCTAACCATTCCTTGTCCTGCTCACTCAGGCGTTCGCGCGTCCAATCGATGGCGCGTTCGGCAAGTTCATTGAAACGTTCCGATGACGCGGGCAAAGCTGCCTGCTCGTCGTGATTACCTTTTACCACCGGGCAATCGAGCTTGCGGATAACTTCGATGCATTCGCTGGGATTTGCGTTGTAACCAACCACGTCGCCGAGGCAGACAAAGTGCGTGCACCTGCGTCGACGCGCGTCGGCCACTACAGCTTCCAGCGCCTCAAGATTAGAGTGAATGTCACTGAAAATTGCGAACCGCATTGGTCAAGGTTGAAGGAGTGAAGCGTTACAATGTTCGAACGGTAGAACCAAAACCGCTTAAACGCTTCAACGATTTTAGCGCTCCGACTCCCCTGTTTCGGAGACTCGTTGTTGCTGCGGAATCCCGAGTTTGTCTTCGAGAAACTTCAGCCGCTTGAGCAAAGTGGGCAGCCGTTCCTTCCCGCCCTCATCGTAGAGACTATGCAGGCGCTCGTATGCTTCGCGTTCCCGCCCCTCGCAGTACGAAAGCTCGTAGGCCGAGAAACGCCGGTCCCATGGCGCTGCTTCCGGCAGCGTTGCCGCCTTTTCGTAATATTCCGCGGCGCGTTCGTGATCCTTGTATTTCTCCTTGTAAAGCCGGGCAAGCGCTTCGTACAGCTCGGGGCGGTCGGGATTATTTTTTATTCCGCGTTCGAGGAAATCTTTGCCGAGCGCGAAATATTCACGCTGCGCTTTGACTCGCAGCGTCTGGTGCGGCTGATCGGGATTGTTCATGGCGGCGACGCTGGCGTTCCACGCCATGTGCCATGCTGCTGTGTCCCAAAACAGGAGCACGCGTGGTTGGAGCGTCGTGATTTGTCGAAACAACCACAGCATCCGGCCCCATTGAGTGTCTTCCCAAGCGGCATGTGCCTGGATAAAAAGCGCATCGGCGACAATTGCGCGAAACCCGCTCAGCGCGGCGATGAATCCCAGTTGCCCGAGTTTTTCGCGAAGCGCGAGATTGAATTCGACTCCGCGGAAATGTTCCTGCCGATGAAGGGCGGCAAGATCACGTTCGACCGGCAATTTGAGTAGGCCCATCGCAATCAAGACCCCAAGCGCGATCAGGCCTCGCGTCATAATTCTTTTCCGTAAAACACGAAGACCGCCAGTAACGTGTAGATCAGGGTGTAGAAAACGCCGAGCAGCGCGGTCCTGGCGAAAACCGCCATCGAAATGGCAGTGCCAGCGACGATGTCATCCACCAAATTGAAAGCCTGCAAATCTGGAAAGAGTAACGCCACGATCGCGAGAAAAGACCGCGTAATCAATCCGCTTCCATGTTCGTGAAGCCAATACTCGCGGGCCGTGGCCTCCAAGTGCCCGATGAAATAAACGAAGACCATTATTACAACCGTGAAGATACTTGAGGTGGCGAATGTAGAGACAAACAGCGTAAGAGTCGCGAGCAGGCACGCTTTGATGAAGATGATGATAATTCCGGGAACAAGATCGACGTTGAACGCAAAAGCGCGAACAGCGCGCAAGGCATCGGCGAGCTGGTCCGGCGGCGCGCTGGCCATTTGTGTCGCAGTAACCTGCAGCACTGCCTGCTCGCGCATGTACAGCACGGCCAGGAACGCGGCGACCATTACCAGAGTGCTGATTGCCAGCAACAGAAGAACTCCGGCAATTTTACCCACAACGTATTCGAAACGCGGCACCGGCTTGGCGAGAATAGTATAAACCGTGCGGTCTTCGATGTCCCGCGGCAGCATTCGCGCCGTGGCTACGATCGCCAATAGAGAAGTGAACATCGAGATCGCGCCTAACGAGACATCCTTCAAGATCTGGAATTCCTGCTGGAAAGAGAATTGCGCCATGAAAATGGAGCTGCCAATCAACAGCAAACCGAACACCAGCAGCACATAAAAGACTTTCAGGCGCGTCAGCTCGGTCAGCGTGTTGCTGGTGATGGCGAGAATGCGCGAAAAAGAGAAAACCCGGTGACGCTTCGGAATGGTTGAAGCGTTCAATAAGTGAAGCGTTGAATCGGTTTGGCCCTCTGTCATTTTTGTTTTGCTAGTTCGTCACTCGCGAGTCGAGCTCTTGTCGTTCCCTCCGGTCGACTCCAGGAATAGTCTTTCCAGCGTGGTAGTCGATTTTCGCCGCTCGAGCAGTTTGGCGTTTGATCGACCGATGAACGATTCAATCTCCTGCATGAGGTCATCGGAAGCATCGGCGATCACAAGCTCGGTCTGATTCTCGATTGCGATTAATGCCTCCAAACGGCCTTCACGCACCAGCACGCCATCAGCGAGTATCCCGATGCGGTCGCAAATTTCCTGCGCTTGCGCGAGCAAATGCGACGAGAGCAGCACGGTGATTCCGCGGCGCTTCAGGTTGATGATCAAATCGCGAATTTCCCGCGATCCGGCCGGATCAACGCCGGCCGTCGGTTCGTCCAGGACCACCAGCCTCGGGTCGTGAATCAGTGCTTGCGCTAGCCCGATGCGTTGGAGCATTCCCTTTGAATACGTGCCCAACCGGCGGTGGCGCGCCTTGTCTAGCCCAACCAGATCAAGCAGTTCGTTTACGCGGCTCTTCAGTGTTGCGCCCGTCATTCCGCAAAGGCGTCCGAAAAAACGTAGCGTTTCCGCACCAGTGAGAAACTTATAGAAATACGGATTCTCCGGGAGAAAACCAACTGCTTCGCGGCTTTCGACGAGGCGGCTGTCGCGTCCAAAAATTTCGGTGCAACCGTGCGTTGGTGACACCAGGCCTAGAATAATCTTAAGTGTGGTGCTCTTGCCAGAGCCATTCGGTCCGAGCAAACCGTACACTTCACCTGCTTCAATTCGCAGATTGAGGTCCTTGACCGCGACAAGCCCGCGAGTGGGATGGAACGGAACAGGAAAAATTTTCGTCAGTCCGTGAACAGCGACGGCCGGACCTGCGTCCGCGCCGCTGTGGCGTGGCGACTTAGTCATGGTGAATCTCAAACCCGCCGGAAGCGACCGCTTCGGTCAACTTGTTCTCGGTTTGTGTCCGAATCAGCGAGTGAAGCTCGCTGTCTGCGATGCGATCAACGAACGCGCGCACCTCGTTTTCTTCACCTGTGGCCTGAAGTTCTACCCGGCCGTCTGGCAGGTTGCGCACCCAGCCGGTGACGTCGAATCCTTTGGCGATGTGGCGCACGGTGAAACGGAAGCCCACGCCTTGGACGTGACCTTCGTAAAATACCTGAAGCGAGATCATCACATGCTCCAAAATGGGGGATGCCTAGGATTCGACACCGGATCGCCAAATCCGCATGCACGAAACTCCAGCAGCCCGCGTTGCGTATCCAGAGCCGGGTATCGTCTATTTGTATGAATAGACGAGACAGAAACTGCCTTCCTCGCCTTCGAGCAGATCGATCGCCACAAAATACTGGCCACTGCTCTCAGGCGCAAAACCAGCCGCTGCTTTTTCTTCATTGCTGTAGGTTTCAGTGGTCACTTGCTTTCCGGTTTCATCGAATACAGTTATCGAGGCTTTTTTTATGGGCTCGACCGTGCCGACGGAAAACCAGTACTGATTGCCGGCATACAGGTTCAGCGCGATCAGGGTGTGATCGTGTGGCCTAAGGACGCCGCACCAATGTCCATCTCGAATGTTGAAACCGTCATTTGCAAATGCTCCCGCAAGTTCGAGCGCGTCTTTGCGTGCGCGCACTTCGGCGTCTGTGTCTGCCCGCAAAACAATACTCGTGGTCAGCGTAACAATCGAAGCGAAAAGGGACAACCAGGGTTTCATTTTGGCGGTTCCTTGCTTTCAATTTCCGTCATCAGCTTATCGACAGCCTCGTTCACTTTTCGCACCTCCTCGACGCTCGGCGCCTTGCCCCCGGGAAAGGAAACGAGTTTCTCAATCCCGTTCAGTTGTCCGCTCATGCTTTTGACCAAAGGCTCCTGGCGTAATTCGGGCGAAATTTCGTTCAGCTTTGCTTGCATGAAATGAACGAGAGCGGGTTGCCGCAGGACTTTTGCGGCGGATTCATTGTAATTTTTAACGATTGCTCCGGTGACAACCTGTGTGCCGCGGATCCAGCCGCCGAGAGTCACCAGAATGACTAGCTCCTGGTCGGCGTGCGATTGCATTGAGGATTTCACCTCGTTCTCGGTCGCTTCCAATTCTGCTTGTAGCGTGTCCCATTCATTGTGCTCAGCAAATTCATTGATGCTATTGCCACGGCTGAGTAGCTGTTCGCTAACTCCGAGCGCTTTTCCCAGCTTCATGATATCCGAGCCTATATTTTTGACCTGCTGACCGTCCTTTGCTTCGACGGCGATGAATCCATCGGCAATCAAACCGCCGAGATTTAGCGCGATCTGCGCGCGATTGCTATACGTCGTCGGCATTGGCCCGCGGTATTGAGCTGACCAGTTTATTTTCTCCGTTTTTGCCAGCGCAGCGAAGAGCTCGCCGGGTGTCGGAACGCTGATCGAATCCGTTCCGACAGCTTTGGTCATTTGATCCGCTGAAAGACGTCGCGCTTCCTCGGCTTTCGCGGTGGAAACAACAGGAATCAGGGCCAGCATCGCTAACGCGACCAAACGAATCATCGCGAAGATTATGCGCGCCTCCGCCAAATTGCCAATCCGAATCTCTCGCTGCCCGGACCGGTTCTTCCTGCGCTCCCGTTTGCAATGCAATCTGATTAAAGGGATTTGCCTCGTCTTGCGAAAACTGGTCTAGTCGGCGCGGAAGAGTATGGCGCGCACCAGCATCCGGCACATTCAGGCCCGAGAAATTTTGGATTCGCGCGGGAATCCGACAATCGAGGTGGACGTGCGTCTTGACAACGGCGCATTTGGGCGAGCGGCCGTTCCCAGCGGCGCGAGCACAGGCGAACATGAAGCAGTGGAACTGCGTGACGGCGACAAAAGCCGGTTCGCCGGCAAGGGCGTAAGAAAAGCCGTAGCCAATGTTAATCATAAGATTGAGCCTGTTCTCAAAGGACTCGACGCACGAGACCAGGCCAACATCGATAAGAAACTGATCGAATTAGATGGTACGCCGACCAAAAAAACCCTCGGCGCCAACGCAACGCTGGCCGTTTCGCTGGCAGTCGCCCGCGCTGCCGCGGCGGACGAGAATTTACCGCTCTTTCGATATCTCGGCGGACCTGAAGCGCGGGTCCTTCCGGTGCCGATGATGAACATCCTGAACGGCGGCGCGCATTCCGATGCGCCCATTGACTTCCAGGAATTCATGATCGTGCCGCGGGGCGCGCCGAGCTTTTCGGAAGCGCTGCGTTATGGCGCGGAGGTGTATCATGCGCTCAAATCTGTGTTGAAGGAGCGACGTCTTTCCACAGCGATTGGCGACGAAGGCGGATTCGCGCCGCAGCTCGATTCGGCCGAAGATGCCTTAGAGTCGATTTCCGCAGGTGTTGAGAAGGCGGGTTACAAGCTGGGCGAACAGATCTTTATCGCACTTGATCCCGCTGCGTCGGAATTCTATGACGCTGAAAAGCGTCTCTATATTTTTAAAAAATCCGGCGACGCAAGGAAAACCGCTGAAGAATTGGTTGATTATTATGCCGAGCTTTGTGCGCGGTTTCCGATCATTTCCATCGAGGATGGTTGCGCCGAGAATGATTGGGACGGCTGGAAAAAGCTAATGAAAAAACTTGGCGACAGGATTCAATTGGTTGGTGACGATCTCTTCGTCACTAATGTGGAATTTCTCCGGAGAGGTATTGCCGAGCAGGTGGCGAATTCCATTTTGATCAAGGTAAATCAAATCGGCACGTTGACCGAAACGCTGGCGACGATCAATCTCGCAACGCGAAGTCATTACACGACTGTGATCAGTCATCGTTCGGGTGAAACCGAGGACACGACCATTGCTGACATCGCAGTGGCGACCAATGCCGGACAGATCAAGACGGGAGCGCCATGCCGGAGCGACCGGGTGGCCAAGTACAACCAGTTGCTACGGATCGAGGAAGAACTTGGTGACAAAGCCGTGTACGGCGCTACAATCCGCTGAAGTGGAGCATGGTTACGCCGATTTCCGCGCGCGTCGCGAAGCCACTGTCTGGCAGCGACTAAACCGAATTCTGCTGGTTCTGCTCATCATCGCCATCTGGCTGGCGATCGTGAGCCTGTTTGTGCCGCCGTACAAAAAGCTAATGCAGAGCCGCACCGAAATCGATAACCTCCAGCAACAGGTCAACGAGCAACAAACCTTACTGGCGCGTCAGACGCGCGAGGTCACTTTGCTCAAAACAGATGTGAGCTATCTCGAGACGATCGCGCGTGATCGCCTTGATCTGATGAAGGAAGGCGAGACAATTTTTCGTCTCGAAACCGCGCACGCCAAGCCGAAACTCGTTGCTCCCGCGCGCAAGTAGGGTAGCGCACACGTCCCGCGTGCAGGCGGGCGCGTTCTCGCGATCGCGGACTTTTCTTTAGGTTTCTCGTTTTCACCGTTGCGGAGGCGAAAAAAGAGCTTCGTTCGGCGCGACGCCGAAACCAGCCCGCGGTACGCATGCGCTACGCTTTGCGCTTCTACCTAAGTTCAATTAAATTAACAAATGCCAACGGAAATCTCCATTCCAGATGCTGAAGATCTGAAATCGCGTGTGCGCGAATTGCGGAGGTTTCTTTGACGTCGAGCGGCTTCAGAAGGACCTGAGCGCAATCGAGGCGCGCATGGCTGCGTCGGATTTTTGGTCCAATCGGGAGCGGGCCCAGGCTGACGTCGAGGAAGTTTCCCGATTGCGCTCTTTGATCAATCCGTTCCAGGAACTGCAACGTGAGATCGAAGATTTTAGCGCGCTGCAAGAATTAGCTGCATAAGAAAACGATCCGGCACATCGCGCGCAGGCAGAGAACGAAGTCGTCACCGAACACGAGCGCCTGGCTCACAAGTTGGACGAGTTCGAGCTGCGGCAATTTTTGTCCGGCGAAAACGATCGCGCGAACGCATTCGTGACGATTCATTCCGGCGCGGGCGGCACTGAATCGTGCGATTGGGCCGACATGTTGCTTCGGATGTACCAGCGGTGGATCGAACGCAGCGGGTTCAAATCGCAGACGGTGGACATTCAACAGGGCGAAGAAGTCGGCATAAAATCGGTGACCCTCCTTGTGACAGGTGAGTACGCCTATGGACATCTGCAAACCGAGCGGGGAGTTCACCGGCTTGTGCGCATTTCGCCATTCGACGCAAACAAGCGGCGCCACACCTCATTTGCCAGCGTCGATGTCGTGCCTGAAATCGCCGAGACGGCTCCGGTTGACATCAATGCGGCCGATTTGGAGATCGACACGTTTCGCAGCGGCGGCAAAGGCGGGCAGAACGTAAACAAGGTGGAAACTGCCGTGCGAATTCTCCACAAACCCAGCGGGATTGTGGTCGCGTGCCAGGCCGAGCGCAGCCAGGGACGCAATCGAGAGCTGGCAATGAAAATGTTGAAAGCCAAACTTTATCAGCTCGAAGAAGACAAAAAACGCGCCGAGATTGAACGCCAATATGGGGAGAAAGGCGAGATCGCCTGGGGAAACCAAATTCGCTCATATGTGTTTCAGCCGTACCAGATGGTGAAAGATCACCGCACCGGCGCGGAGACGAGCAATCTGCAAGCGGTGATGGATGGCGATATAGACGTGTTTATCCAGGCGAAATTGCGCGGCGAGAAAAACACAAAGGGCGAGGGCAAAGAGTTGTAGAGGCGTTCGCCGCGGCGAGCGCCTCGTGTTTGACACAAAGGCCGCTACAATCTCAGCAGTTTTAGACGAAAACGCACATCAAATTCACCGCCGTTGTGCGCGCGGCAACAGGCGAGGCATGCCACCGCCCGCCTGATCCTGCGCACGCGAGGAAAATCGCAACGGCAATTTGGACAGCGATAAATGAAACGCGGCGCATAACGCGTGGCTGGAAATGGCAATGTATGACAGCGCTTCTCGTCGGCGATTCCCAAATCGCGGCAAGCATGCTGCCACTCTGGTCCATGTGGTGAAATCCGCCGCCGGCCGGCGCGAGATTGCGCGAGGACATGAGCGAGTTCGTGCCGCAGCGTCCGATCTATTTCCGCGGGATGCTCGAGTAGCTGTGGGTTCAGAGAAATGAGTTTGTGGCGATAGTCGGCTCTTCCGGCGGCGGTTTTCAGACGCGGGTTCCATTCGATGCGAATCTCTTTTGCGATTCGATTCGCCCCTAACGAGCGCAAGAGCTCGCGGGCTTTTGTTTCGAGCTTGGCATCGCGCCCACACGATTGTGGCGCAATCGCGTCGGTTGCTGTCTCGCGGTGTGGCAGGCGGAGCGCCTGCCCTACAACAACATTTCGTCCCGGGAAGACACGTGTAGCGAATTGTTCGAACGCGAACTCGAGCTGCCTAAGCAAGGGCATATTCGCGCGCGTCTTTGGTTCGCTTCGCGATCCGCTCAAGTGCCTCCGCGGCTCCGGCGATTTCTTCCGCGGTTGTCCATGTGCCAAGTGAAAAGCGTATGGCGGAACGGGCGCGTTCAATCGGCAGGCCCATCGCAAGCAATACATGCGAAGCTCGCACCGAGCCGACCATGCAGGCTGAGCCGCTCGAAGCGCAAATCCCCTCCAAATCAAGCGCCATCAGCATCGTTTCCGAGTCGATACCCGTAAAACTTAAATTGAGTGTGTTAGTAAGCCGACCAACCGGGTCGCCATTTTGCCGCGCATCAGGAAACACGTCTGCGATGCTTTTCCACAATTGATCACGCAACCGGGCTCTGCGTTCCTGTTCTGTCTCGCGATCGCTTGATACCCATTCCGCGGCGGCAGCCATTGCCGCGATGCTGGCCACGTTTTCCGTCCCGGGTCGCCGCCGATTTTCGTGTGCGCCGCCGAACATGATTGGCTGGATCGGTAGGCCGGAGCGCAGACAAAGAAAGCCTGTGCCCTTTGGTCCATAAAACTTGTGCGCGGCAAAACTCGCGATATCGACGAGAGAGACATCCACATCCGTTTTCCCAAACGCCTGGACCATATCGCTGTGAAGCAATACGCAGCGCTCTCGACATATGTGTGAGATTTCGCGCATCGGCTGGATCACCCCTGTCTCATTGTTGGCTGTCATTATCGAGACGAGTCTTGTGTCGGGCCGAATTGAGTCGGCCAACTGATCCAGATCGACCATTCCATTGTCTGAAACGTTGAGCCAGGTCACTTCAAAATTTTCGCGCTTTTCGAGGTGTTCGATTGGGTTGAGCACCGCACTGTGTTCGGCTTTGTTCGATATAATGTGACTGCCGTCTGAAGACGAAGATCGCGCCAAGCCGAACACAGCCAGGTTGCACGACTCGGTCGCGCCGCTGGTAAAGATGATCTCGCCTGATTTCACCTGCAGCAAAGCGGCGAGCTTGTCGCGTGCGTTATCAACCGCTGCGCGCGCTTCGCGCCCGGCAGCATGGATACTCGACGGATTGCCATAATGTCGATTGAGATACGGCAGCATCGCGTCGCGCGCTGCATCGCATAACGGGGTCGTGGCGTTGTAATCGAGATAGATCATTGGTTCACTTTCTTATTCTTGCTCATGCTCCTGCTCGTAATGGGGGAAAAGCCGTCAGGTGACACGCGCCGTCACTTCTCAAATTCATCGCCTGCGGTTGCTGGCTCGCGTTTTCGTTTTGGTACGACACGAACTTCCTTTTCTTCGTAGTACACAAGCGAATGCGGCGGAACGCTTTTTGTCAGGAAAACGTTCGCGCCGATGGTGGAATTCGCTCCGATCACGGTATCGCCGCCCATGATCGTGGTTCCAGCATAAATGCAAACGCCGTCTTCGATTGTCGGGTGGCGTTTTTGCCCGTGCAAGTTTCGTCCGGCGCCCAGCGAGCGCGCGATGAAGGATACGCCCTGATAAAGTTTTACGTGCGATCCGATTTGCGTGGTCTCGCCAACGACCACGCCGGTGCCGTGATCGATGAAAAAATGCGAACCGATTTGCGCGCCGGGATGAATATCGATGCCGGTGCGGCTGTGCGCCCACTCGGTCATGATGCGCGGAATTAATGGTACTTTCCCATAGAGCAGGTGCGCCATTCGATAAATCGCGATCGCCTCCAGCGCGGGATACGCGAGAATGATTTCCTCGTAAGTCGTCGCGGCGGGGTCTCCTTCGTAAGCTGCATCGATGTCCGTCCAAAGCGTGCGGCGCACCGATGGCAGCTGCTGGAAGAAACCGCCCAGGACCTCTTCGGCTTTCGCTTCCGTCGGTTGGTCTGGCGGGATCCTGCCCAAGCTTCTGCAAATTTCTGTCTTAAGTCGCGCGTGCAAATGCCTGACGCGAATACGCGTGGTATCAGCGAGATCTTCGGAGCTTACTAACGCTTCGCTGCGAAAACCGGGAAACATCAGGCTCATCAGCTCGGTGCACGCTGCTTCGATCGACAGACGCGATGGCAGGCTGGCTGCGGCGGCGAGGTAATTTATTCCGCCTGTCTCACCATATGTCTGAAGCAGTTCCTCGACTGCGTCCCGTGTCGCCGTGGTCATCGATCGAAATATGCCCTCACCAGGCGTGAAAAAAAGTGAAAGTGTCGCGGATATTGCAAGCCGTCGAAACGGCGGCTGAGCTTACCATGCCCCCTCAAATGTCGGCTCGATCGAGAATCGAAGCCAGCACCTTTTCGGCTTCGAACACTTCACATGCGAGCGCGCGCGCGGCACGAGAATGTTTTGCGTAGTCCGCGTTGATTTTTTTCGCGGCATCGGCGATTTCGTCGACTGTTTGGAAGGACAACAGTCCCTCTTTGCTCCCGTAATTTTTGGTAAACCCGGTTTCCTGCGTGATGACCGGGCGCCCTGCTGCCAGATAACACGCGCTGCGGTCGCTGAACCAACCGGTGTTGAGTCGGACGTATTGATCCTTCGCGACGGTGAACTCGCCTTTGGAGCGCTGGATGTAATCGCGGTAAAGCCAGTAATCGACGCTCATTTGCAGCGGTGAGGTCAGGCGCCAACCGTGTTGCTCAAATTTTGTGCGCGTTCTTGAAGCCTCGATGTTGGTTGCCATCTCGAACGTTTCGCCGGCTTTTTTGGGCGCGGAGATGAACCGAAGGAATTCACGCGATTTGCTCCACAAATATTTTTTGCCGCGCCAGGTAATATCTTTCAATCCGCTCGTGGACCAGTTTGCTACGGTTGTGAAGACGGCGGCAACGGACAGGGACCGCGCCGTCTTCCAAAGATCAGTCACAACTGGTTGCCGAGTAGGCAGCCATTTGAAGCCATGGAGTGGGACAGGGAACTCTTTGGTGCCGATATTTTCGCCGAATGTGAAAAGCGCGTGATGCCGCCGCAGATATTCGACTGTCGATTTCACGCCTTTGTCGATCTTGATTTGTTCAACGCCGGGGTCGCTCTCGATGTAAAGAATACGATCAGAAACGAGCAGATCGTCGTTGAATTCCTGCGCGCCGCAAACGTTCAGGATCGCGTCGGCATCGCGATAGAGTTGCCGGATTTTTTTCAGCGACATGCCGGCAGTTGGAGTGTCAGGCAAGTAGCGCGCGCAATACGCCCAGCGACTTTTGAAATCAAATTCGCCAGCGAGGCGAGTGAGAACCTGTGCCGCATACTCGAACTCGTCGGTTACTTCGAATGTTTCCGGATTGTACGGGAGACGCGCTGAATCTTCGATGTAGAAAACATCGTGGCCGAGGCGTCGCAGTCCCGAGACGTAATGAACATGCTGCCAGACAACGCCCGCGATCGGCATCGAACCCATAAAGCCCATGACAATAATGCGCTTGCGTTTCATCAGGAGGAAAACGCCGAACGCATAACATCGAACGTCAAAGATCGAACCAAGAAAATTCCGCATTGGGCCTTCGGCGTTGGGGCGTTGGAACGACTCACGTTTGAAATTGCTTCACGATTACGGCGGGATTTCCGGCGACAACGGTATTTGGTTCGATGCTCTTGGTCACGACGGAACCCGCTGCCACAACCGAATTTTCACCGATGGTCACGCCCTTTAAGATCACGGCGTTCATCCCGATCCAGACATTGTCGCAGATTTTGACTGGCGCGGTTTTCAATGTGGGGCGCGCGGGGCGGTTTTTGAAATACGGAGCCAGCGCTTGCGCGTCAATCAGGCGTTGGGCCGGTTCGAGTGGATGAAAATCGGAATCGGCGATGCCGACGTTCCAGGAAACGAGGCAATACGAACCGATCTCGATCTTTTCCTCGGTCATGATCAGCGCCCCGTTCAGCAGAGTAAAATCACCGATCGTGCACTGGCCGTTCTCGCCGATCGCAAACGAGCATCCCGCGTAACAGGAAACGTGTTTGCCGATGATGACTGCGCGCGTTTTTTTGCTTCGAAGCTTTCGAAAAATTTGCGCGCTCTCGCAATAAAAGCCGTCGCCGAACTCAACGTTCGGCGGGACCGCCTCCGGCCACCAGTCACCTTCGACGTGGCGATCTTCTCTAACGTTGCTCATGAGTAAAGCGTGCGCCGTCGCGCTTGTGCTTCCCAAACGCCTGGAGCCGGCCTGCCCTCAGGCCGCGGCGCGAGGGCGCGCCGGCTCCATGTCTCGCAAGCGGGACACATTCGCTACTATGTTGGAAACTTTCCCGATGCATAAAGCTTCGAGTAAATGCCGCCCCGAGTTAGGAGTTCGGGGCCGCGACCTTGTTCGATGATGTGTCCACGATCGAGCACGATGATCTGATCAAGGTTGTGAATCGTCGCCAAACGATGAGTGGCAATCAAAGTCGTCCGACTGCGCATCAATTCCTTGATTGTCTCCATGATGGCAGCTTCGGTCGCCGGATCGAGCGCAGAAGTCGGTTCGTCCAGTAACAGAATCGGTGCGTTTTTCAGAAATGCTCGAGCGATTCCGATGCGCTGTCGCTGACCGACGCTCAAATGCCCGCCACGTTCTCCGACCAGGCTGTCATATCCCTGCGGCATCTGCACAATAAATTCGTCCGCCTGCGCCCGGCGGGCCGCCTCAACGATATCTTCGTCGCTGGCCTCCGGCCGGCCGTAGGCGATATTCTCTCGAATCGTGGTGGAGAAAAGGAGCGTGTCTTGTAAAACAATCGCGATCTGCGCACGCAAGGATTTCTTTGTGATATCGCGGACGTCGCGACCGTCAAGCATTACAGCGCCGCTTGTTGGATCGTAAAAGCGCGGCACCAGACTGAGCAATGTGCTTTTGCCGGCGCCGGTGCCGCCTGCGAGGCCGACGATTTGATTTGGCTCGATACGCAAATTTACGTCGCGCAAAACAATTCGGTTTTCTGCGTAACCGAAATTAACGCAGCGAAAATCGATCGCCCCTTTGACGGATAAAATGTCCATGGCACTCGGCGAGTCGCGCACGTCATCCTGACGATCCAACACCTCGAAGCAGCGTTTCGCGCCCGCGGTTGCGCCTTCCATGGCCCACGTCGTGTAGGTGAGGGATTCGAGTGGTTGATACAACATCAGTAGGTAAGCGCTGAAAACCAGCAGTGAGCCGAGGCTAAGAATTCCGGCGAGCACATGCAACGTCCCAACGTAATACATCGCGGCCGTGCCGATGACCATGAGTGTGCTGATCACAAGGGCGCTATTCACATTCGTTAAGGTTAACTTTAGGTTCGCCTGAAGACTTTGCTGCGCCTGTTGTTGAAATTGCCGGACCTCAAAGTCTTCGCGTCCGAAAGCATGCACCATCCGAATCGAGCTCAGTCCCTCCTGTGCTTGCGCCAGGACGGCGCTTTCCTGTTCCTGAATAGAGGTTGATTCGCGACGGATACGCCGCGCGAACAAATAGATCGCCCCGACGATAAACGGTACAATTGCCAGAGATAGTAGCGTCAACGTCCAGTCGAGTCCCATCATCACGACGAATGTGCCGATCAACGCGACGACCGAGGCGAAAATGTTTGTGAATCCCTTGTTGTAGATCGTTTGGATCGACTGCGAGTCGTAGGCAACGCGAAAACTGGAATCGGCAGACCGCCGTGCGTCGTGGAATTTCAGCGAGAGTCGTTGCAGATGAGAGTAAAGATCGGTGCGCAATTTCAGCAGTGCTTGCAGCCCAATCTTCACGAACAAGTAATTCGTGATCCAATTAATAATTCCCCAGATGAACTGGATTACGACTAATGCGAGGCAGAGCAGGGGAACCCAGGTCCGCCAATCAGCGTGCGCAGAAGGCGTCGGCCGCAGGAAATCGTCCACGATAATTTTGAACGGCCACGGCTTGAGCAGATTGAGGCCAATTCCGACGAGTGAGAGAAACAGGCCGAGAATTGTTTGTCCCCGGAACGGCTGATAGTACCGAAGAACGCGCCGATAAATGGACATCTGAATTTTAGTTTGCGGATTTTTGTTTTTGTAGTGAACTACGGCGAAACGATCGCAGCTCGACCCCTAGAGATTCCTCGACTTCGTTCGGAATGACAATATGCATCAATTACTTGAAATCTGGTTTGGTTGGGTTCTACACGGCGGTTATTGGGGCATCATCGCCCTTATGGCTATGGAAAGTTCGATCATCCCGATTCCAAGCGAGATCGTCATTCCGCCGGCGGCGTTTCTCGCGGCTGGCGGCAATCTCAGCATGCCCGGCGTCATCCTTGCGGGGACAATCGGATCGTATGTGGGCGCGGCGATAGGTTACTGGATCTGCCTCTTCATTGGGCGTCCTCTGCTTTACCGCTTCGGCGTATATTTCCTCATCACGCACGACAAACTGCAGCGCGCCGAAGTCTGGTTGGCGCGTTACGAAACCGGCGGCGTTTTCTTTGCCCGACTGTTGCCGGTTATTCGGCATCTGATTTCCTACCCGGCGGGACTCGTGCGGATGAATTTTTGGCGATTCAGTCTCGCAACGATTATTGGCTCGGCACTTTGGTGCAGCGTCTTGGCCTGGCTGGGCGCGAAAGCTTACCAGGTGCAGCCGGACTTGATCTCCAACGTTGATGGCTGGGTAACATTTGTGAAGACCAAGTCGCACTGGATGGTTCTCTTTGTGGCGGTATTGGCGGTCTTGTATTTCATCGTTCTGCGCCTGACCAGCACAAAGCGTAGCGCATCGAGCCGCAGCTTTTGACCGCCCTGGAACATTGGAAGATTTCGTCCTCCAGCAGTCGAAAGGCAATTCTCGTGGTAATCATGATATTTGCCGTTTTGTTCATTGTCACGCGCGATTGATGAAGTCCCGCTCACGCACGTAAAGGGGGGCGCACTCCTTGCGATCGATTCGATACCTCGCCGCGACGTGGCACTGGCGAAGGCGAGTGTTTTAAATTTGAACAAAAGTGTCACTGAACGGTCAGTTCTAAGGTGGATAACGACTGAATAACCCACCCGTGAAGATGGAAGAGATATTCACAACGACCAGTGGCATCGAACCTGCTAAGAGCAATGGCCAGTACATGAAAAAAAATCGCCAAATTCGCCAAATCATCAGGCCGCGCAGACGGCTTTTACTGGGTGATCTGATCCTGGCAGTCGGCTCATGCACCGAAAGCAGCAGGGAAATGGTCGCAGCGGTTGCGGATCTTTTGGCCAGCGGCCAGGTCCGCGTTCAGGATAACGGACGTTTCCTGCGCGCCCGCGTCTGCTAAGCGGCTGATTGCCTTCGATTTCTAGCCTTCGGTTCCGGTTTGTGGGCCGGTTTGCGATGCTTGCCGGGAACTCGTAAATGCATTCTCGGGAACGAAAACGCTTTTCCACCAACCCAGTGGCTTTATCTTCCGTGCATGATCGACCGTTATTCCCGGCCAGAGATGAGCAAAATCTGGTCGGACCATCGAAAGTTTGAAATCTGGCTGGAAATTGAAGTGCTAGCCTGCGAGGCGACGGCAGAGCTTGGCCAGATTCCGAAAGAGGACGCTGCCGAGATTCGGAAGCGGGCGCGGTTTTCTATTCCGAGGATCCTCGACATCGAAAAGCGGACGAATCACGACGTCATCGCGTTTCTGGAAAACGTCGCTGAATCGGTCGGATCTGCATCTCGCTGGATTCATCAAGGACTGACTTCATCGGACATTTTGGACACAACGCTCGCGGTGCAACTGAACGAGTCGTGCAATATCCTTCTCGACGATCTTCAGGCACTGCGAACTGCCATCGCAGACCAAGCGCGCCGGTACAAGATGACACCGATGATTGGCCGCAGCCACGGTGTGCACGCCGAGCCGATCACGTTCGGATTGAAGCTGGCGCTCATGTTCGATGAGTTCGGACGCGCTGTTGAACGCCTCACACAGACGCGCGAGCGAATTCGGGTTGGGAAAATCAGCGGCGCAGTTGGCACCCATGCGCACATCGACCCAAAAATTGAGCGTGAAGTGTGCGACAAACTTGGATTGAAACCGGCGACGCTTTCTACGCAGGTCGTCCAGCGCGATCGCCACGCCGAGTTTATGACAACTCTCGCCGTTATTGCATCGAGCATTGATCGGTGGGCAACCGAATTTCGTCATCTCCAGCGCACCGAAGTTCTGGAAGTAGAAGAGTTTTTCGGGGAGGGGCAGAAAGGCAGCTCCGCCATGCCGCATAAAAGGAACCCCATCACAAACGAGCGGTTGAGCGGATTGGCTCGCGTCATTCGCGGGAACGCCGTTGTTGCACTGGAAAACGTCGCACTCTGGCACGAGCGTGACATCAGCCACTCGAGCGCGGAGCGCATCATTCTGCCGGACTCATGCATCCTGCTCGATTACATGCTCGCTAAATTGCACGACGTCGTTGAAAAATTGCAGGTTTACCCGCAACGTATGGCGGAAAACCTGGCTCTTACCAAAGGTTTGTATTTTAGCCAATCCATTCTGCTCGCGCTCACGCGTGCAGGCGCCGAGCGTAAGAGCGCGTACGAAACTGTTCAGCGCGCGGCAATGAAAACGTGGAAAGGCGAGGGAACGTTTGCCGAAAACGCAAAGCGCGAACCTGAAATCGACGCGCGCCTTTCATCGGCGGAAATCGATCGGCTCTGCTCGCTCGATACTCATTTTAAACATGTCGATGCGACGTTCAGAGCGCTGGGACTGGAATAATAACCGTGCTGCGCGCAGTTGCTCGCGGCTTTCTCTTTGCGACACTAGGCTGGGGGTCTGTGTTCCGATTGGAAGTTGCGGGTAATTAATCGTGCGCCTTTGTCGAAGGTCAGATACGCCCACGCCCACTGAATAAGCACAAGCAAGCGGTTGCGGAAGCCGACCAAAAAAATGATGTGCACGAACAACCACGCCAGCCACGCGGGAAAACCGCTGAGATGAAAAAACTTTAAATCTGCAACTGCTTTGTTCCGTCCGATGGTGGCCATGCTCCCCTTGTCGAAGTAGTGAAACGGCCGTGGCTTGTCGCCGCGAATCATTCGCAAAATGTTGCGAGCGGCATGGCGCCCCTGTTGCATCGCCACAGGCGAAACCCCCGGCAGGGGCTCTCCAGTCTGATGCGAAAAGTTCGCCAGGTCGCCAATGACCTGCACCTCCGGATGCCCGGGAATGGTCAGGTCGTCGTTCACAATAACGCGGCCAACGCGGTCAGCGGGGGCGTCTAGCGTTGTACCGACAAAGGATGCGTTATTGCCGGCTGCCCAAATCTTCACGCGGCAGGGTATAAATTCGCCGTCCGCTTGAACGCCCGCTTCGCTGATATCTGTTACTCGTGCGTTCGTGCGTACTTGCACTCCGAGCTCGGTAAGTTGCTTTCGGGCGCTCTCGGACAAATCCTCGGGATACGCGGCGAGCAGGCGGAGCGCGCCTTCGATTAGGATCACCTTTGCCTGCGAGGGATCGATATGACGAAAGTCCTTGGCCAGTGTGTAGCGGGAGATTTCCGCGATCGCGCCGGCCATTTCAACGCCAGTTGGTCCGCCACCGATGATGACAAAATTCATCGCTGCCTTGCGTGCCGCTTCGTCTGTTGTTTTTTCGGCAAATTCGAAGGCCAAAAGAATCCTTCGCCGGAGCTCAACCGCATCCTCAAGACTCTTCAATCCCGGCGCGAGTTTTTCCCACTCGTTGTGCGCAAAATAAGAATGCCGCGCCCCGGTCGCGAGAATGAGGTAGTCATATTCAAATATTTGATCTTGCGTTCTCACTTTTTTGCCTTCGACATCCACCGATTGCACCTCGGCAAGGATTACCTCGACATTCTTGCATTTGCTCAAGATTGCGCGCACAGGGGCAGCAATGTCAGCTGGTGAGAGCGCCGCTGTTGCCACTTGATACAGTAGAGGCTGAAACAGATGGTAATTTGTGCGGTCGATTACGGTCAGACTCACATCTTCACAAGCAAGCTTTTTCGCTGCCTCAAGCCCGCCAAAGCCCGCGCCGACAATTATGACCCGCGGCTGTTTGCGTGCGGGAGACTGCATCCAGCAATTTCGCAGCAAACCTCCAAGCAACAAACTCCAAAGAAGGTTTAAGCTTCAAGACTTAAGTCAAATCAGTCGAAGCGGTTCTACGCTTGATGATTGAAGGTTCTTTGGAGCTTGTTGCTTGGATCTGATGCTCTTGCCAGCCGCCTCAAACCTGTTGAAACAATTTGTTATCCTCCGCGACCGCGATTAACATTCTCGCCGTATGCCGAAGCCGATTGCACGCAGCAAAACGCGTAAATCAGTGGCGAAACGGTTCAAAATCACCGCGAGCGGCAAGGTTTTGAGGTCGCGTTCTTCGCGACGTCATCTTTTGTCGACGAAAAATGCAAAACGCAAACGCCGGCTGGGCAAAGCGGCACTCGTCGACGAGACGGATGTGGCGCGAATAAAGGCGAATCTTCCCTTCGGTTGAAAGCTAGGGATGGCGCGGTGCGACGTCCCTGCATCCTAATATCGAAATTCCGGCGGAGGCAACCCTTCTACACCTGACCGCCTCGTTTGAATTGTTGTCGTAGTGACCCCGTACCATTGCCGGGCCGCCTCTAACGACTCAGGGGCAGGTTCGGGGCTATAAAGATCCCGCCGATTGACAAGCGTGGTACAGGATGTCGCCGCAAGGAAAGCAAGTATAAGCAAAACAAACGCGAGCCATTTCACGCGCTCGATGCAAACAGAAGCGCAACACATTGTCAATTTGATGACATGTTTACCAACAGGAGGACACCATGGGCTCTATCTGGCTCCGCGTTTTCGAGTTGCGCATCGCGCTGGCGCAAGGAAATTTCCCCTCCGTCAGGGGCTATGGATCGAGGACTTACAAACCCCGCCAGGGCAGGAATGCAGCAACGGTAGTATGATCCTTCTTGCCGTAGCTCTCTGGCGGGCTTCTTTTTGTTAAAGGGCGCCGCGGGCGGCTCGGCGAGCCGTCTCTACCATTCCAGATGTGAAACTTCTCAAGACCAAAACAGCGCGCTTCTCCGAGGTAATCGAAAACTGCGGTAAGCCGCAGGTCTGCACGCTATGGCAGAAGCCGTCCGCTGACCGCCACCTCAGAGCGCAAATTAAAAAAAACCGTGTGATGACAATCCTGAGGAGCGAAAGCGGAACCGATTTTGGGATCGTCGGTCTTAAGGAGAGTAAGGAAGCGCGATATCTAATCTTTCCGAAATCGCTAACGCCCTTTGCCGGTAAGCGCATCATCGGAATTGACTGGGCGCTTGTTGGTGATTAGCGCCAGTCGCTTCAGATCGGATTGCCTGTTTAACACTTTAACGCTACAACCCTTCAACGTGGCGAACCCTTCACCCCGGCGGCCACGCAAGCGCGCGTTTGCCCAGTAAATGCACATGCAGATGCGGAACACTTTCACCTGCGTCAGGTCCGCAGTTGATCACAACTCGATAGCCGCTGTTCAGCTCCAACTGCTTCGCCACGTCGCGCGCAATCAGAAGCAGTTTGCCGAGCAATGAGGCGTCCTCATCAGTTGTATCTGCAAGGCGGGCAACGGCCTTTTTCGGCACGATCAACACATGCACGGGCGCCTGGGGATCCACGTCGTGAAACGCAATCGCATCGTCATCTTCCCAGATGATTTTGGCCGGAATTTCCCGCGTGATGATCTTTTCGAAAATCGTCATGGCCGATAGCGTTTCATCAGCGCAGGGAACAATCAAGTCGCGCGTGATCGGTGGCGACGGTCAGTTTTTCGCGGACAAAACAGACAATTTCCTCGCGTAACGCATCGCAGGCTCGGGTCCATGTTTTCGTACCGCGGAGGTGCTTCACACAAAGCTGCAGCGAAGAAAGCCGAAGATTGTCTGCGCCAGCGTCAATCAATGCGCTAATTCGTTTTTCCAGCAGACCGAAAAACGCCAGCTCGTAACTCGCGCCGGCACAATGAGCGATATCCAGTAACGAAATACAAATCGGCGGTGGCGCCGGTGTAAAATGCGGTCCGATCTCCTTGTACCCGATCGCTGCCAACACGTCACGCACGGTCTGCGAGAGCTGGTTGAACGCGACGACATTTTCATCATTTCGCAGGTGCAGGTAAAAAGCGATGCTCTCGGTGACGTGATCAGTGAGCCACCAGCCGGGGTAACCAGCTTCGTCAGCGGCTCGCGTGATTGCCGCGTGCAGCCAATCGCGGTTGAACTCGAAGAGTTGTCCCGATGTTGTCCGGAGATATGGAAATTCTTCTTTAAAGGCGACCATGATTTTTACCTGCGGGCTCGCGCGAGCGAGGGCCAGCGTTGGAGCTCTTCTGCGTTGTGTCAGGCGGAAATAATTCCCGCTGAAGCACATTTGGTTTTATTTGGCGTCCCAGAGTGTGAATGGCATCGACAAATTGATCGACATCCTGGAAACGCTGGTAAACCGACGCGTAACGCAAATAAGCGACCTCATCAATCTCGCGCAGTTTGTCGAGCACCTTCGCGCCGATGACCGATGAGGGAACTTCGCGTCCGCCAGTTTCCAACTCGTGTACAATTTCGTCCACCATATCTTCCAATGTAAGCAGACTGGCGGAACGCTTTTCAAATGCTTTGGCGATACTGGCAGCCAGTTTACGGCGGTCGAATGGCTCATGTGTTCTATTGCTTTTTATTACGCGTAGATCCGAGCGCTCGACCTCCTCGTAAGTCGTATAGCGATATTTGCACTTCAGACACTGCCGCCGCCGACGGATGCTCGAGCCGTCGCGCGATTGACGGGAATCAATGACCTTATCGTCACGCGACCCGCATTTGGGGCAACGCATAGTATGGAAACTCCAATTACCATACCATTCGTTGTGGCGTCAATACTTCTTTGAAGTAGCGTGAGCCTCTGGCTTGCGTTGCTCTTGGATTGCAAGCGGGACGCATGCGCTACCTTGCTCAGCGATCTCGAACACACATTGGTCATGGCGAATAGACGCGACGGCCTGCAACACGATACACGCTAATAAATGCAAACTCGCAGAACGCGCACTGCACGCTACGGACCTTGGCTGGTTGGACTCGGCGCAGCGCTTTGGGGCACGGAAAGCGCATGGCGCATTCCGCTTAACGAATTGTTCGACGCAAAAGTCATCGTTTTTTGGGAGCACGTTTTCATCCTCATCATGTTCCTGCCGATCTTGATTCCGTGTCTGTCTGAGATCCCGAAAGTGCATCCGCGCACGTGGTTTTTCTTAATTTTCTCGGGCTTCGCCGGTTCCGCTGTCGGCACAGTTTTTTTCACGCTGGCGTTGAAATACGGTAACCCCACGGTGGTAAACGTGATCCTGAACATCCAGCCGGTGATCTCAACGATCGGCGCATTTCTGCTTTTCGGTGATCGCCTTGCTCATCGCTTTTTTTTGTACGCGGGAATTGCAATCCTCGCGGGCATCTTTGTTTCTGTTGCGTATCCGACTCAGATCGGAATTTCTTTCGAACGCGCGGGCTTAAACCTGGGCACCGGCTACGCGCTCATTTGTGCTCTGTTCTGGGGCCTTTCCACCGTCGCCGGACGCGGCGTAATGGTTGGCATGTCGCTGCGACTCGCTTCCAGCATGCGCATTGTCATTGGGCTTGCGTGCATGACCTTGGTTCTTTTTGCTTATGGCAAATTGAATGGCGCCGCGCTCTGGCCCGCGCCAGCGCAGGCACACCCGAAAAAGGCCATTCTGTTGCTCTTTTTCCTCGCGTCAATCTCAGGCGGGATTCCGCTTTTGATTTATTTTCAAGGGCTGCATCTCACTCGCGCATCCATCGCCGGCTATTTTGAAATGATGCAAACCCTGGCTGCAGTATGCATTACCTGGGGCTTCTTTCACGCTAATCTTCACCCGCAACAGGTTATTGCCGCCATCGTTCTGATCGCTGCGGTAGCGATGGTGCACCACGTCCAACAACAAATCGAACCTCACGATAGCGGAAGCATTGCAGACTAATCGCGGCAACAAGCCAGAGGGATGCTCGATTCTACCCCTTCGGCTCTTCCCTTGGGTTACCGCCTTCTGACGGCCGAAGTCACATTCGCACGAATCAAGAAAGAATCATCGCCCATGCTCGAGATGGTGAGGCCGAAAATCGATTGCCAGTTTGATAGAACCGGCGGAGTCCTCGGCAGCGTGGCAGACGAGAGCGCCGTCTGCGTCGGATCGTCGAGCTGCCAGTCAATGGTATTCGTCACGAATTCGCCCATCGCGGAAACGGCAAACAGATTATTGTAACTGATCACGACGTAATTATCGAGGTTTTGGTGGTTATTAACCACTTCGAGCAGAAAATCTACGTTCGCTGGATTAGTGCCAAACCTTAGGCCGTTTACGTTGAGTCGGATTCCGTTCCGCGCGGTGGTATAACGGTAATCTCCCACCTCTGGAAGCGGGTTGGAATCCACCGCGAAGGAATCGTAGGTATAGATGCCGGTGATGATGTCACCGGGCGCAACAGCGTTGTTAAGAAGGTTGTCGGGATCGTCAACGAGACTGACAGTCGCTGTGATCTCAATTTTGATCTGCCCACAAGTTGCGCTGGTAGGAGTCCAGACTACTCCTACAGCGAGAGCTAGCGCCAGCGGCAGCCCAAGCTTTGTAAAGATTCCCATTCGATTAAGGTTGATGAATTGCGAGGATAGACGTTCCGAGGTCGTTGGCGAGACGAAATTTGTCGACACACTCCCTTCGTTGTGGTTGACCCGGACGGCACCGAGCAGGAAGATGGCGGTGGATCGCAATTTATGTTGAATACTGTACCGGCGGTGCTGCCCTCTACGTTCCACTAAGTGCGGGCGATAGTGCACCACGCGCAACAGCAGGTCGACCCTGCACAGGATTTTCGTTAGGCGAATAACGCCATCACGCGCGCGGAAATTGGAAAACGCGGATGGGATGAATTTCCCACGTTTTCTTCCGCTGAAGATCGACTGGCTTTTTCGGACCGACGTTATGCGGGTTGCGATGTTCGCCATCGCTCGGCGACTTGGCCGAAGCGGCAAAGCATCCAGTCGACGGGTTCATCAAAATCGAGACCGAAGAAGATCCAAAACAGATCGAGCTCGGCGCGGCGCAAGTCGCGCCGAAGCGCCCGAGCTTCAAGGAAACTACGGCATCTCTTCACTGCAAAGCCTGCAGTGATCTTGGTGCCAGCAGCATCTCGGCGATTTGATGTGATAGCTAGCGGGCGGCATTTTTGTCATTGCAGTGTGGAGAGCAAAAGAGGCAGAATCTCTCGTATATGAAAACCACAACTCTCGCATTAAAACATTCGATAAACCGCGTGCCTTGCCGGCTCGCTTTACTGATTCCACTCGCCCTCGCCTGCTTTGCGTTTTTGCCAGGAGCGCAAGCGATTTGTAACCAGGGTTGCGACTCCAGCCTCTTCAATGCTTTTCTCGGTGACGATGCACTCATTAGCAATACCATCGGCGCTGGAAATACAGCGATTGGTTGGCGTTCTCTCTTTTCCAATACCGACTCTAGCTTTAACACCGGTGTTGGTGGCGGAGCGCTTTCCCTCAACACCGGGGATTCCAACGCAGCAGTGGGCGCTGCAGCATTATTGCTCAACACTGTTGGCTCACAAAACGTGGCTGTTGGAACCGACGCACTTGTCTTTAATGACAGCGGCGCCGAGAACACGGCCACCGGGTTTTTCGCGCTCTTTGAAAACACAACCGGCGGCGTCAATACGGCCATCGGCGCTGAAGCGCTCCTTAACAACACCACCGGCTTCAACAACATTGCAGTGGGGTTTGCCGCCGGTGACGTCCTCACCACGGGCGATGATAATATTGATATCGGCAACGAAGGTGTTGCTGATGAAGCCGGCACTGTGCGTATCGGCACAGACGGATTACAAACAAGAACCTTTATTGCCGGCATTACCGGGGTAGTGGTTTCAGGCGCGGGCGTCGTCGTCAATGCCAGCGGTCAACTTGGAGTGGCGGCGTCCTCGGCTCGTTTCAAGGACGAGATTAAGCCGATGGATAAAGCCAGTGAAGCGATCCTCGCCCTCCAACCCGTGACTTTCCGCTACAAGCATGACCTTGACCCTGCTGGCATCCCGCAGTTTGGGCTGGTGGCTGAACAGGTGGAAAAAGTAAATCCCGATTTGGTGGCCCGCGACGAACAAGGCAAACCGTACACAGTGCGCTATGAGGCGGTAAACGCGATGTTGCTCAATGAGTTCCTCAAGGAGCATCGCAAGGTGCAGGATTTGGAAGCGAATGCCCTGCGCCAGCAAAAGCAGATCGACACGCTCACTGCAGGCCTACAGAAAGTGAGCGCAGCGCTTGAACTGAGCAAGTCCGCAACGGAAACTGTTCAAAATAGCCAGTAAGAACTGCGGTGCATGAAGTACTGGGAAATAATCACTGACATCTTGTTCCTCCGTAGTTCGCAGGCTTCTTCCGTGCGCCCGCCCACGTGCCCCGGACAGCATTTTGTGCCGTCTGTCAAGGAGTTACGCTATTCCGAGTGTACAGACCCCGCCTCGGCGTCGCTGGATCAAATCTCGGGTCGGCGGAATGGCATCTCGGCGTCGCCGGAACTGGTCTCGGCATGCTGGGAAGCGTCTCGGGACCGCCAGAACCGGTTTCGGGGTCGCTAGAACGACGCTTGGGTCGCCGGAACGACTCTCCGGATCGCCGGAACAAGTCTCGGAGTCGCCGGAACGATGCTCGGCGCGGCGTGAACGCGGCTCGGGTTCGCGCGAACGAACAATGGGAAGCTGTCAGCTTCCGCTACAGGTTTTGTGAAACTGTGCTTGCGTCGTGCAAGCGTTGTCGGTCACACTGCCTGCTGAGAGAGAATCTGCCCGATGTCATCGACGATTTGTGTATCCGGTCGCGAAGTTGGAGCGCCCCGTTTTTCTGCCTACCTGGTCATCGCGGTACTATTGCAAGTTGGAGAACTCTTAGCGGGTGCGCCGGGGATCCTGCCCGGACAGCCATACCCGAATCGGCGCTGCACTGGCCTAAGTCGGCGGGGGGCTACGCCAGTGACGGTGTCACGCCGCTGAGCTCGATGGAATTCTTCTGTTTCCCCGCTCCCACTCCAACGGCAACAGCGACAGCTACGCCAACTGCGACGCTAACACCGAGAGCTACACCGGCTCCGCGAGTTCGACCCACTCCGGCACCGCGTCCGTAGTCACAAAGTGCTGCATCTAACCCCTATGAGGGAGTCAAGTGCGGTAAGAATGTTGTTAGTTCATAGGTTTTGGCTGAGTTAGGGTTTGGGTTTGGTTAGAGCGTGTCCTCCTCCGTTACGCAGTCGCCGGGCGACTGGTCATATTGACTCCTTTGCCGCCCGGCTCAGTAGGCCGAGCGCCTGCTCGTCCATCTCGCTCGCGTCCCGGCGGCTTGGTCCCCATCCGTCCCGCGGTCGACGGATGTCTCGCTGTAGTGGCAGGCGTGCTGCCTACGTGGGTTGATTTCGCAGCCGACACGGCTGCCGCCACAGTTTTATTCGCCGAACTCGGAAGCGTTGGCGGCGAGAGCAGCCTTAACTTGCGCGGTGCGAACGCGGCTTTTAATGCCAGCAAAGAAAACGGCGGAACTTTGTGCACCAGCCTGTTGCACAATTGCTTTCGGCATGTGTTTGCGCCTCACGCCTTAAGTCTCAGCCGCGCCACTTACCCGCCGGCGTAGTTTGGGCAGCGCTCGCGCAGCTCGTGCGATCGGCGCGCCCTCGCCCCGGCGAGCAGGCTTCGGTCGCGCCCTACCGGCTAACCGGTTTGAGCTTACTTGGATTCTGTAGCTGGCGCAGGCTTCTCCGGAAACTCAAAAGCGACTTTGCCGTCGTCCAATTTCAGAAACGCGGAAAATGGGCGGCCTCGTTTTGAAATGAACCCTTCGAGGAGATCGGTTTTTCCGGTGGTGAGAAGTTTCTGTGCCTGTTGTTTTGGAATGTCGCGGCCGAGGATGGTTTTGCTGAGCTTGAATTTGCACGACTTACGGTCGGCCTGTGAGTGCTCGCAAATGTAAGCAGCGTCCGTTTCATAAATTTTTCCACCGCACACTGGACATTCGCCAACCGGTTCTCTTCCTGTGAAATCAATTTTCGGAGCCTGCTCCTTGGGTTTTCGTTCCTTCTTCGCCTTCGGATCGCGCTTCTCGAATTCGAAGCCGACGTCTTTCTTATCCGTCAACACGAGAAATGCTTTGAACGGTCTGCCCTTTCGAGAAATGAATCGTTCAAGCAAATCAGTTTTCCCGGTCGCGAGCAATTTCTTCAACTGTTCGCTCTCGATCGGTCGTTGCAGGATCACTTTGCCTGATCGGAAATCGCACGTCTTGTTTGGGCCGACTGAATTTTCGCAGACGTAGCTCATTCCGGATTCGAAAATGCGTCCGCCGCATTTCGGACATTTGCCCAGCGGCTCCTGTGCAGAAAAATCCACCTGCTGAGTCGCGCCGTTCTCCTGTCCGTTTGGGCCGAAATCAAACTCTGCCTTGAAATCGTCGCTCAATTTAAGCGCAGCATGAAACCGTTTGCCTTTTCTGCTGCGAAAGCCGCCAAGTGGTCCGATCTGTTTGTCGCGGACGAGCGTCTCGAATTCGTCGCGGCTCAGTAATCGGCCGGCGATGGTTTTCCAGATCGTAAAATCGCAGTCTTCATTGGTGCAGGTAAAACTTTTGAACCGCTCCGCGATCGGCGAACCGCACTTCGGGCATTGTCCAAACGGCTCGGTGTCGGACATGTGCTCGTCGGGATGAAAATGCTTGGCTTTGCCGACGATGTCCTTCGTTAGGTCCCGGATGTCCCGCATGAACGCGTCACGCGTGAGCTTGCGATGCTCGATTTCGCGCAGGCGAAATTCCCATTCGCCTGTCAGCTCCGGGCTCGTCAATTCCGGCACCGCGCTTTTCAGGAGCATGATCGTCTGGATGGCCTTAGCCGTCGGCTGAAGCTCCTTCCCTTGCCGGGTCAGATAATGAGCTGAAATCAGCGTTTCGATGATTGAGGCGCGCGTGGCCGGAGTGCCGAGGCCTTTCTCCTTCATGGCGTCGCGCAGTTCTTCGTCGTCCACGAGTTTGCCCGCCCCTTCCATCGCGCTGAGTATCGTGCCCTCGTTATAACGAACAGGCGGCCGGCTCTGTTCCGTGTTGATTTCAACCCGAACGATTTCGACGCGTTCGCCCCGCTGAACCGCCGGCAGGTTTTCTTCCGGTTTGTCGCCCGTGGTTTCGCGGCCATAGACCTCGAGCCATCCGGGTGCCACCATGATTTTGCCTTCTGTCTTGAACGGCTCGTCCTCTACTCGGGTAATCCGTGTCGTGTTCTCGTATTGTGCCGGTGGGAAAAACACGGCCACGAAGCGCTTGGTCACCATTTCGAAAATCGCCTGCTCGTTGTTATCGAGTGAACGCGGGACGGTGTCGGTTGGAATGATTGCGAAATGGTCGCCTATCTTCGCGTCGTTAAAGATGCGTTTGTTAGGCTTGACCCAGTTATTGTCGAGGACTCTGCGCGCGAATGGATTTTCGAGCTTGCTCAACGTCGCTTTCACGGTCGGCATGTAATCCTCAGGCAGTGCGCGAGAATCTGTGCGCGGGTAGGTGATAGCTTTATGTCTCTCGTAGAGCGCCTGCGCGATTTGCAAAGTGCGCTTCGCGGAGAAACCGAAACGGCTGTTTGCTTCGCGCTGCAAGCTCGTGAGATCATACAACTGCGGAGCGATCTGGGTGCTGGGCTTTTTTTCCTCCAGCTCGACGACGCCTTCTTTGCCGAAGCGCTTGCGCTGAATCGCCTCGGCGATTTCACGATGCCACAGTCGGGAGGCAGTGCGGTGTTCTTCCCAGAGGGATCCGCTCGCGGGACCAAGCCGTTGCTCGGCATCCGGCAAATTTAATTGCAGGCGCGTTAGCACTCTTTTTGTTCTCTCGATCTCGCTCTCTTCTTTGCTAAACGCTTCGTCGAACCATCGGCCTGAATATTCGCCAGTTTTAGCTTGGAATGTGCCGATGATCTCATTCAGCTCGCGCGGCTTGAATTCCTTAATCTTGTTCTCGCGATCGACGATGATGGCCAGCGTTGGTGTCTGCACTCGCCCCAGCGAAGTGACAGTGCTGCCGCGTCCGCCGCTAAGTCGCAGCGTAAATGCGCGCGTGGCGTTGATGCCTACCAGCCAATCCGCCTCGTTGCGGCTTCGCGCCGCGCTCGCCAGTGGTTGCATCTCCGCGTCGCTGCGCAGTCGCGCAAACCCGTCGCGGATGGCCTCCGGCGTCATCGATTGCAGCCAGAGACGTCTGATGGGCTTTTTGGTCCCGGCATATTGGACAATGTAGCGGAAGATCAGTTCACCTTCCCGGCCCGCGTCGCAGGCATTGATGATCTCAGAAACATTTTTGTCTCGGATTAGCTTTCGCAGCACACCGACGCGACCGCTCATTTTTTCCGCCGGCTCAAGTGCGAACTCCGGAGGCATGATCGGCAGTTTCTTCATGTCCCATTTGTCCTGCTCCTTCATTGAAGCTGGCACAGCGAGCTCCAAAAGATGACCTACCGCCCACGAGATCAGATATTCCTCGTTCTCGTAGTAGTCCTTGCCTTTTTTGAAGCCGCCGAGCGCCTTAGCGATGTCGCCGGCGACTGAAGGCTTCTCAGTTATGATGAGGGATTTAGACATGGGGGCAGCAATCGAACTCAGTTACAGCGGATTTGCAAGTCAGGCCAGAAACGAGTCACACTTGGCATAGCAGTGACTCTCTGGTTAGCCAAGCTTTACGAAGTATTTTCCAGGCAACTGTTTGACCAGATGTTTGAGTTCGAGCCGTAGCAGTGTAGATGAAACGGCTGCGCTTGCCAATTCGCTCCGCGCGGCAATTTCGTCGATAGCGGTCTCGGTTGCATCAATGGCGTCGTAAACTCGGCGTTCTTCGTCTGAGAGCGGCGGCAAGGGACGAGCCGCGGTTTCCGGCGACGGTTTCGCCTCGGGCAATAGAATCTCCAAATCTTCAAGAATATCCGATGCGTCCATGACCAGTTTGGCGCCTTGTTGAATCAGTCGGTTTGATCCCATTGCACTCGGTGCATTGATATGGCCAGGGACAGCATACACCGCGCGCCCTTGTTCCAGCGCTTGCGCCGCTGTGATAAGCGCGCCGCTGTTCAGGCCGGCTTCCACGACGAGAGTCCCATGGCTCCAGCCCGAAATAATGCGGTTGCGCATCGGAAACGTTTGTCGATCTGGTTCGATATCCATTGAAAACTCAGAAACTACCGCGCCATTTCCGCTGCGGATTTTTTCTGCTAAAGGCCTGTTCTCCGGTGGATACAGTCTCGCTAATCCAGAACCGATAACCGCGATCGTGCGGCCTTTCGCGGCGAGCGCACCCTGGTGAGCAGCCGTATCAATGCCGCGAGCCAATCCGCTGATCACAGTCAGACCTGCGTAAGCAAGTTGATAAGCCAGCTTCTTGGCCGATTCCGTCCCGTAATGCGTCGTGCGTCGCGCGCCGATGACACCGATAGCGTGATAATCGCGTTCCTGGAGTTCACCCCAGACGTAGAGCACAATCGGCGGCGCATGGATCTGGCGCAGCGACGGCGGGTACGAAGGCGATTGCTGCGTAATTACGGTCGCTCCGAAATCGCGGACGCGCTGAAGCTCCGCGGAAAGATCAACGGTTGATTGCCAGTTGGAAATTTGATCGGCAACTTCGTTACCGATCCCTTCCACGTTGCGAAGTTCGCTACGTTTGGCGGCGAGGATTTGTTGCGGTTCTTGAAAAACCTCAAGCAGCTTGCGTAATCGCACCGGCCCGACGGTCGGCAGCATGTTCAGCGCAATGCACGCTTCAGTCGCGTTCATGAGAAAGGTGGCGCAAGCGTCCCGCTTGCGATTCTATCGAACGGCGCAAGCCAGAGGCTCGCACTACACTAAAACGGAATCTCGTCTTCGTCCGGCTCGGATGTCGCGGCTGATTTAGATGCCGCGCCGGGTTGCCGGATTTCTCCGGTCGCGTCGGCCGCCCCGCCTGGAGGACGACCTCCCAGCAGTTGCATGTTCTCGGCCACTACCCGAAGCCTTGAGCGTTTTTGCCCAGTCTGCTTGTCGTCCCATGTGTCCATTTGCAGCCGGCCTTCGATGAAAACCGGTCTGCCCTTTTTCAGGTACTCACTGGCCACCTCCGCTGTTCGTCCCCAGAGCGTGACATCCACAAATGTGACTTCCTCGCGCTTCTCGCCACTGTCGGTGGTGTAAGCACGGTTTACGGCAATTCCAAGGTCGCAGACAGCGCTGCCTTTCGGCGTGTAACGCACCTCAGGATCGCGTGTGACATTGCCGAGCAGGAGAACTTTGTTGAGATTGGCCATGTCGGGCTTATAACGAAATCACTTCGCTTTTACCACTTTTTTCGGGGCTTTCTCTTTTTTCTCGTCAAGGCGCTGGTAGTGCTGGCGATAAACGTCCGGGTCGAGTCTGAACTTTGACCTCAGCCGAATAATTGCACCAGGATCGGCGTTCAAAATGAAGTTCACGTAATAACCGGAATCCAGCGACCCGGCCGCGTAGGAAAACTGGCGCTTGTCCATCTTTTGCACCTGCTCGACACGAGCGCCTTCCTTCTGAAACTCGGATTCCAGACGTTCAATCATTTCTTTTACATTTTCCTCTTTGGCCTGCGTATTTAACACCAGCAGCGCTTCATAATAACGATTCATATTTCCTCGGATTTGTTAAATGTGTTCATGGCTGAAACGAGACCGTTGTCAATTGCGCATTTCAAAGCTTCCACCGCGCGATCGATGCTTGCTCTAACGATCGGCTTTTCTTCATCAAAGAATCGGCTGAGCACATAATCAACAGATCCCTCAGTAGGCGCAGCTCCGATCCCGACGCGCAAACGGGGGATCTCTTCTGTCCCGAACTGGGCGATAACCGACTCTAAGCCGTTGTGGCCGCCTGATCCTCCTCGCTCGCGTAAGCGAAGACGACCCAGAGGCAGAGCAAGATCATCCAGCACGATCAGGCTTTGTTGCGGTTCGATCTTGTAAAACTGTGCAACTGCCAACAGCGGGTAGCCGCTGCGATTCATAAAGGCCAACGGCCTAACCAGAAGCACAGCTCCACATTTTGTGGAGAGGGCATCCCATTTTCCCGACTTCTCCCAAGTCGATCCAAACTGCGCAGCCAGCTTATCGACCACCAGGAACCCGATGTTGTGCCGCGTGGCCGCGTACTCCGGGTCGGGATTTCCGAGACCGGCGATGAGCCGGATTTGAGAACGCGCTTCTATGTCTGCGTCCATATTAATTTCTCCGCCAATCAATAAACCTCGTAACGCGCCGATCGGCGCGCCGGTATCGCAAAATCGCAAAAGGTGAAACGGCAGATCGACACCCAGATTGCAATAGATTTGCAGGATTAACGCTGATGTCTCGCCCCGCTTTCGGCGCAGCTAATTAATCGGAATCCGTGGCAGATCATGATAAGGCGAGCCTGTGATTTTGAATGGGTATGTTTTGGGCGGGTTGGAAGTCCAAACTTCCAAATAGTAATCACCTAACGGAATATTGTAAAAATAGTACATTCCAAGCTGTTGCGCGTTCCTGGCCACCGCTCGCGGTCGTAAGCGAAAATCCAAAACCGAAGATCGAAAATGGATTATTTTTTCTCTTTCTCCTTTGGAGCCTTTTCTTTTGCAGCAGGAGCAGACGCGGCACCGGCTTCGCCCTCTTCCTTTTTCTCCGTGATCACTTCCGGTCCTGCGGCTGCGGCTTCTGTTTCCGTCGGTGCTCGTTCTTCCTCCACCACAGGCTCCAGCACTGAGAACGCCGTCAGATCGAGTTGTACTTTTGGCGTTACTCCCGGCGGAAGTTGAATGTCACGGACGTGAATGGCATCGCCGATATTCAGTTGCGAAACGTCAACCGTGATCCGGTCCGGTAAATCGCCCGGGAGACATTCAATCGCCAAGGCGCGCAGGCTTTGTTCGAGCAATCCGCCGAAAGTTTTCACTCCGATTGCGGTGCCGACGGGTTCGAGCGGCACTTCGGCTTCAATCATCTGATCCATTGAGATTGCGTGAAAATCCACGTGACGAATGTCCCCACCGACAGGCGAGTGCTGCACCTCCTGCACAAGCGCCGTGCGGGTTTGTCCATCGTCGCCAATTTCGAGCTCGACCAGCACGTTTTCTCCGGAGGCCTGACTCATCATGGCATTGATGTCCCGGGCGGCGACTTGCAGCGGTTGTGGTTCGTCGTTGCCTCCGTAGATGACAGCCGGGATGAATCCGCGCGCTCTGAGTTTGCGCACAGCGGAGCGTCCCATCTCCGCCCGCGGTTCTGCTTTGAGCTTAACTTGTTTTGCCATTTTTTTCGTTCTCGATGTTGAACAGCGACGACACCGATTCGTCGTTGTGAATCCGTTTGATGCCTTCTCCGAGAAGCTCGGAGACGCAGAGCACGGTGACCTTAAATCCGTCAACAGTGCGCACCGGCGTGCTGTTGGTCGTTACTAATTCTGTAATTTCGGATTTTTGCAACCGCCGAATGGCCACATCCACCAGCACCGCATGCGCCACACCGGCGTAAATATTGCGCGCGCCGTGCTTTTTTACTATCGCAGCTGCCGAGGTAAGGGTGCCCGCCGTCTCAGTGAGATCATCCACCATCAACACATCGCGATTTTCCACGTCGCCAATCAGGTAGAGCGCTTCGGTCTCAGTGGCGCTTTTGCGTTCCTTCGCCACAATCGCCAGATTCGCGCCAAGCGCCTCCGCATAAGCCGACGCCATTTTCAGCCCGCCCAGATCAGGAGAAATTACAGTTGTTTTGCCCGTCAGCGTTTTGCGCAAATATCTGATCAAGACCGGTAACGAATAAAGGTGGTCCACCGGGATATCGAAAAACCCTTGCACCTGTTGTGCGTGCAGGTCCATGGTGAGAACGCGATTCACTCCGGCGGCGTGCAGCAAATTAGCCACGAGTTTCGCCGTGATCGGGACGCGTGGTTGATCCTTGCGGTCCTGTCGCGCATAACCGAAAAATGGAATGACAGCGGTGATCCGATCAGCGCTGGCGCGCCGCGCCGCGTCCACCATGATCAGCAGTTCCATCAAATGTTGATTAGTCGGTGGACAAGTTGGCTGGACGATAAACACATCGTGCCCGCGAATGTTCTCCTCGATCCTGACGTACGTCTCGCCATCGGGAAACGAGCTTATCGTCGCCTGTCCCAGAGGCGCGCCTATGTATTTGCAAATTCGCTCCGCCAAATCGCGGTTTGCGGAGCCGGCGAAGACTTTTAATTCAGGTTGGAGCGCAAACATCGAGAGCGCCTAACTTAGCCAGCGAGAAAGGGCGTTGGCAATCCTCAAACTTGCCAAGCGCACTTTCTGTGGCGAATATTTTTGTTCGAACTTTTCCCCCGATGAATGCTGACGTGATCCGAATAGAACGGCCGACTACAAGTTCAAAGCTTTTCGCGCACACGCGCTGGGACGCTATCCCGACGGCCGCGGGTCTTTTCCATCTCGCCTATCTTTTGGGCCTGTATTTTGTGTTTCCGCACACGCCGCTCTGGGCGATGCTGGTTCTCGGGTTCGTTTATTCGCTAATGATCAACGCGAACATCAACGGGGTGGGGCACAATTTCATTCACAACCCGTTCTTCCGCTCGGGACTGCTCAATCGGCTCTTTGGAGTCACGCAATCCATCGCCTGCTGTTTTTCGCAAACGATGTACGACGCGGTGCATATGCAGCATCACAAGGGAAACTCGGATCGGCAGGATGAAAATGGAGACACCATCGATTGGCTGTCGATTTACCGCCACGGAGATGATGGCGAAGCGGAAAATCCGTGGAGCTATGTTTTCTTAAGTTTCTTCCGCGATGATGTGGGCGCGATCCGAAAAGAATTGCGAAAACGCAACAACGGCGATGATTTCTGGGGTAAACTCGAGTTGGCTGCGTTCGCAACGACGCTTTTAGTGATGGCGATTGTCGTTCCGACGAATCCAATTCACTTCATCAACTGGCGATTCATTTTGTTTTTCCTGCCGTTCTGGTATCTCGGCCATTGTTTCAGTTATTTGAACGGGTACTATCGCCATTACGGGGCCAACCCTGAGAAGCCGATTGCGTGGGGAGTCAGCAGCTACGGAAAAATTTACAACTGGTTGTTTTTCTACAACGGTTATCACGCAGAGCACCATTTCCGTCCCAAAGTACATTGGACCAAGATGGAAAAATTCCGCCGCAGCATCGAGCAGCTGCAGAAGCAGGAAGGCGTCCGTACGATCCGTCGCGCGCACATGCTCGGCTTCCTGGATCCCGATTTGCCGAAGCGTGGAGAGCACGGTGCAAAGACGGAACGGGCGGAAGCGATCTTGTAGGGCAGGTGCATCGGCTGTCTTCTAAATCACCCGTGGAAAGCGGAGCGCTAGCCCTACAGATTTTTTTCGAAGCCAGCGCGCAATTTTTCTTTTTTCGCTTTGCAGTCCTCCTGTAACCGCCGCACCTCCGAGGTGAGTTGCTTCTGCAGCAACTCGACATCTTCGGTTTTACCCTCGATTTGCGCTTCGCGAATTTGCTCCTTCAGGAAAAGCTCCTTCTCAGCGATCTTCGCGCGGCATATGGAATCGACTTCGGCGAGTTCCTTCTTTTGTTCCTCAGTCAGCGAGAACGAAGGCGAGGTTTTTTGAAGGCGCTCCATTGCAAGTTCGTAGGCCGATTTCATCCGATTTTACGCTCCTAAAACAATCGACGCATTGCTTCTCGAAAATCAATTCTTAAATTGTTTTTGAATGTGTTCACAAATCCAACTGCTCAGTATTGATTTTGACGGGACTCTCGTTTCCCGCGGTAGCGAGACGATCTTCGACCCGAACTGTATGGAGTTGATTCGCGAGTTGCAGCATGCCGGTGCCATTTGGGCAATTAACACTGGCCGCTCGGTGGATCTGCTCGAAACCGGTCTGGCCGAATTCGCCCTACCAATTCGTCCGGACTTCATTCTCACCACTGAGCGAGACGTTTTTCGTCCGGGACGGAATGGCGAGAAATGGGAACCGTTCGGTGATTGGAACCAGCGTTGCGCCCGGGATCACGCCGATTTGTTTTTGTCCGCTCGTTCTGTCCTGGCTGAATTCGTGGATTTCGTTACAAATCAAACTAAAGCGCGTCTGATCTACAATTCGGAGGGACTGGAAGGGCTCGTTGCCGAAAGCGAAAAAGAGGTGGACCGCATTACCGATTTTATCCGGCAGGCCCGTGCTGGCCATCCGAAGCTGGATTACCAGCGGAATGGAATATACCTGCGTTTTTGTCACGCCGATTATCACAAGGGCGCGGCGCTCGCAGAGCTTGCGCGTTTGCTGGATGTTGCGCGCGAAAACATCTTTGCAGCGGGCGATCATCATAATGATGTCTCAATGCTGGACGGCAGGTTCGCAGCGATGCCGTCGTGTCCGGCCAATGCTATTCCCGAGGTTCAGCATGCAGTGCGCAACGCCGGCGGGTACGTCGCGCAGAAGGGCCACGGTGCTGGAGTGCACGAAGCGCTGCTACACTTCGTCAAGCGTTGAAGTGTTTAAGCGGAACGAACCCGCGATTCGGCTCTGTTTCAACGGTTGAACTGTTTACACTTCGACGCCGCTGTCACCAGCGCACGCTGCTCGATCCCATCGGTCCGGGAGCGTAGCGGTCGTCGTCCGGCATTTTTTCTCCGGGAACAGCTCCGCTCGATTGCGAGGAAGAGGGACTGGCGACCGTGTCGCCAGTCGGCGACGTGCAAGCGGAGAGCCAAAACGCAACCAGCACAACCACAACTCCTGTCAGTGCGGCCTTTTTAATCACCGACACCGAACGTATCTGCAGACGTCTCCGATGCAACCACCCGTGCTCTGAAGAGTAACCGACAAACAACACATTGCGCCTACGCTTATAAGTCAGCTTTGTTCGCGAGGCCCAGTTGGAATGCCCTTTAAGAGCGCCGAAATATGAATTTAGTATCCCGAGTGGCCAGAGCTCATTCCCTGGCCGCCGGGAGCGAATGACGGAGGTGGGAAGTGAGCTGCGGTACTTGTCATTTGTGGTTCGGTTGGTGTGGATTCTCTTACGACGCCTTCCTGAGGTGACGCACAGGCGGAAAGCAGCCACGCGATTACCAAAGCAAGCATCCCACACGACGCAGAACGTTTATTCACGAAGCCGAACCTACTGATCGCAGGGCCTGATGCAACCAGCGGAATTCGAAGCTTGATGTTGAAAGAAATGCCTCAGGAAAAGATTTTGCGCGAAATGGGAAGCTCGCGTTTAGTTCTGCATGGCCGGCAACTGGGGCGAGCCTGAACGCATGTGGGATGAATACGACTGGGAACGTTTTCTTCAGCAACAGGACGGGAAGACTGAAAAGTACATGCAGTTGCTGGAAACATATCTTGATGATCCCCGTCGCGATGAAATTATCGCGCGCGAAATGGGTTGGACGCAGTTGCTGGATGCAAAAGATTGGAGTGCAGAGGTCGATGCGCTTTTGGACGAAAGCGCAGCGCAAGAGGATGAAGCCGACGTCGATCCCGTAGATGCGTCTGGCGAAACATTCCAGGAACACGATCTTTATCGCGCTGCTTTCGATCTCACGCTCTGGATCGATCAATTGTTCGATCAAAACGCCGGTCTTCAGAATGAGCCTGCCGCCGTCAAGTTAGCGACTCACGCGGCTCTGGCCAGCGCGAAACTGGCGGCAGCGCTAAGCGGTGATCATCTCGATGAAATCGGGATGACCATCGCCTATTTGAAGCGTGCGTTGAAGGCGATCACAACTTCGATGAACGCAGCGGTGCAATTGCGAAGAAAGGCCGCCGGACTGATCACCAAGTCCGATTACTTGGTCCTGCAGCAGCGACTGTTTGAAGTACGCGACGGCATTATCAGATTGATGGGCGAGTATCGTGCCGAGTGGCGTCGCCGGTTCGGCCCCGGCAGCTTCCGGTGTTGAATGAAATAAGGGCGGGCTCCGTCCAACCATGCAAACGGAAGCGACTCTGGCGCAGTCCGATGTGTCGGAATTGGACTTGGTGAAACGATCCCAGGCCGGTGACACCGAAGCATTCGACGAGCTGGTAACTCGATACCGAGCACGCGTATTCAGCATGATTTACAACATGGTCCATAACGAACAGGACGCCTGGGATTTGGCTCAGGACAGCTTTCTGAAAGCGTGGAGATCGGTCGGACGCTTCCGCAGCCAGTCATCCTTTTACACCTGGATTTATCGAATCGTGATGAATGTCACAATCGATTGGCTCCGCAAAAAGCGCGTCAAAGGCGGCGACGCCGAGTTCGACGACGCGATTCAACTAACGCAGATTGAGCCGGCGTCTAAAACGGTTCCGAAAACGGAGCCGTTGCCTCATCAAATGATGGAACGAGGCGAGATCCGCGCGCGGATCGAAAAGGCAATCGGCCAGCTCTCGCCAGAACAGCGTGCCGTGATTTTAATGAAGGAAATCGACGACATGCAATATCATGAAATCGCAGAAGCGTTGGGGTGCTCCATCGGCACCGTCATGTCGCGCCTTTTTTACGCACGCAAGAAATTGCAAAATTTGCTGAGAGACGTGTATGAAAAGGTTTGAGGAAAAATGGACAGCATGGCTGGATGACCAGCTCAGCGGGCGAGAACTGTCCGATTTCGAAGCCTCGCTGCCGGACAAAGCTACGGCTCAAGCCGAAAAGGCCGACGCGAAAAAACTTGGCGAACTGTTGAAGCGTGAGCTGGGCGCGCATGCGTTAACGAACGACGAGTTCTTCAACCATCAGCTCCGCGAAAAAATAGTGCAGGAAAATCGTGGATCGTCCAAAATCCCAACTTCCACGTGGTGGACGATTCCTCGCCTGTTATGGGCGGGCGCAGCGTCGCTCGCAATCTTCTTGATTTTCACGTTTGCCGTCATGCAGGAAAAAAATCCCGCCGAGGAATCTCAATACCTGACTCAAATTCTCAACGCACGCGTTGATCCGGTCGTCAGTCCGAATGCGAGCGTCTCGATCTTTGAAGTGAAACAGGACCGCGTAACAGTGCTTTGGACCGAGGGCTTGCAAAGTCTGCCGGCCGATTACGCAGCCAAGTAATTGCGCATGAGGCAGTCGCTAACGCTTATAATCGCTGTAGCTGTTTTGATGAGCGTGGCGCCTGCCTTGCAGGCGGCAGAGACAGTCTGGAGCGGGCTTGTGATGGCGGAGAACGTCTCTCAACCGCAGCCAATTCCGCCGGAACTGATTCGCATCGAGGGATTGCTGAAGAGATTTTTCGGTTACGATCAATTCCAGGTGATCGGGCATTCGCAAAAGGTCCTCAGAACCGGTCAGGAAGACTGGCTTGCGACGAGTAAGTTTTTCGGGTTGCACGTGGATGCGCGCGGCGAGAGGCAAGGAGGCTATGTTTTGAACCTGAAACTGTACAAAGAGAAAGAGCTGCTGCTCGAAACCGAGGCCAAGCTCAGCAAGCGCAGCCCGCTGGTAATCAAAGGCCCGCAGGTGGGCGGGGGACAATTGCTGTTGGTGCTCGTCGTGCAGTAGGTGTGCGCCCATTTATTTCTGCATTTGCAAATGCTGGCCAGGGACGGCCGCACTGTCCCGAAGGCTTTCGGGAGTCGGCGCAGCGCGGCGACCCTACCAGTGAGAACGCGCGGAAGGGCCAAAGAATTGAAACGGAATGCACACGCCGGGCTGATAGTTTAGTTCGCGACATGCGCTTTCAGCTTGTCCCATTTGTGGTTTTGTGTTCGGGAACGTCGTTATTCGGAGCTGTGGAAAAGCCTTTTAATTTTTACGAGACTCCGGGGAAACTTCCGAAACAAGTCGTTCCCACGGAATACTCGGTGCGCGTCGTTCCGAACATCGAGAACTTCACGTTCGCGGGAAGTGAAATGGTAAAGCTGAACGTGCGCAGCCCCATCCGCCAACTGGTGTTGAACGCGCTCGAACTCAAGGTTCAGGCAGCCTCTGTCGATGGCAAACAATTGCCTGCTTCGGCAATCAGGATCGATAAAGAGACCGAACTGCTGACGCTTACGTTACCGTCAGAACTCGCAGCCGGCGATCACAGCCTCACCCTCCGCTTCACCGGCAAAATCAATCAACAAGGGCAGGGGCTTTTTTACGTGCCTTATCAGGAACAGGGCAGCGGCGCGCGCAAGGTCATGCTCGGGACGCAATTCGAAGCGACCGATGCGCGACGATTTTTTCCTTGCTGGGACGAACCGGCTTTTCGCGCGCGTTTTCAATTAACAGTCGTCGTGCCAGAGAATTGGCTCGCTGTGTCGAACATGCCTGTCGAGAGCGAGAGGAAAATTGCAGGCGGAAGAGAAGTGTGTTTCGCGCCGACTCCTCCGATGTCCAGCTATCTGAACGTGTTCGTTGCCGGTGAACTCGACGTCATCGAATCGCGAGTCGGTCCGACACAAATCCGCGTGATTACAACAAAGGGGAAAGCAGAACTGGGTCGATATGCGCTTGAAGCTTCGGCCCAGATTTTGCAATACTACAACGATTATTTCGGCGTTCCGTATCCATTGCCCAAACTGGATCAAATTGCTCTTCCCGGCGGCTTCGGTGGTGCGATGGAAAACTGGGGCGGAATAACCTATTTCGAATCAACGCTTCTATTCGATCCGAAGAATTCCTCCGCCGATACGAAGCAAAATATCTACGAAGTGTTGGCGCATGAGATGGCCCATATGTGGTTTGGCGACCTCGTGACGATGGCGTGGTGGGACAACCTCTGGCTCAACGAAGGATTCGCCTCTTGGATGGGCAGCAAATGCACCGCGCAGTTCAACCCGCAATGGGAAGTCTGGCTGGCGCGGGAATTGCCGCGAGATCCTACGCGGCGCACCGGAATCGCCAAGGAAGCGGCCATGGAAGGTGACGCGCGTTCGACCACGCATCCGATTCAACAACCTGTCGCTACGGAGGCCGAAGCCAATAGCGCCTTCGACGATATAACTTACAAAAAGGGCCAATCGTTTTTGCGGATGCTGGAGAGCTTTCTTGGCGAGGACGTCTTCCGGGATGGAATCCGCGGCTACATTGACGCGCATAAATATTCGAATTCTACCACCGCGGATTTGTGGAATGCGCTTTCGCAAGCCTCGAACGAATCCGTCGGTGAAATTGCCGCAGGCTGGACCGAACAGCCAGGATTTCCGGTTGTGAAGGTCAAACGAGAAGCAGATGGCAAGGTGCAGCTCACACAAGAGCGGTTCACGGTGAATTTCAAAAATGCCCCGTCGCTCCTCTGGAAAATCCCGCTGACCTATTCGGTCGTTGGCGAACCCGCTGCGATCTTGCTGATGACCGACAAGACTGCTGCTCTGGACAACATCCCCGCAGATCGCGCGCTCAAATTGAACGTCAACGGCGCTGGAAATTATCGAGTCGAATACGACGCGCGCTCTTGGAAACTGTTACTCGAGGCGCTCCAGAAGCTGGGAGTGGAAGATCGGGTAAGTCTTCTGAGCGATGCGTGGGCGCTTGTGCAAGCCGGTCGTGCGCCGGTCTCGTTCTATTTTGGATTAGTTGAGAAATTGCCGCCCTCCGCGGATTTAGCCGAGCGCGAGCAGATCATCGAAGTGCTGGAGTTCATGAACCGTCTGCTCTTCGGGAGTCCGCAATGCAAAAAGTTCCAGCAATACGCCCGATCGCTTTTGCGTCCAACATTTGCGAAGCTGGGGTGGGAGCCGAAAGTAGGCGAACCGCCCGCTGCTGCAAACTTGCGCGCTAGCCTGATCCGCGCGCTGGGAGATTCCAACGATCCGGAGATCATCGCTGGCTGCCGTGAGCGTTTCGAGAAATATCTCGCTGATCCGGCATCGCTCGCACCCGATCTCCGTCCCGCCGTCCTATCAGTCGTCGGTCGGTATGCGGACGAGAAGACTTGGAACAAACTGCATGAGCTCGGTCTGAAAACGACCAGTATCGCGGACAAACAAAATTACTATAACGCGTTGGCACAAGCAGCCGATCCGAAGTTGATCAAGAAGACACTGGCGATTGCTCTGACTGATGAACTGCCAACGAGTCGCGCCGTGTTTCTGGTCGCGCGCGTCGCGCGTGACAGCGGTCACCCCGACATCGCGTGGGAGCTCGCCGCGGCGAATATGAAAACGCTGCTCGCGAAAACTGACGCGGCTGGCGCTAATCGATATGCACCCAGCCTATTCACGTTTTTCTCGGACGAGTCGCGTGCAAAGCGGTTAGAAGCTTATGCGCAAGGAAACCTGCCCGCTGCGAGTGCGCCCGATGTGGCAAAAGCGGTCGATGAAATTCAGTTCCGCGCCGAATTCAAAAAACGGCTCGCGACTGAACTGGACGCGTGGATCCAAAACAACCGCTAACCACGGATGGCACGAATTACTAATATGCAGGCAAATGAAGGGACGAGCTCCGCGAGCCTCTTTCCGAAGCGTAACCGGCCGTTGTGCGTTGAGGGTCGCAGAGCTCTGCCCCCACACTGAAGCATCCGCAATTATCCACATCCGTTCTATCCGTGTAATCCGAGATTACTCTTTCCCCGTTTGCTCCTGCTGCGGCGTGATCCACAAGCGCATCGGAATCATCGAAGAATCGACAAAGCCATGCTTCCGAAAAAACGACTGCGCTACATTTTCCGGGCGATCGGTAAGCAGCGTGATTCGGAGAAAGTTTTTCTTCTTCGCGAAATCGATTGCGTGTTCGAGCAGCTTGTTGCCGTAGCCGTGGCCTTGATACTGCTTGTGCACCACCAAATCCTCTAAAAGAATGACAAAACCGCCTTCGGCTGTACTGATGGTGAAGAGCAAATTGATCATCCCCACAATCGCGCCATTGCGTCGCAGCACAAAAACGCGGCCTCGACTTGGCTGTTCGAAAATGAGCCGCAGGCCGCGGAGCTGTTTGTCTTTATCGGGGCGGAAGTCGCTCTCCTGAGAGAACAATTCGCCGAGCAATTCCGACAACTCGTCCAAGTCGGCTTCAGTTGCCGGCTCGATCACGACATTTTCTTGTTCGCCCATTAACTCAGGCTTGTTATTCCAAATGCCCTGTCTTGGCAACTTTGTAAATTCGGGTCGTTGCCTGACCACGAATCCGGGCGATGCGAGTTTGCCTCGGCGTTGACAATGAGGAGCATCCCCCTAATTTACCCATTCTTTGATCGGCTCAGCCGAATCGGTTTTATGAAACGCACTTATCAGCCATCGAAGCGAACGCGTAAACGCCAGCACGGTTTTCGCGCACGTATGCGAACAAGGGGCGGCCGCGCCACTCTTGCGCGCCGGCGGCAACGCGGTCGGAAACGTCTGCTGCCGAAAGGCGTTGACAGACACTACGCACGCCACACGCAAGCTTGATTTTTTGAATTGCGAGGCCCCAGCCTGCGCTTTCAAAAACCAAAAGGTCGGCGATTGCCGCACTTGGGAAGATTCCCGGAACGCATCATGTTTCACGAATTCTACTACCAACATTATCGCCCCGACGCACAACTTTTGAATCCAAAGCCAGGGCACACTGCATTCCAATGAAAACCAAGAAGGATCATTATGAGGCAGGATTTCAGGTTTGCTTTGTGGCAGCTTCTCAAGACGCCAGGATTCACGACCGTAGCGGTATTGACGCTCGCGTTAGCGATCGGCGTTAATTCGGCCATTTTCGCGCTGATCAATGGCGTGCTGCTTAAGCCGGTGGTGCCGGTTCGGCCTGCCGAAGTCGTGAATGTGTTTACGGCCCGACAGAATGCGAGCCATGATTATCGCCAGTTCTCCTATAACGAATACCGCGACCTGCGCGAGAACAGGGGAGAAGTGTTTGTCGATGTGGCGGCGCTCGAGTTTGCCGTCGCCGGCATAGGGCACGATCACGAGATGCGACGCAGCTTCGCATTCCTGACGTCGGAGAATTATTTCCCAATGATGGGCGTCCAGGCGTTTCGAGGCCGGTTTTATAACGCTGAGGAATGTAAGCCGAATGCGAATATGGCTGTACTTGTATCAAGCTACGGCTTTTGGAAACGAAACGGTGGCCGCGATGATTTTGTTGGTAGCACCCTACACATCAACGGACAGCCCTACACCGTGATCGGCATCGCGCCGGATGGATTCAGCGGCGCGAACGCGTTGATCGCGCCGGATATCTGGCTGCCGCTCGGCATTCGTTCGCAGTTCGGGTCGGCCTTTGGCGACTCAGAAACGACGCACGACCTGTTGGACCCGAAGAATTACACCTTCAATCTAGTGGCGCGGATGCGCTCCGGCCTGACGATCGACTCGGCAAAGCCCGTTTGCTGGTGCTGGCGCAACGGTTAAATGCAATTCAACCGGACGGCAGCGACGGTGCGCGGGAATTACAGATCCAAACGCCGGCACGATTCGGCCTAAGCACGCAACCGGAGGATGACGGCCCGCTCACGCTGGTCGCGACATTGCTAATGGCGATGGCCGGAGCGGTCTTNTCACCAACATGTTGCTTGCACGCGGCACATCGCGTTCCAAGGAAATTGCGGTCCGTCTGGCTGTCGGGGCATCACGCTGGCAGATCGTCAGACAATTATTATGCGAAGGGTTTTTGCTGGCTATTTGCGGCGGCGTCATTGGCCTGATTCTGAGCGCCTGGTGCAACGATGCTTTACTCCAACAACTGCGCGGCTTGCTCGCGTCCGTGAACTTTTCTTTCGTGGTCAAATTGCGGCCGGACACGACGGTGCTTGAAATCACGTTCTTGTTTTGCCTCATCGCGACAATGCTTTTCAGCCTCGGCCCAGCGTTGAAGGCAACAAAGGCCGATCTTGTTAAGGACCTGAAAGAGCAAGTCGGCGAACCGGCGCGCATCGGTCGTTTGAGTCGTTTCTTCGCGCCACGTCACATTTCGGTAATGGCGCAAATCGCGCTTTCGCTCATGTTGCTTTTCGCCGCCGGATTATTTTTCCGTGGGGCGCTCAAGGCAGCGGGGCTTAATCCGGGCTTCGTTGCGCGCGGCGATATTATTAGTGAATTCGATTTCAGTTTGATCAAGAAAACCCCGGCCGATTCGCGCCGCTTGATCTTCGACTTGGTGCGACGCATACGAGAGTTGCCCGGGGTAACCGCTTCGGCCACCGGCACCATGCTGCCGTATTCCGATTTCACCAGCGCACGCCGCGTTCTCCGCACGAAAGACTCCATGCCTAACGACCCGAAGGCGCCGGACCCAAGCGTCAATTCGCTCTTCACCGCGATAACGCCCGGTTACTACGAGGCGCTCGGCATAAAACTGCTACGCGGCCGCGATTTCACGCAGAACGAATGCGAAAACAAGGACGCGCGGCGCGTGGCGATGATCGACGAAGAAATGGCGAAAAAACTTTTTCCGAACGAAGACCCGATCGGGCAGCACATTCGTTACACCAACCCGCCGAAAGACGGATCGCCTAACGACATGGAAGTCGTCGGTGTCGTGAGCAAGCACCGGCATAGCGTTGACAACGATTCGCTCGTCTGCCGTTTGTTCGTGCCGTTGGTGCAGGGATACACCGGCCAAACGTTTCTGCACGTGCGGCTCAACACACAGGATCGCCATGCGGTCGCCGCGTTTATTCCGACGCTTCGACAAACGCTGCGCGAGATCGATCCCGATCTGCCGCTGCTACAGATGACCCCATTTCTCGACTTGATGGAGAGGTCGCCCAACCTCTGGATCGTTAAACTGGGGGCAACTCTCTTCGGCGCTTTTGGTGCAATCGCGCTTATGTTAGCCATCGTCGGTGTTTACGGTGTGAAAGCTTATGCCGTGGCATGCCGGACCCGCGAAATCGGCATACGCATGGCTCTGGGCGCACATCGGCGTCACGTATTCGCCCTCATTATGCGACAGGGCGCGATGCAAACGGCTCTCGCGGTTGGCGCCGGCCTCCTTCTTTCATTGGCTGCAGGGCGCGTCCTGGCCAAAATCCTGTATGACGTCAGTCCGACCGATCCGTTGGCGCTCGTTACCGCAACTTTGATGCTCGCGAGCGCTGCGCTGCTTGCTTGTTTCTTCCCGGCCAACCGCGCCACTCGTGTGAATCCGATGACGGCACTGCGAACCGAATAAAGCAAAAAATCTGACGCAGGCATCGTTGTCTTTACGCAGTGATGGTGCCGCTTGATCTCTCTCGCTGGCTAAAGGAAATTCTGCTAAAATCGGCAAACGAAATTTAGAATTTAGATTTCCTCGCACCGTTAGCTCAATTGGCAGAGCAAGTGACTCTTAATCACTGGGTTGCAGGTTCAAGTCCTGCACGGTGCAGTTTGCGGGAGATTACACGGCGGTAGAGCGCTTCATACTGGGGCAGAATCCGATCTGCTGAGAACTTTTCGATTGTGCGAAGGCGACTTCGTTCGCCGAGTTCTCGCACCTGAGCCGGAGATTCAATCAACCCGTCCAACGCAGCGGCAGCCGCGGCTGTATCGCCGAAAGGATATAACGGACAAGAATCGCCGATGACTTCGGGAATGCCACCGACACCGAAGGCGACGACAGGTTTTCCGTAAAACATGGTTTCAAGAATACTTAGACCGAAACTTTCGTATTCGGACGTGTAGAGTCCGGCATCCGCGGCCTGCAAATACTCGTCCACCACAGCTGTGTTTTGTCGAACAATCACAACATCCCGGATTCCCAATTGATCGAGCAATGGCTCGTAAGGATCAAAAGGGCCTCCCGCCAGAATGAACAACCGAACGCGCTCCCGGCTTTTCACCTTGGCAATCGTCTTCAGAAGGAGATCGATTCGTTTCACAGACCGCAAACTCGACATGTGCAGCACGAGAAATTCGTCAGTTAACCCGAGATCGCGTCGAACCTCCTCGCGGCTTCTCTTTGGTTTATTCGGAGTAAAGAAATTCGGAATGACTTTAATTGGACGTTTCAATCGAAAGATTTCCTGTGTTTGATTCCGAAGACTTTCTGAGACTGCTGTCACCGCATCGGAGTGAACAAGGGCATGTTCGATAGCCATGCGGTAATCCGGGTCCTGCCCGAGCAGAGTAGTATCGGTTCCATGCAACGTGGTGACGATGCGCGGAGCGGATGGGCCTAACATCTGCGAGGCTAAACACGCCGCGAGTGCATGCGGCACCGCATAATGAACATGAAAGACATCGAGCTGCTGAGCGCGCGCTACCTCCGCCATTTTCACCGCGAGCGGCAGAGTGTAGTCGGGAGAAGGGAACAAGGGGTTTTGCGCAACATCGACTCGATGGAAATGAAGATTATCCTGCGGCAGGTCCAGCCGAACCGGTTGGGCGTAACTAAAAAAATAAACCTCATGACCACGCCGCGCCAATTCTGATCCCAGAGCTGTCGCCAAAATCCCGCTTCCACCGATCAGCGGAAAACAGGCGATCCCAATTTTGAGGGGTCGCGAATTCATGCCAGTTCGGTGTAAGCTTTGTCGGATTCGGAAATGTCGTCGCGCCTGACGAATTTCACCTCGGGAGCATCCGCCTTGTTAATGTAATGCTGCTCGCTCGCACCGGAAACGTAGTGAGTGCATCGAATGACTGATTGCATCCAGGAGAAACGCGTGTCGCGCGTCGGGCTGATTTGCTTCGGACCAAATTCTTCTCCGGGAATCTCCAGAAACCGATGGCCTCCTTTGTGCAGCAGCAATTTCCCATCGCGAACCCGTGCGCGAACAATCTCGCCTTCATAGCGCTGATCGACGAAATAATCTGAGACGGCCACAGCACGCGCTCTGAAGTCGGGTGCGCTCGATCGCTCCACCCGAATTCCGTCGAGCAGGCCCATTCGCGTGTACATCTCGAGACAGAAACCGGCGACATTCGAAGGCTTCGTCTCCTTGAAATAACCGACCAGAGACCGGCCGACATAACGCGGAAGTTGGCGCGCAGTTTTCTCGTGCCATTCCGGAAGGACGCGTTTCGCGTAGAGCGGTGAAAACTGCTTTTGAATGCGATTCTCGAACTGGAAATTTAAGGCCGTTTCCCCGTTGGTGTGCCGGTCTCGCAAAATCGTAATCGTCTCGCGCGGGTCATGATCGCTGTCGTGATAGAAAAAAACGATCTCTCCGCCGATTTCCTTCTGGAGACGTCGAGCGGTGAGAATCTTGGCGAGCAAATATCGCTTGGGAAAAAATCCGCACGGTTGCTGGCCGAAACAAATAATGGGTTGATGCATGGCTAAGAACGAGCGTCATACCACAGCGGAAGCTTCCGCGTTGCGAAACACAGTATGCTGCAGGATCGGCGCGACGATCAATACGGCCGCGCATCCAATAAAGTTGTACCACAGGTAACCGATGTTCGTTGTAGCGAACAGAACGAACACCAGGCTTTGCGCAAAGAGCGCCGCGAAAAACACCGCGGATCCGGTAACGCGACGAATAAAGAACGCCGCCAGAAAGAGACCGAGGATACTGCCATAGAAAACGGAGCCCAGAATGTTGCCTGCTTCGATCAGGTTCTCGACCAAACTGGCGAAAGACGCTACGCCGATTGCGATCAAACCCCACGCCGCTGTCAGCGCTTGCGCCGCCACTACATAATGATGGTCGCTGGCGTTGGGGCGTATCAAAGGACGATAAAAGTCGACGGCCGTGGTGGAGCCGAGAGCATTCAGCGCTGCTGCCGTTGCTGACATGGTCGCGCACAAAATCACTGCGATGAGTAATCCGACAACGCCGTGTGGCATCTGTTGAAGAATAAAAGTAATAAACACGTAATCGGATTCCTTGCTCTTGGGATCGACGCCCGCTTGCACGAGAACAGCCTTGGTTCTATCACGTACCGCGTGCGCCTGCGCGTCCAGTTCGCGGAGCTTGTTCATCGCCGCATCGCGCTCGCTCGACGACGCGGTGGAAACAGTGCGAATCGCGGCGCGTTTTTGTGCGAAGACCTCATCGAATTGCCTCTGCAATGCGCTCAACGGAGCCGCATAGCCGTTCTCCAACGCACGCTCGTACGCAGGTTGATTGAAATAAACCGGCGGCTTTTCGAATTGGTAAAACATGAAAACAATCGCGCCGAGTAGCAGAATGGAAAATTGCAGTGGCACTTTAACCACGGCATTGAAAAGCAAACCGAGACGACTCTCTTTGAGCGAGCCTCCCGCGAGATATCGTTGCACCTGCGATTGGTCCGCTCCGAAATATGACAGCGCCAGAAAAAATCCACCGATCAGACCCGACCAGAACGTATATCGCTTGTGCGGATCGAGGGAGAAAGATACTGCCTCGAGTTTTCCCATTTTGCCTGCCACCGATAGCGTGTTTTCAAAAGACAGATCGGGCGAGAGCCGGTAAACCGCGACGGCAAAAGCGATCGCCATGCCGACAAAAATTACAATCATCTGGTAGCGTTGAGTGATGCTTACAACCTTCGTTCCTCCCAGGACCGTGTAGATAACGACAAGTCCGCCTGCCAGCCAGATGGTCAGGTTCAAGCGCCACCCCAGCAACGCGGAGAGAACAATGGCGGGTGCGTAGATTGTGATTCCGGCAGCGATGCCTCGTTGCACGAGAAATAGGAATGCGCCTAGTAACCGCGTTTTCCGATCAAAGCGTTCGCCGAGGTACTGATATGCCGTGTAAACTTTTAGTCGCTGATAGATCGGAACGAACACTGCGCAGACAACAATGAGCGCGAGCGGTTGCCCAAAATAGTTCTGGATAAAACCGATGCCGCTTTCATAAGCCTGGCCGGGCATCGAAAGGAACGTGATTGGTCCAGCCTGCGTCGCGAGTACCGACAATCCTATCGTGGCCCACCGTATACTTGTGTCGCCTTTCAGATATTGGCCTAACGAGGCGCTGCCCCGCGTTCGCCAAAGACCGTAAAGTGGGATCGCCAGAATCGTGGCGATGAGGACAAGATAATCCAACCGGTTCACGAGAACCGGAGAGTAAAGAGGTAGAGGAGCACTACCTCCACTGCAAACAGAGAAAGCGTCAGGCTATATGCTTTACGCCAGGAACGCGGATTCGGCTTGGAATCGCTTGTGCTCATTTTTCCAGCGACAGCATGTTCGCGAACAAGCGATACGCTCCCGGGACTCCTGCCGGTAACTGCCGAAACCAGGAATAGCTGGTGTAGATAAAGAAACCTTTGCCTGATTTCACGACCAGGAGCCCCCCATCGAGCGGCTTTTCCTTTGGATCGTTGCACGACAGGATCGGTGTCCAGGCAGGGTCCCACTTGTTAGGAAAATAAAGTCCGCGTTCCTGGACCCATCCGTCGAAATCCTTCGGCGTGATTTTGTTTGGGACGTTCATGAGCGGATGATTCGGCGCCAGGACACGCACCTGTGCATTTTCGTCAGTGACCCGGTCCCTTGAAATCTCCAATGGATACGGCCCCAGTTGATTGGTCTTGAGATCCGCGAGCGTGTTGTACTGCGCGATGGCAAGTCCGCCATTTTTCACGTAGGCAAATAATTCCGGCAACCAGTTGGAAATTCGGTCCTGCGTGTTATACGCGCGAATGCCTAGCACGACGGCAGAAAACTGCGTCAGATTTTTCGCCGTGATCTCGGGTTCGCTCAACATCTTCACAGAATAGCCGATTTGTCTCAGGCTTTCTGGAACGTCATCGCCGGCTCCTGGAATGTAACCAATGTGCTCGCCTTTCTTGCGAATATCCGCGCGAACTAGTTTCGCTTCCGCTGCTGGCATTAGCATCTGCAGGCCGATGTGCGGATAAGAAATGCGCACCCGCTCGAGTGAATATTCGCGGCCATCGATCGAAACGATTGCCCGTAATGTTCCTTCGCTATTTTGATTCGGTGGTTTAACGCTAAACGTGGCCACCATCTCGGAATTGGCTGCTTTCAAATCCACGGGAATAGACGCAGGAGAAACTTCCCAGCCCTGCGGCGTGGCCAATTTGAGTTCTCCTTTCACGGGACCAGTGGCCCCCGTGACGCGCACTGAAACAGGTTTGGGCTGATTCGTGGGGAATACGATCACGCTGTCCAGAACGTTTACGAACGCCGGAGGCGTAATCACCAATGGCCTTGGCAGTTCGCCCGCAACGGCATCAGCTGTGCGGTACTGTGTGTCCACGATGTACCGCAGTTCCTGTCCGTTTACTTGCAGAACTATCTCGACCGGAAGAGCAGGGGGATTCTCGGGTAGACCAATAAGCTTTTGATCGTCGACAGTGAAGGTGCCAAGCGTACGCGGTTTACGAAGCCAGTACGGCTGCGAATACGGTGCATCATCGGGAATTCTGCATGACAGATCCTTCGTAACGAGTTCGTTCGATAGAAGTGTGGCATCGATTTTATTTGACTCGCCAGTGTTGGGAAATCGTACTTCTTGCAGTGTAACTGGAACCTGCGAGCGATTAATTGCTTCGACCTTTATCGCTGCGGTTTGCCCAGGTGCGAACGTTTCAGTCGCTGTGGACGCTTCTACATGCAAGCCGAGACATGCGGCGACGATCTTATCCAAGTCTGCTTTTTTCTCCGCGATCCAGGATACATCCTGAATCCCACTCATCGCCTTCCGTAAATTGAGCAACTCAGGCACAGACGCAGCGGGATCGGCCGGATTGAACTTCGAAATAATCTGACCAATTTCCGCGGCAATCGATTCGGAATTCGCCAGGCGCGACCAGCTCGTGTCCACGCCTTCGAAAAGCGAGCTCGTCATCGGCTGACCTTTCAAGGGTTTGAAATATTCTTTCCGCGCACCGCGTCGTGGAAGGCCGCCCACGCCCTGGCTTTTGTGCATGCTTATACTGGCCGCTGCGATTTCTGTGTACGCTTTGCCGAGAAGCGAGTTGTAACCGCCGGCTTCTAAAACGGTCAAACCCGTCGGATCGAAAGGAAGGTTGCGGTTGGTAAAGAAAAACGGCGACGTGTTCCAAACCAGTCGCGTAGCTTGCCATGGCTTCACGAAAGCCAGTTGGTCTGGAAAACGCTTCGGGTCGGCTGCTGCTGAGAAGGCTTCAGTCGCCAGAATCGCTGACGCCGTGTGATGGCCGTGCGTCTTTTCATCCTCGGGGCTGAAGCGCGTTACCATTACGTCCGGCCGGAAATTCCGGACGACCCACACGACGTCAGCAAGAATTTTGTCGTGATCCCAGATGCGCAGCGTTTCGTCAGCTGTCTTCGAAAACCCGAAATCGATCGCCCGCGTGAAGAATTGCCTGCCGTGGTCGATGCGTCGCGCATCGAGCAATTCCTCTGTTCGAATAACGCCAAGGCGTTCGCCCAGTTCGGGTCCGAGCAAATTTTGGCCGCCATCCCCACGGGTAACCGAAAGATAAGCGCTGTCGTAAAGCGAGCCGTTCGCCCAGAACGACATCAGATTTGTGTTTTCATCATCGGGATGCGCCGCGATGTAAAGAACGCGGCCAAGCACGTTCAGCTTTTGCAGTGCGAGTTGAATCTCGCTCGCATCCATCTGCTCTGGAGACAACAACGGCGTCGTCTCGGCGTAATTCGCCATGCCCGCGACGGCGAAGAACGCCACGACGATGGCTGCTCGCCAAGAGCGTTTTCTGTAGCGGCAGTCTTTGACCGCCGATCGCGCGATGCTGTGGCACATTACGCCCAACCGCGCGCTTTTCGATGAGCGTCTCATCGAGGCTATCGTCCCGGTCCGAGAAAGCCCCGCGCTATTTGTTGATATCCTGCTTCGCGTCGAGCCGGGTAATCAGCGCCTGGATGCTCTGCTTCTGCGCGTCGGTTGGAGCCTCGGCTTGTGCCTGCTTTGCGTCGGTGGCTGCTCCAGCGAAATCGCCTGCTGCAGACTTGATGCGGGCTTGAGCCAAACTTCCATAAACTCCCTGCGGAAAACGTTTGGCGACTTCTTTGAAAATGTCCATCGCTTCAGCACCCTTCTTCTGATTCTGCAACTGGCGACCATACGTGTAAAGTTGCGGCGCCTTGGCAATTTTGAGGGCTTGGTTCCAGACGGTTTTCGCTTCATCCGGACGATTCAAAGCTTTCAGGATATCGGCTTTGGTGCTGAGATTATCGAATCTTTCCTCATTCTGAATTGAGGCATCGGCCCAGCGCAGCGCTTCATCCAGATTAATTTTTCTGGTTAAACAAAATTGCGCCCCTTCGTCCAAAGCTTGCCAGGTAAACTGACCGCGCCCCTTCAATTGCGCCCGGATGTTCTGAAGCGTCTGGTCGGCATCGTTGACGGAGACAGTGAAAGGAACGCCCAACTTCTCCCACTTCAGCGTCACGGCCGTAGAAGTCGGCTTCAAATCTTCGAAGTCGAATTCAAGCGCCTCTTTCTGCTCAGCGAGAGGTTTCGGTTTCACATCCACACGCAAAGCGTCCTCTTTCTGATCGTAGCTGTAGCTTCCCCATCCGGTGTTGGTTTTCGAAAAAATCACCGTCCACGAATCCTGATTCGGAATCATGTGCAGGCCATAGGTTCCTTTGGCCAACGGTTTTCCCTCCACCGAAACCGGATCACTGAATTCGATCGTGGTATTTTCATTCGCACCCGCGCGCCAGACTTTGCCGTACGGCACGAGGCCGCCCCAAATTTTCCGTCCGTTCACCAATGGCCGATGGTAATTAAGCGTGATGTCCGTCAGCGCGATGCGTTGTTTGACCTCGGCAGCCTGGCTTACATCAGGCAGGTTCAAATCGTTTTGTGCGAAGACCGGCGCAGCAACTGCAAGAACGGCTAGACAAAGAACAAACGGCTGAAGCGTAATTGTTTTCATAATTTTGGCGGTAACCCTTCTCAGATTTTCGGAAATCCGCTACCGGTAACTTAAAAAATTTCGGTAACGATCCGTTTCCAATATCGTTCCCGATCGGCGAGACGACTTTGTACGGCGCGCCTATGGTTTCAGGGGATTAGTCGGCATCCCAATGTTCGGCAATTTTGCCGTCCTGGACTCGAAACATGTCAAAGCCAAGTGCCTGATTGTGCTTTCCGTCACGCCCGGTCCACGTCTGGCGCACATAGATGACGACCATGTCGTTTTCACCGACAACGTTTAGCAACTCGCGCTTGTAATCAGCCGGGAGCTTTTGAGCGAAACGTTCGCGAAACGTATCCATGAAGCCTTTTAGTCCAGTCGGCACATTCGGGTTGTGCTGGATATAATCGGCTCGCAGAAACTGCGGGGCCGCGTCGATGTGCCGGTCAATGAGGACGGTTGTATAGAAGTCGCGCACAAGGGCTTTATTGCGCGCGGTCAACGCCTCGTCAGCGTCTGTCTTCTGAGCGAGGCCAAGGCATACGAACATTATTGCCCATGCAAGCCAGTTGATTGTGAGAGTCCGCATATTCATTCCTCCGATCAATCTTACCAAACAGGTGCAGCTGTAGTTTCTAACGCGAAAGAGATAAACCACGGCAAGCTGGTATAGCAAAATTGCTGGCGTTCACTCGATGCGGTCGGCTCTCTTGCCTGTTACACATACGCGCCTGCGAAAACCAGCCCCGTTGGGGAACAACATAGGTCACATCATCAAGTCGCCGCCGTTGATGTCCAGGGATGCACCCGTGATGTAACCGGCGGCTTCCGAGGCGGCGAAGCAAATCAAATCGGCGACTTCGAGCGCGGTGCCGAGGCGCGGCACGGGATAGCTCGCGGCGAGACGTTCGAGCAACTCATCCGAGGCATGTTCGCGCGTCAGCTCGGTATCGATCATGCCGGGGCAGACGGCGTTCACCGTGATGCCAAACTTGCCGAGCTCCTTCGCGGCTGCGCGCGTCAATCCAAGGAGTCCGGCCTTCGACGACGTGTAGTGCGCGCCGCCGAGCGTGCTCACCATTCGGCCAGCCGAGGACGAGATATTAATGATGCGGCCGTAGTGCTGAGCGCGCATCGCCGGAAGAACGGCTTTCGTCATCAAGAACGGCGCGGTGAGGTTGACTTCGATCACTCTGCGCCATTCCTCGGCGGTGAGATCGGGGAAGCGTGTCGACAGCGGAAGCGCGGCATTGTTAACGAGAATATCGATGCGTCCAAAACGTTCGAGCGTGCGGCGCGCGATCTCGTCGGGAACGCCTTCCGCGGCGACGTCGCCCGGCACCGCCAAGGTGCGCTCGCCGATTTCCTTCGCCAGCGCCTCGGCGCGTTCGCAGTCGCGGACGTTCACCGCGACCGAGGCGCCGCGCTCGTGCAGACGCGCTGCGGCCGCCCGTCCGAGCCCGCGCCACGCACCGGTAACGATGGCGACGCGCCCCGTAAAATCAGCGTTTTCCATCGGGAGAATGTTTCACAGTATCTGGGTTTCGGGCACCTTCACCAACGCTGCGATCATCCCCGCACCTCGTAACGAAGCTCACCATCCCACTCTTGTAGGCTTTGACCTCGGCCAGATGGAGGGCGATGTCTCTGCCGAGCTTTTCGAAAAACGGTATCCCATCGCCTATCAAGATCGGCAGGATCGAATAACGAATTTCGTCGGCAAGTCCGAGACGAAGGCATTCGCCGGAAACTGGACCGCCTCCCACAAACCAGATGGTACGGAACACGGGCCGAAGGCGCCCATTGACGAACTGCGCAAGATCGCCTGAGTAGAACTGGACGGTATCGCGGATCCGCGGCAGCTCGCGACTACTGAGGACGAATGTGGGTTTGTCGCCGTACGGCCATCCCAATCCTTTAGCTACAAAACTCAACGCGGTCTCATACGTTCGCGACCCCATGACGTAGCAGTCTGAGGTTTCAAGCCAGTCGACGCGCCCGTCCTTTCGAGCAATGAAGCCGTCGAGGCTCGCCGCCATGTGAATCGTTACGCGACAATCATTGTTTGCCATCGTGTCGCCCTGTGTCTGAGTGTCATGGCAAGCAACGACGCTTAGCGTTGCCGCTGGCCTAACGAGAACCGAGCAGATTGGGAATCCGCGAGATGGACGGGAGAGCCCGAGAGGGCGAATGAGCTGGGAAGATATGAGTCAAAGAGCTCAGCCGCGGCTACCAAACGAGGCTGATAATCTCTGAACCGGTTTTAGTCATAAAAAAGCTGAACGCGCAGCGGGTGGCAGATGGTTGGAGCGATTGGTCAGGGCTGCGGAAGTGAGTACATGTATGACAGCGAGTCGCCGCGCGGAGTAGCACTCGTGTTCTCGCTTTCGCAACACCAAGTGCACCGTGTGCCGTTCGGGCGGGTGCTTGGAATCAAGCACGAACGGATATGACATGGAGACAATCGCCGTATCCGGCGACTCCGTTTCGACGGAGAAGCGAACCGGCTTGCCAATTTCTCCGTCCTGACCCCCTAGCCAGGGGTCGTAATCCAGATGCCCGATCTCCCCCTGCGAGTATGCCCATTCTCTCTTGAGCAGCGCTCCAAACTCTGGCGTGGTGAACTGCAAGACACGATCTGATGCGTCGGCATAAAAGGAATAGTGCTCGGAGTAGAATGTACGTGCGCAATCTGCGGCCTTCGGGCAATCAGCAGCAGCGGCTGCTCCCGCGCTGACTAATGCTAATACCGCCAAGAGTAGTTTCATACGCAGCTCTAACGAGAAAAAGATAAGCCATGGCAGGGTATCATGGCAATCACACTAAACTTATTTCGCAATGAGGCCTTTGGGTTCATCGGTTGGAAAGTGAGGCCGTACGCCAGCCAGCGGTTGGCTGAATCGCGCGGTTAGGGGTGTGCACTGCTGTGTCTAGCCAATACGGGAGAAAGTATTTGTTCGCGTTATAGCTGTACCGTCAACGGCAGTGGTTTTCAGCTGGATAATGAGTTCGTTGTCCACCACACGCACCTCTCTGATATATGTTTTGCCGATGTTGACAGCCGAAATTGAACCTTCAAGATGTGTCGCGAGAGTGCCTGCGGTTTCGTCTGCACTGTAAGAGCCGAAGTAAGCATCGTATCCGTTAACACCGGCAGTGTTATTCTTAGCTTGGGCTCGTTGTGGCACGTTCTCCTCGTCAGATCGATCGCGTTTCATGAACTGCGCTGCAAAATGACTTGGCCCAAAGCAAAGTATGCCAATCGGATCTCGGCCCAAAAAAGGGTCGATCAGGATTTGCCCCTCAGCGTCCACATCCTCTCGCGATTTAAGCATCCAAATGCCGACAATCTTGGACGCGAGATTGGCGGTTAACGGCGGAAGAGAACCTTTCTTCATATGACCTCGTAAGAACGTGTGCCCTGGCGGGGAAGAGCTGAGCCGCCGCTGGCGAGAGCGAGCTTTGCCGGGAAAGTTAATGTTGAAGTCATGTGAAAGCTAATGATCGGAACCCCAACGATTGACAACCCTCATAGAGGGGCTCCAGCGACTGGTTAGATGGAATCAATTTCTCGTAGCATAACGACGGACTCTTTATCTCCCACTTCGCGCTCATGTATTGCCCAACCGTTCTTTTCATACACTGGCGCCGTGACAGCGAGACAGTCGATAAAGAGGCATTTTACGCCTGCTCGTGCAGCGATTGATGCTGCCTCATGTAGGATCTTTGAAGCGATCCCTCGTCGGCGAAACTCCGGCTTGACATAAACTGCAGCGACCCAGGGCGCATATTGCGGGCGATGGATGCAGTCGTTCTCGATCACGCAGCAACTTCCAACTGGTTCTCCCTCGGCCAAGGCGACGACGCTATACGGAACAGCATCCAATTTTTTGTGCATGCGGAGCCAACTGAGGACAATCTCAGGCGAGTCGTATCGCTTGCTCCACCACTCGTTGTGGATCCAGAGCCCGACGGTTTCAAGGTGCTCCGGGCACTCTGATAGCTGCTTAAGGGCGAGCTCCATTCGGTAGGATGTCTTTGCCTAGCGAGACGGAGCTGAGCCACCGCTGGCGGCGAGCTGTGCTTTACTTTCAACTATCATCTCTCAACCCTCAACTTTCTTAGTACAACGGCCAGCGGTTGGCTCGAGCGATTAGATGGCATGATAGGAGCGGGTGAGTTGTTTAAGCTCACCCGCTTATGAAAAATACAATCGTTCATCACGAAGGGGCAGCCTCACTCGA
>QHPE01000140.1 GCA_003218945.1 Verrucomicrobiota bacterium | reverse complement strand
TGCGTGTGCTCGTGTTCGCGGAAGGTGAAGCGGCGAGAGCGGCCAAAGAGGCCGGTGCGGAATTCGTGGGGATGAAAGATTTGATCCAGAAGTGCCAGGAAGGTTTTCAGGATTTCGATGTGGCTATCGCGACCCCCGCTGCAATGTCGGAGGTGCGCAAGCTGGGCAAAGTTCTAGGCCCTCGTGGGTTAATGCCGAATCCAAGAACAGGGACGGTTACCGACGATACCGCCAAAGCGGTGCAAGAGGTGAAGGCTGGCCGCGTAGAATTCAAGCTCGACAAGAATGGCAACGTCGCGGTGCCGGTCGGAAAATTCTCCTTTGAAGAAAGAGCACTCCTCGAAAACTCGAACGCAGTCATCGAAGCCGTTGTGCGGGCACGTCCGCCTACGGCAAAGGGCCGCTACCTTGAAGGTGTAACGATCAGTGCGACTATGTCACCAGGCGTCCGCGTCGATCCGACGCCTTATTTGAGCGGAGTCTAGGGCTGCTATAAATAGCTCGACAATATGCGACCAGAAAAAGCCAGCATTGTTTCAGAGTTATCCGAGAATTTGAAACGATCGCCCTTTGTGCTCGTGACTGATTATCGCGGCATGAGGGTGGCTGATTTCAGCGAGTTGCGGAGCCGGCTGGCCCCCACCGGGGCAGAAATGCACGTGATAAAAAATAATTTTTTGAAGCGTGCAATGGCGGATTCGGGTTTCCCGGACTTGGGCGATCAGTTTGGTGGTCAAACTGCAGTTGTCACAGGGCAGGCGGATGTAGCGCCGGTGGCGAAGATTTTTAAGAGTTTTGCGAGCGAGTTTAAGCTGGCGTTACTCAAGGTCGGCTTTGTCGATCGGGCGGTCCTTTCCACGGCGGAATTGGAGACTTTGGCGGAATTGCCAGCCCGCGAAGTTTTGCTAGCGCAATTGCTTGGACTGCTTTTGTCCCCGGCAACGCGTCTGGTGCGTCTTTTGAACGAGCCGGCCGCATGTTTGGCGCGATTATTGAACGCGAAAGCCGAAAAGGAGGGCAACCCCGCAGCATGAGAAAGTTTGTAGGGCGGGCGCGTCGCCTGCCGCAGCAACCGGGAGCGGTTGCTCTACAAGTAAAAACAAATGAACATTGTCCGAGCCGATGGCTATCGGCTTCAATTCTTCGAAAGCTTTCGGAGACGGCAACTGGAGGAAAAGACTAAAATGGCAGAGACAGACAAATTGGTGGAGCAACTCAGCAACCTGTCGGTGCTGGAGATTGCTGGATTGGTCAAGCAGCTTGAGGAAAAGTGGGGCGTCAGTGCCGCTGCGCCAGTGGCGATTGCGGCAGGACCCGCGGCAGGAGGCGCGGGAGCGGCAGCTCCAGCGGCGGAGGAAAAGACGGCGTTTGATGTGGTACTCACAGAGATGGGCGCCAACAAAATCGCCGTGATCAAAGAGGTCCGCAGCGCTGTCCCGGGATTAGGCCTCGCTGAGGCGAAAGCGCTGGTCGAGGGCGCCCCCAAAACAATCAAGGAAGGCGTGACCAAACAAGAGGCGGAGGAGATCAAGAAAAAGGTCGAGGCCGCAGGCGCGAAGGTCGAAATCAAATAATAACTGGAATTTCTTGGGGGTTGTCGCATCAAAAGAGTTGCGCAGCGCCAAATTCGCGATATTTTCAAAAACGGATACAGTTCCGGCAGACGTATTTTTAACCCGGCGCTAACGAGGCAAATCACATTACCGGCTACGAGACGGAGGTCGTCGTCAATTTGACAGGTCACCGTTTTGGTGGCATTTTTACGCTCTTCGACCATCCCAGAACCGGTAAATCTTGCCCGCGTCGGCTGCGATTTAGTCTGTCGGTGTAAGGTTTTAGCTCGTGAGCTTAAGCACTATGTCGGAACGCATTTACTTTGGAAGCATCAAGGAAGCCATCGAACCGCCAAACCTAATCGAGGTTCAGGCTAATTCATACGTCGATTTTCTCCAGAAAGATGTCCCGTATTCGAAGCGAAAAAATCACGGGCTTCAGGCTGTTTTCAGGGAAGTTTTCCCCATCGAAAGCTACGATGAAAAAGCAGTTCTCGATTTCAGTCACTATGATATCGGCGAGCCAAAATTGACGCCACTCGAAGCGCAACGTGAAGGGCAAACGTACAGCGCTCCACTGCACGTCACCTTTCAATTGCGCGAAGAGAAGGGAACGAAGGAAGAAAAGGTTTACATGGGAGAAATCCCGTTGATGACGCCGCAAGGCACATTCGTGATCAACGGCGCCGAGCGTGTGGTGGTCAGCCAGTTGCATCGCTCTCCAGGGATTGCGTTCGAGTCCACGGTCCACGTCAACGGAAAAGTGCTCTACAGCTTCAGGATTATCCCGGACCGCGGCTCTTGGATTGAAGTGCAGTTCGATACGGCTGACCTGCTTTACATCTATCTCGACCGACGCAAACGCCGCCGGAAATTCTTGGCGACGACTTTCCTGCGCGCTCTGGGCTACGGCTCCGACGAGGACGTTATCAAACTTTTTTACAATATCGACAGCCTTAAGCTGAGCGAGAAACTGGACGAAGAACAGCTCGCCAGCAAGGTGCTCACCGCAGACATTCGCGATGGTGAGGTGACAGTAGCGCGCGCATTTGAGCCGCTAACTGTGGCGACAATTCGCCAAATCATGTCCCTCAACATTCATGAGGTTAAAGTCATCGATATCTCGAACGATGATACGATCGTGAAGGCGCTTAGGAAAGACCCGGCGCATGACCAGGAAGAAGCTCTCAAGGATATTTATCGCCGTCTTCGCCCCGGTGATCCGCCAACGGTGGCCAACGCCCGCGCGTTGCTCAAACGACTCTTCTTCGATCCCAAGAAATATGATCTTGGCAGGGTCGGCCGTTACAAAATTAATCAGAAGCTCGGAATTAATGTGGATGCTTCCGAGCGCATTCTAACGGACAAAGATTTTATTGCAGCGATCAAGTATCTGATCAATCTGCGGCGCGGCGAAGGCACGCTCGATGACATCGATCACCTCGGCAGCCGGCGGGTGCGCACCGTGGGCGAATTACTGGCGAACCAGTGCCGCGTGGGCCTTGCTCGCACCGAGCGTCTGGTCAAGGAGCGAATGACTTTGTTCGACATCAATGTGGACGGCATGACACCGCAAAAGCTGATCAACCCCAAGGCCCTTAGCGCTGTGATCAGGGATTTCTTTGGGCGATCACAGCTTTCGCAGTTCATGGATCAGACGAATCCCCTTGCAGAATTGACGCACAAGAGGCGTTTGTCCGCTCTGGGACCTGGAGGTCTCAGCCGGGAACGTGCCGGGTTCGAGGTGCGCGACGTTCACCCGTCGCACTACGGCCGTATTTGTCCTATCGAAACGCCGGAAGGCCCGAACATCGGTCTTATCAGCTCGATGAGCACCTTCGCACGCATCAATGAGTTTGGTTTTATCGAGACGCCGTATCGCAAGGTGGTGAACGGCCGCGTCACAGATGAAATCGAGTATCTGACCGCTGACCGTGAAGAGAACTTTCTCGTGGCGCAGGCGAATGCGCCTATCGATGGTCGCGGCCATTTCACCGGGGAAAAGGTTTCGGTGCGTTACCGAGGCGATTTCCTCGAAGTCGATCCGTCGAAGGTAAATTACATGGATGTTTCGCCAAAGCAGCTCGTTTCGGTAGCGGCTGGTCTCGTTCCGTTTTTGGAACACGACGACGCGAACCGCGCGCTGATGGGTTCCAACATGCAGCGCCAAGGGGTGCCGCTGATTGTTTCCGAGATGCCGCTGGTCGGCACCGGCCTTGAAGGAAAAGTTGCGCGGGACTCGCATGCAGTCGTTCTCGCGATCGAGAGCGGCAAGGTTGCTTCCGTCAGCGCCGATCAAATCATCGTCACCAAGGACGGTCATTTGCACGAAAGCAAAAAGAAACCGAAAAGCGATCCTCAGTCTGGGATTTACGTCTACGAGCTTCGCAAGTTTATGCGGTCGAACGCCGGCACCTGTGTCAATCAGAAGCCGATCGTTCGCAAGGGTCAGCATGTGAAACGTGGTCAGGTGATCGCGGATGGGCCGAACACCGATCGCGGTGAGCTGGCGCTGGGGCGCAACGTCCTCGTCGCCTTCATGCCGTGGAATGGCTACAACTTCGAGGACGCGATCATGATCTCGGAAAAGGTCGTGAAGGAAGACATTTACACCTCCATTCACATCGACGAGTTCGAGATCGGCGCGCGCGATACGAAACTGGGACCAGAGGAAATTACCCGCGACATTCCCAATGTAAGCGAAGAAGCCTTGCGCAACCTGGGGCCGGACGGTGTGGTGCGGGTAGGCGCCGAAGTGAAGCCAGGCGATATTTTGGTTGGGAAAATTACGCCGAAGAGCGAGACGGAACTGGCTCCGGAGGAGCGCTTGCTCCGCGCGATCTTTGGCGAGAAAGCAGCGGACGTAAAAGACACATCACTCACCGTGCCCTCGGGCACCTACGGGATCGTGATGGACGTGAAAGTCTCCTCCCGCCGTGAAGTTGCACGCGACAAACTTACTCCGGCGGAAACCAAACGGCAGCTCAAAAGCATCGGCGAAGAACATAAGCGCAAGAAAGAAGGCCTTGTTGAGCAGCTGACCGATTCACTCTCGAACGTTCTGCTGGGCGAAAAAATTCCTCTCGACGTTGTCAACGCCAAGACCGGTGAGATCATCATTCCGGCGAATCGAAAAATCACGAAAACACTTTTGCGAAAATTGGCGACCGCGCACGATCACATCGAGATCGATCCAAGTCCGATTCGGAACCGAATCCGTGAAATCATCGGCACATATGAGCACAAGTTCGCCGAATTGGAGCTCGAACGCGACCGCGCGACCGACCGGGTAGAGAGCGGCGAGGAGATCGAACCGGGAATCATCAAGCAGGTCAAAGTTTACATCGCCAGCAAGCGCAAGCTGAGCGTCGGCGACAAGATGGCGGGCCGTCACGGCAACAAGGGCGTTGTGGCGCGCATCGTGCCTGAGGAAGACATGCCGTTCCTCGCAGACGGCACTCCGGTGGAAATCGTGCTTAATCCGCTAGGCGTCCCCAGTCGTATGAACGTCGGACAAGTTTTAGAAACGCACCTCGGCGTTGCTGCCAAGGCACTCGGATTCAAAGTGGCGACGCCAGTGTTCGACGGGATCAAGGAGAAACAAATCCGCGACTATTTGCGTGAAGCCAAAAAGAAGGATGGGTTCGGCTGGGTGCAGGAAAACGGCAAGGCGCGCCTGTTTGATGGTCGCACCGGCGATACGTTCGACCAGGAGGTGGTCGTCGGTTACATCTACATGATGAAGCTTGGCCATCTTGTGGCGGATAAGATTCATGCGCGTGCGGTGGGACCGTATTCGCTTGTCACTCAACAGCCGCTTGGCGGCAAGGCGCAATATGGCGGCCAACGCTTCGGCGAAATGGAAGTCTGGGCACTGGAGGCCTATGGCGCCGCTTACACCTTGCAGGAATTGCTGACAGTCAAATCCGACGACGTGCAGGGCCGCACACGAATCTACGAATCAATCGTAAAAGGCGACAATTCGCTGGAAGCCGGAACACCTGAGTCTTTCAACGTGTTGATCAAGGAAATGCAAAGCCTTGGTCTTGACGTGAAGGTCGGGAGTCAGGCGCCCACTTTTATGGAGAGCGTCGCGTAATTTTGTATTCACAACCGATTTGGAGAAATCATGAACGAACATTCCTGGCGTGAGTTAGTGGGCGAAGAGAGGTCGGTGGGTTTTGATCAGGTGGCAATTGGCATCGCCTCGAGCGACACCATGCGCTCCTGGAGCAAAGGCGAAGTCAAAAACCCGGAGACAATTAATTACCGCACGTTTAAACCGGAAAAGGGCGGCCTTTTCTGCGAACGTATCTTCGGGCCGACTCGGGACTGGGAATGTTCGTGCGGAAAATACAAGCGCATCAAGCACAAGGGCGTGATCTGTGACCGCTGCGGCGTGGAAGTCACCCTGGCGCGCGTGCGGCGCGAACGCATGGGCCACATCGAGTTGGCCGTTCCGGTTTCGCACATCTGGTTTTACAAATGCATGCCCTCGCGCATTGGGTTGATGCTGGATATGAGCGCGCGTCAGCTCGAGCGCGTGATTTACTACGAAGATTATATCGTCATCGATCCGGGCAAAACGCCGTTGCAGAAGACGCAACTACTCAACGAAGTCGAATACCGCGAGGCCCAGGAACAATACGGCGAAGACTTTGTCGCCGGCATGGGAGCTGAAGCAATTAAGAAGCTCCTTTCCGAGATCGATCTTAACAAGCTCAACAAAGAGCTTGAGAAGGCGATGGGGGCGACAAAGAGCAAACAGATTCGCAAGAAACTGGCGAAACGTCTCAAGCTTGTTCAAGGGTTCCAAAGTTCACGCGCCCGTCCAGAGTGGATGATCCTCGAAGTGCTGCCGGTTATTCCGCCGGATTTGCGCCCGTTAGTTCCCCTCGAAGGCGGTCGGTTCGCGACATCGGACCTGAACGATCTGTATCGCCGTGTCATCAATCGTAACAACCGGCTTAAGAACCTGCTCATGCTCAAGACGCCGGACGTTATCATTCGCAACGAGAAACGTATGCTGCAGGAGGCAGTGGACGCTTTGTTCGATAATGGCAGGCATGGCCGCGCCGTAACGGGAGCAGGCAATCGTCCGCTCAAATCCCTCAGCGACATGCTGAAGGGCAAAGGCGGTCGCTTCCGCCAAAACTTGTTAGGTAAACGCGTTGATTACTCAGGCCGTTCGGTAATTGTCATCGGTCCGGAGCTCAAGCTGAATCAGTGTGGGTTGCCGAAGAAGATGGCGTTGGTTCTTTTCGAGCCATTCATCATTCGCCGACTGAAAGACCTGGGATACGTGCACACAGTGCGCAGCGCGAAGAAGATGATCGAGCGCCAGACCCCCGAGGTATGGGATATTCTTGACGAGGTGACGAAAGGCCATCCGGTGCTGCTGAATCGCGCGCCGACTTTACATCGTCTGTCGATTCAGGCGTTTGAACCCCAATTGATCGAGGGTGAAGCCATTCGCATTCACCCGCTGGTTTGCACTGCTTACAATGCCGACTTTGACGGCGACCAAATGGCGGTGCATGTCCCGCTCTCAGTCGAGGCGCAGCTGGAAGCGCGTATGCTGATGCTCGCGCCGAACAATATTTTCTCACCGTCGAGCGGCAAACCAATCACAACGCCGAGTCAGGACATCACGCTTGGTTGCTATTACATAACGCAAAACCCACGGGCGCCAAAGAAGGACGGACATCATCTGCCGCTTTTTGCAGACGCGTTCGAAGTGGAATTCGCAATGGTCGAAGGTACCATCAAAACGCATGACCGGATTTTGTTTAAAAACCCGGATCGCGGGCGGCAAACCACTTTTGGCAATTCCGACGTGAGCGTTATCGAGACAACTGCCGGTCGCGTCATTTTCAATCAGATTTGGCCAAAAGAACTCGGTTTCTTTAACAAGGCGGCGGGCAAGAAACAGCTCAGCGATATCATCTGGCGGTGTTATCAAACTGCTGGCCCGGCCGTCACGGTAGCTACGCTGGACAAGCTGAAAGAGCTCGGGTTTAAGGAAGCCACTCGCGCCGGCATCTCGATTGGAATCGAGGACATGATCATTCCAAAACGCAAAGCATCCGAGCTGGAGAACGCATACAAGCAAGTTAAACAGGTGGATCAGCAATACCGCCGTGGAATCATTACTGACGGCGAGCGCTACAACAAGATCATCGATATCTGGACTCACGCTGGCGATCAGATTTCGAACGTCATGTTCCGTGAGATAGAGGAAAATAAGGATCGCAAAGAGTACAATCCGATCCACCTGATGGTGGATTCAGGCGCGCGCGGCAATCGCCAGCAGGTACGCCAGCTCGCCGGCATGCGTGGTTTGATGGCCAAGCCAAGCGGCGAAATCATCGAGCGTCCGATCACGTCGAATTTCCGCGAAGGATTGACCGTGCTCGAATACTTCATTTCCACTCACGGCGCGCGCAAAGGTCTCGCTGATACCGCACTGAAAACTGCGGACTCCGGTTATCTCACGCGCAAGCTAGTGGATGCGGCGCAGGACGTGATCATCACCAACGACGATTGCGGCACGGTCAACGGGATTCTCGTGCGGTCGATTTATGAGGGCGACGAAGAAGTGGTCGACCTTGGCCAGCGCATCATCGGGCGCGTGAGCTGTGAAACCATCGCCGACCCGCTGGATAAAAAGAAAAAAATTGTCAAGGCAAATCAGTACATCGACGAGAGGATCGCGGCTGACTTGCAACGCATTGGTGTCGAGCAACTCAAAATCCGGTCGGTCCTCACATGCGAGTGCGGCCGGGGCGTATGCGCGATGTGTTACGGTCGCAACCTCGCTACCGGCGATTTTGTGAAACTCGGTGAAGCTGTCGGCATTATCGCCGCGCAATCGATTGGCGAACCGGGTACACAGTTAACGATGCGGACGTTCCATATCGGGGGCACGGCAAGTCAGACATTCAAGCAACCGATCATCAAGGCGAAGAACGACGGCACAGTGCAGTTCAATGATTTGCGGACTGTGCAGGCGCTCGATGGCAGTTGGATTGTGCTGAATAAGAACGGCTCTATCAGTGTACACAACGAGGAGGGCCGCGAATTGGAGCGCTACAACGTGGTCATCGGCTCGGTGATTTCAAAAGAGAACGGCGCCTCTGTCAAGAAAGCGGAGACGTTCGTGCAATGGGATCCGTACAACGTGCCGATCCTCACTGACAAGGGCGGCAAGATCGAATTCCGCGACATGATTGCTGGAGTGACGATCAAACGCGAAGTCGACGAAGCGACCGGCCTCATGGGCACAATGGTCATCGAGCACAAGGAAGATCTGCATCCCCAAGTAGTCATTGTGGATGACAAGAAGGAAGTGGTGGCCAGCTATTCGATCCCTGCTGGCGCTCACGTCATTGTCGAAGAAGCCCAGAAAGTGCGGCCGGGCGCGCTGCTGGCAAAGACACCGCGGAAAGTGGCAAAGACAAAAGATATCACCGGAGGTCTGCCTCGGGTCGCCGAACTGTTCGAGGCTCGCCGGCCTAAGGATGCAGCCGAGATCGCCAAAATCGATGGCATTGTCGAACTCGGCGGAACCGTCCGCGGCAAACGGAGCTTGATTCTCAAAGACCCCGATACCGGCGCCGAGGAAGAACATCTGATCCCGCTCACGAAGCACATCATCGTGTTCAAAGGCGACTATGTGAAAAAGGGCCAGCAACTCACTGAAGGTCCTGTCGTGCCGCATGAGATTTTGGAAGTGTGCGGGCCACAGGAATTGCAGGAGCACTTGGTGAACGAAGTGCAGGAGGTGTATCGCTTGCAGGGCGTGGAGATTAACGACAAGCACATTGAGATCATCGTGCGCCAAATGTTGCGCAAGGTGAAGATCACCGATCCTGGCGATACCTCGTTGCTCTGGGGTGATCAGGTGGACAAGCTCGACTTCGAGGAAGAAAACAAGAAGGTTGTCGAGAAAGGCGGCAAACCAGCAGAGGCCGTTCCTGTGCTGCTCGGTATCACCAAGGCTTCGCTGGAAACGGACAGCTTTATTTCCGCAGCTTCGTTCCAGGATACCACACGTGTTCTTACCGAGGCCGCGACCCTGGGCAGAATCGATAAGCTGCGCGGGTTCAAGGAAAACGTGATCATGGGTCACTTAATCCCGGCCGGAACCGGTTTCCCGGTACATCGTCAGCTCAAGCTCGTAGAGAAAGGCGAGCCGGTTGGCGCACCAGTGATGGAAGAAGCGGAGCCGCAGCCCGCGATCGGCTAATCCGGTCATTGTCGCGCATTCTCTGTCCGAAGCGATCTAACGGTTGGCGCTTTACGGAAACGCCCTACAATTCTCGCCGTGTCTATCGTCACGAAAACCGGCGACAAAGGCGAAACCTCGTTGATGTACGGGCGTCGGTTGTCAAAAAGTGATCCGCGTGTCGATGCCTACGGATGCGTTGACGAATTAAGCGCTGCCCTGGGACTGGCTCGCTCCATTTCGCCGGACAAATTCGTTTCAGATCAAATCTTTGCGGTACAAAACGATTTGATCGTGATCATGGGCGAGTTGGCAATGGCGCCAGCCGATCGGGAACGCTACGTCAAAGACGGATTTCATCTGACCACAACAGAGATGGTGGAGCGGATCACTGCCGTCATTTTCGATCTTGAGAAAGAGAAGTCGCTTTATCCCAAAAACTGGGCGATCCCTGGCGAGACGGTCGTTTCTTCCGCTCTCGATTTCGCACGCGTAACGTGCCGCCGTGCAGAACGGAATATCGTTGCGTTCAGTGCCGGAGAGAAGGATTTTAACCGCGAGATATTGCGTTACCTCAATCGGGTTTCGGACCTCTGCTGGGTTCTCGCGAGATACGTCGAGAAACGGTTGCAAGTGTCCGCTTAGCGGCGCGTCGAGAAATACCATACACAGCCGGCGTCGCCGTCGAATTTCGCTCACCATACCGAAAGCAAAGTCGAGCCGAATTTCAGGTTGCGGACCGGCGGGGGATATAGCATCTTCACGCTCCCGCTCTGGAAGCTCTCGCCCTCGGGAATTTCGCTTATGGCAGAAACAACAGAATTAGTGCCTGAATTATTAGAAGCTGGTGTTCATTTTGGACACCAGACGAAGCGTTGGAATCCAAAGATGAAGCCCTTCATCTTTGAAAAACGCAATCAGATTTACATTATCAACCTCGATGAAACCGTGCGGCAACTTCAGCGTGCAACGGGGTTTCTCCAGGACGTCGCGCGACGCGGCGGAAGGATTTTGTTCGTCGGCTGCAAAAAGCAGGCGCAGGAAGCGATAAAAGAGGCGGCCCTGGCGTGCGGGCAATTCTATGTGAACCAACGTTGGCTCGGCGGCACACTGACCAATCTCACCACCATTCGCAAAAGCATCGGCCGATTGAAATATATCGAGCAGATAGAGCAGTCGTCTGAATACAAGAAAATGGGAAAACAGGAGCTCGCCGCGCTGAATCGCGAGGCTGCAAAACTCAGGCGCAACCTTGAGGGAATCCTTGACATGTCCGAATTACCAGATGCCCTGGTTGTGATCGACACGATCCGGGAGCTAAATGCCGTCAATGAGGCACGGCGCCTCGGAATTCCGGTGGTTGCGATCGTGGATACGAACGGCGATCCCGAACTCGTGGATTATCCTATCGCCGGGAACGACGATGCGATCCGCGCTATTCGAGTAATTTTGCAAAAGCTCGTCGATGCCATCGTTTCGGCGAGCAGCGAAGCGCGCGTCCGCGAACGGGTGGAGATGGCCGGTGTTTCGGCGTGAAGCTAATCCGCTTCAATGCCGCCACGGCTCCGTAAGTCAATGAACGCGACAACTGAAATCGATCCCAAGCTCGTTAAGCGACTCCGCGAAAAAACCAATGCCGGGTTCATGGACTGCAAGCGCGCTCTTGTCGAGAGTGCTGGCGACCTGGAAAAAGCTGAAACGATTTTGCGTACCAAAGGTATCGCCACCGCCGCAAAAAAGGCGACGCGCGCGACAAAGGAAGGCATCGTCGCCTCTTATATTCATTTGCAGGGAAAAGTCGGTGTGCTCGTCGAGGTGAACTGCGAAACCGATTTTGTGGCGAGAAACGAGAATTTCCGGGAGTTTGTCAAAGACATCACGCTGCATATCGCCGCGGCGCATCCCTTGTACGTTAGTCGGGCCGATGTTCCCGGGAATCTCATCGAAGCCGAGCGCGAGATCTATAAGGCGCAAGTGCAGGGCAAGCCCGCCCATGTAGCGGACAAAATTGTGGAAGGCAAACTCGAAAAATTCTATGGCACGGTTTGCCTGCTCGAGCAGGGTTTCATCAAAAATCCTGACGTCACGATTAACGACTTGCTCAACGCAAAGATTGCCGAGCTTGGCGAAAACATTGTCATTCGCCGGTTCGTCCGCTATCTCGTAGGCGAACCGCTGCCGAGCGAAAGCTAGGTCTTTGTAGCGGCGCTCGCCGCGGCACCTTCGTGTGCTGATCATGCAATCTGTGGTTAGATTGTTGGAATGGCACTCACCGAATACAAACGCAAACGCGACTTTAAGAAGACTCGCGAGCCGGTCGGCAAGCCCGTTCCGAAAAAAATCAAAGGCGCATCGCGATTCGTGATTCAAAAACATGCTGCGCGCCGTTTGCATTACGACTTCCGCCTCGAGCTGGAGGGCGTGTTGAAGTCGTGGGCGTTACCGAAGGGGCTTCCCTGGAAGCGCAGCGAAAAACATCTTGCTGTCGAAGTGGAAGATCATCCAATTGAATACGAATATTTCGAAGGCGTAATCCCCGAGGGACAGTATGGCGGTGGTACGGTGATGCTCTGGGACCGCGGCACCTACTATGTTTACGGCGAGCAACCACTGAAATCGCTACGTGAGGGCAAGCTTCACCTTCTTCTCGATGGCAAAAAAGCGAAAGGCGAATGGACCCTCGTGCGGATCCGTGGCCGTGAAGGTGAAAAGAATCAGTGGCTGATCCTCAAGACCGGGGACGACGCCAAACCAATTTCCGCCAAGCTCGACGACCAATCGGTGAAGACGGATCGCACGATGAAACGAATCGCCGAAACGCGCGACGCCGAGTGGCAATCCAATCGGGTGGAAGGCCAAAGCGCCACGTCGCGATTCAAAGCGCGAATTCGGGAGGCGGTTAAAAAAAAAGTAAAAGAGGGGGGACGCGACCGCCGGGCGCGCCGGGGAATTACTCCTGACGAGGTTCCCGGACGGCCCGGCGGTCCGTCCCTACCATCAGATCTACCCGCGGCTAAACCGCGTTTCATCGATCCGATGAAAGCGAAACTGGTCGAGAAACCGCCCACAACCGGTAATTGGATCTACGAACTCAAATTCGACGGCATCCGCCTGATTGCGGTCAAAGACCACAACAAAGCTTCGTTGCTGTCGCGAAATCAAAATGATTTGAGCGGACGTTTTCCCGAGATTGTCCAAACGGTAAGAAATTTGTGTCCCGACGAATGCGTGCTCGACGGTGAAGTGGTCGCATTAGACGAGGAAGGCCGCTCTTCGTTTCAGCTTCTGCAAGCCCGCGAAATGGACGGACGAAAATCGCCGATTTATTTCTATGCCTTCGACCTGCTCCAACTGAATGGCAAAACTCTGGTCTCATTGCCTTTGGAGGTCCGTAAAAACGTTCTGGAAAGCCTCTGCGCCGACGCAGGCAACCCGATTCGTTACTCTGGCGCCATCGGGGGCGACGCCAATCAGCTCCTGAATGAAGTGGAGCGCCGCGGTCTCGAGGGGATTATTGGCAAACTGCGCAACTCTGTTTACGAACCGGGCCGAAGAAGCGGCGCATGGATTAAGCTCAAATGCGTCAACGAACAGGAGTTTGTCATCGGCGGATACACGCCGCCGCAGGGCGCGCGTAAGTATTTCGGTGCTATCTTGGTCGGCTATTACGACGGCGACGACCTCGTTTTCGCCGGCAAGGTCGGCACCGGATTTACGGCCAAGTCATTGGCCAGGTTGCACAAAAAATTCCAGGGGGAGCGACGGGCCGATTGTCCATTCGTGGATCTGCCCTCAAAACAAAACGGCGAATGGGTGCTCGGCATCACGCCTTCCATGATGAAAAAGATGCGTTGGACGAATCCGAAGTTCGTCGCCGAAATCAAATTCGCCGAGTGGACGCGAGATAAAAAGTTACGTGCTCCGGTCTTCGTCGGCTTACGAGAGGATAAAAAGCCGATCGACGTTACCCGCGAAGCTGCCACGAGGCTTTAGCCGAACCAAGCGAGCAGGGATGTCGCGAGATAGACTGTCAGGTTCGCCGCGGCGAATGAGCTCCGCGGGAGGCGAGCGGATCAATGGACGCGCGATGAAAATTGCGCGCCCCCGTTTTCCTCGGTTTACGCGAAGATAAAAAGCCGCGCGAAGTTGCTCGCGAAGACACGCCCTCCGCTTGGTCCGGCAGCGGGTGCACTCGTTTAGCTTGCGTTACCCGAATATTAAAGACCAGGAGACCTAGGCCGCCCCGATCCGAGGCAAAGC
>QHPE01000202.1 GCA_003218945.1 Verrucomicrobiota bacterium | reverse complement strand
AGTGATCTAGTAGTTGGAGAAGAGATTTCGTATGCGTATTTGGCCAACTGTGATAAAGCGTCGATGCCAGGTACACGAGCAACATCGTCGTGGTAAAGATGATCGTACCAACGAGAAAAGGAATGTTGCCGTGGTGGAACGCTGCCAGAAGCAGAATCGGAGTGCCGATCATCGCACCCACCAGCCCAATCCCATGGCTGATACCATTCGCCACTTCCTCCTCAACTGATTGAGCATTCATCGCACGCAATCATGCAACGCATATTCGGGGTATATGCCAACAGAAAAATCGTGGCTTGCGATCCCACGCTGGACATTACCTGAGCGCTTGGAATCCCCGTAACGTTGCGTAGGGCCGTTGTACACTGAAGGTTTCCATTGACGTGATCAGAGCGATTCTTTTCGATGCCGCCGGGACGCTTTTTTTTCTCACGAAAACAGTGGGCGAGCATTACGCTTACGTCGGTCGCGAAGTCGGATTAGATCTCGACGCGCAGAAACTGGAGTGCGCATTTCACACAGCATGGCAAGAAATGCCGCGACGCCCGGCCATCGAGGGGCCGCGCGAAAACGACGACAAAGGTTGGTGGCACGAACTCGTTGGTCGCGTCTTCAATCAGGTTGCACCTTCATTGAGCGAACTTGATCGCGACAATTTCTTCGAAGTCGCCTACGAACACTTCGCTGAACCAGGTGTATGGGAGCTTTACCCCGAAGTCCCAAACGTCCTGAAGCAGTTGCAAAAACGGTTTCAACTCGCCGTCATTTCGAATTTCGACGGCCGCCTCCGATTCATTCTGCAGCACCTTGGAATCGCGAAATATTTTGCCCACGTATTTATCTCCAGCGAGCTCGGCGCAGACAAACCAGACCCGGAAATTTACCGCCGCGCATTAAACCTCATACATCTTGCTGCTGACGAGGTCCTCCATGTAGGCGATGATCCAGAACGCGATTGGAAAGCGGCCACCGCGGCCGGCTTACGGGTGTTTCTGTTGGATCGGCCACGAAATTCGCTGCGCGATTTGCTGGATTAGGTCGGCCGGGACTCGAACCCGGAACCAACCCCGAAAAACTTCGGGGCTGTTCCTTAAGAGAGCGACAGCAAGGTTGAAATTGCGAGCCGAGGATTTTTTTTCGTTCAAAACTAACTCGAGCTTACGCGCGTCGGCCATTCATGGGAGTTCCTTCGCCACGACAAGTTCAATCCGGTTCCCCAACCTATGCGTTGTGTGATTGCTGCCGCGCTCGTGCTCTGTAATCCGGCGCTGAAGGTCATCGGTGGCACCGACGTAATGTCGGCTAGTGCCGCGTAAGATGTAAACCCAGGCCATACCAGAACCATGGGTCGGCCGGGACTCGAACCCGGAACCAACGCCTTAAAAGGGCGCTGCTCTACCAATTGAGCTACCGACCCGGAAGTCTCAGTTTCCAGTAGCTAAAGAAATTTTCAATCCAGAACCAACCCCGAAAGCTTTCGGGGCTGCTCTACCAATTGAGCTACGGACTCGCGCGGGCCTTCACTTTCTAATGCCTGCAGTATTTTTCAATGTACAATGACGCTTCTGGATGATCTCTCATAAGCAGAAATGCATTTTCGTTGAGGTGCCGAAGACTGGATCGACCAGCATCCGGGCGATTCTCGGCAAAGCATGGAAGCCGCACCTGAATTTGTGGCAAATCAAGCAACTGATGGAAACGTCCTGGACCCGGTATGGGGGAAGAACAAACCGGATCACGGCCGGACTCTATTTACTTGTGCCCGAGGAGCGCCGCCGAAAAACCGGCCGCAAACAATTCGAGACCTACTTTAAATTCGGATTCGTTCGCAATCCGTGGGACCGGATTGTATCGCTCTATGAACGCACGGAGGCGCTGCAACTCAGGAAGGAAATGAGCTTCGAAGAATTTATTGATTGGATCCAGTACAGCAGCGCCACTTGCATCCACTCTTCGCCGCATCGGTATCAACTGGATTGGTTTGTCGATCCCAACGGAGATCTGCTGGCTGATTTCATCGGAAAATTCGAGCGGCTCGACGAGGACTGGGCTTTTGTGGCCCAGAAGCTCGGTGTTGAGGAGAAGTTGCCGCACCAGCGAGCGAATCCGCGAAGGCGCCATTACACTGAATACTATACTCCTCGCACCAGAGATATAATTGCAGCGAAATTCAAAGTGGATATTGAGCGGTTCGGTTATGAGTTTGCCGGATAAGATAAAAGCGATCGTGCTTACGTGTGACCGCTATCGAGCGATCACGCGACACGTCATTCTTAAATACGAGCGGCTGTGGCCGGGTCACCCTTTCGTTTTTCACGTTCCGTATCAGGAGCTTCGCGGAACCGACACCGATCGAATCAAATACCACCCGGCGCCGGAGGACATTAAGGGAACGGTGTTACACCTGCTCGCAGACACCGATGATGAAGAGTGGATTTACTGGTGCGTGGACGACAAATACCCGATTGAACTTCCCACAGACAAGGTCGCTAACCTCATTTCGCACGCGATGCGTTCACCGGGAATCGATGGCCTGTTATTCTGCAGATGCAGGGCGACATTGAGCATCCCGAGAATCACGCTGCATCCGCACAAGATTAAAAACCTATTCGGCGACGTGTACCTGGAACGAAAAACTTGGAACCAAATATGGATCCATCAGGTCATGCGCGCCAAGGTTCTTCGACATCTGTTCAAGCATTTACCCGATCACATTCCCAGCGCGAAGGCGATGGACGATCTGAAGGACGAAGTACCCAAGCTACCCGAACACCGGTTATTCGTGACAGAGAAAAATTACGCAGTGTTTGGCGAAAGCGCCCGGCGCGGCATGATCACGCAAAACTGCTACGAAAGCATCGTGGACTCAGGGATTGAGTTACCAGAATGGTTTCAGCAACCGAACGGCGAATACGTAACGCTCGGCAAACTCTGATCCGAAATGTTCGCGCCAGCTGATTTTCTGGATCTTGAACACACGGCTCATCCGAAGTTGTTCGAGAACCAAAATTACGTTTGGGACGCCCTCAAACAGATCGTGAGTTATTTGCAGTTTCGTCTCAAACCCGCCGTGCTCGGCGATCTAATGGGCAAACCATTCATCAGCAATCGCGTCTTTATCGGCAGAGGAACGGTTGTTGAGCAAGGTGCGGTGCTGAAAGGTCCGGCGTGGATTGGCGAAAATTGCCAGATTCGCAGCGGCTGTTACGTGCGCGAGAACGTCATCGCTGGGAATGGTGTTGTGATGGGTAACTCGTGCGAATTCAAAAATTGCATCCTGTTCGATGAAGCGCGGGTGCCGCATTTCAATTATGTCGGTGATTCCATCCTGGGTCACCACGCTCACCTTGGTGCGGGCGTGATTCTCTCCAACGTAAAACTCGATCACGCGGAAATCGCGGTGCTCACGCCAGACGGCAACATTCCAACGGGCCTCAAAAAATTCGGCGCGATCGTCGGTGATAGAACAGAGATCGGCTGCAATTCAGTCATTAACCCCGGCTCGGTCATCGGACGCGATTGCATGATCTATCCCGGCGTGAATTTTCGCGGCGTGCTGTCCAATGGCAGCATGGTCAAGTTGCGCCAGGAACTGCAGATGATCGAGAAACGATAACGCACAAGAGCAGCAAACGGGAGGCACTGTTCTCCCTGAGCCTCGCTCAGAGACCCATGATGCCGTCGCCAATCAGCAACAGCCGCCGGGTTCAATGCAGTCGTGATTCAGTGCATTTGAAATGCGAGGCGAGGATGCAACCCTACCAGGCAGTCCCGACCCGATTGGCCGGGTAGGATTCACGGTTTCTTCTCCTCGCAGAGCTTCTGGAAACGGGGATCGCCACGCAAAGGGTCCCATTGCGGATGGAGCCTTAGAAGCGCGGGCGTAAGGCAGTTACTATACGGAATCTCCAAAAGACGTTGCAGCCTTGGAATTGCGCCGTTTTTGGCGCCGACTAAGACTTCGACAAAGGCCAAATTCTCCTCAGCCCTAGGCCCATCGACCGCATCCTTCCCACTTGGCAGCAGCGTCATCGCACGCTCAGCTTCTTTTATTCGCTGCATCCTTCTGACTGAGCACAGCGTATATTAGCGAAAGCACTTCCGCAAAATTCGGGTTATCAGGGTCTTTCTGGCTGAGGGTTTCTAGCGGACCCAGCATTTGTTGAGCAGTAGCTCTCGCCCCGGCAATATCACCGGCATTTTCCTTGGCTTGGACCAGAAAGAATGGATTAAAGAATCTTTCGATGTCGGACAGGTCGGGATATTCAGTGAGTCGGCCATGAATCAATTGAATGGCCTCATCGAACTGCCGCTCTAGAAACAATTGGTTCATCTTCGTTAGGAAGGCAATAAACGAAGGGGTCTGTGCGTTGACGCCAGCCAGCAATTTTCCGGCTTGTTCCAGATTGCCCTCGGCCTGATAAATTTTTGCTTCGGACGCGACCGTCTCGGGGTCATTGGGAACAATGTCCAACAACCTATCGTAGGTTTTTAGCGCAGCCGGGAATTGCCGAAGATTCGCGTAAGTCTGTGCGGCCAAGGCGAGCCATTCAGTGTTGCGCGGATCGAGCACAAGAGTTTGCTCCCAGTAGGCAACGCTTTCATCCCAGCGCCCTCATCCCAGCGCCCTTGTCGTCGTGCGATTAGGGCGAGAGCCCCAGGGACATCGCTGCTGCCTGGCAAAAGCTCCCGGACGCGGCCGAACGTCGCTTTGGCAAGCTCGTAATCCCGCCGCACCCAGTATTGATAATAAGCCTGTGCGAGCAGGGTTTCGGGCGAGTTCGGTTGGAGTTTTTGCGCGGTGTTTAAGGCCCGCTCCGTCGCCTCACGGCGAGTGGTGGTCGAATCTAGGCCGAAATAGACGTGAGCGTTCGCACGAGAGAGTCTGGCCCACGCTAGCGCAAAAGCTGGGTCGAGTTGTACCGCCCGCTCGTAAAAGCCCACGGCCTTCCCTGAATCGTCTGGAGAGACCGTCGTGCGCGCTTCAAGAGCCAAGCCCCGGAGGTACGCGTCGTAAGCCTCTGAATTGTTTGTCGGCTTAACCGCCAGGGCTCGTTGCTCGCCGCCAGTCAGCTTGGCTTGCAACGCGTCAGCGATCGCTTTGGCGATCTCGCTCTCGACACCGAAGATGTCGGTGAGCTTGCGATCAAAGGTATCGGCCCACAGATGCGAATCGCTGGCCACCTGGATAAGCTGGACGGTGACGCGCACCTGATCGGTGGCTTTTTGGACGCTGCCTTCAAGGATGTTCGCTACGCCAAGCTGCTTCGCGATTTCGGCGAGATTGCCAGGTTTGCTCTGATAACGCTGCGTCGACGTGCGCGAGATCACTTTCAAATCCGCAATCTTCGCGAGCCGCGTGAGGATTTCTTCCCGGATGCCATCCGCGAAGTAGGCGTTCGCTTTGTCTTCGCTCAAGTTTTCGAATGGAAGCACGGCGATGCTTTTCTGAGAAATCGACTCGCCAGTCTGCCGGTAAAACGGAAGTCGCCCAGTGACCAGCATTGCAATAACCAGCAGCAAAGCCCCGATGATGATGAAGTCGAGCAGCCGGCCGCTTCTGCGCTGAACTGATCTCGCCTCTATCGGATCGAGATCTTCCGTCCGCACTACTCCTTCGGGGGTAAGTTCGTAAATCCAGGACAGCAGCATCGCGATTGGAAATCCGACTGCGAGCGCAATGACAACAAAACGCACTGCGGAATTCGGAATTTCAAAAAACGGGAAGACCTGTGTTGTGAGCTGTGTGAGAAACCACGCGACGACCCCGTAGGCGACCGCTGCGCGATAAACGTTTCGCCGCTTCAGCTCGGTCAAGATATTCTTTGGATTCACTCTGCGCGCCTTGAACGAAGCACTCGTTACACCAGCGATTCTACTTGGATGCGCGTGCCTTGAAAGCGTGGTGGGGTAGCTAGTTGATCGTGCGAAGCGCACGGCGCGAAGCACGATGGCGGATGGGGGGGGATTCGAACCCCCGGTGCCTTTCGGCACACACGCTTTCCAGGCGTGCACAATCAACCACTCTGTCACCCATCCAATTTATTCGTGTTCGTGCTCATAATCGAAACGAGCACGATTACGATTACCAGCACGATTGGGAACTACAGTTGCAAGCGCCGAAATAATTCGTCGAGCGGCAATTGGATGCCGATGTAAAACTCGCCGAAGTCCGCGTACTCGGCGCTGACCGGGTCGAAGCGCATTTTGTAAACGACGGCTTTGATCTGAAACGTGTCGCGTGCAAAGAGCGTCACGCCCCATTCCGCGTCATCCAAACCGGTCGAACCGGTGATGAGCTGCTTTACTTTGCCTGCGAACTCGCGCCCGACGGTGGCATGCCCTTTCATCAATTGGCGGCGTTCGTCATACGGCAGCGCGTACCAGTTGCGCTTTTCGCCGCGGCGTTTGCTCATGTTGTAAAAACAAACTACCGGCCAATCAGGCAGCGTGGGATAAACTCGCTCCTGGCGGTAATGGTTCATTCGCTCGCGAAACGTGGTCAGCGCTTCATTGAGCTTTTCCGGATCTTTGCGAATGCTCGACTCGAGACTTCCAATGTATTCCTCCTCAGTCGTGATGTATTCGCTTTCCTCAGTCAACGATAGATAACCATAAACCGGCGTGAGCACGTCTCCGCCTAACGAGAGCGATAATCGTTTTTCAATTCTATTGGCGTTGTGCAAATCCGGCGTGATCAACATGAAGCCGATGTCGGCTTTTGGCGTCACCATTCCAAGCGTCAGCAATTGCGTGGACTCCATCGCTCGGACTTCCTGCACCAGCGACGACAGATTTGTTTTAGCAGAGTTCTGCTCTTCTCGACCGAGCAATTGCCATTGGCCGTACTCAGCGCGGTAAAACAAGTGCAAACAATGCCAACCCTCCTCTGGAACCAGCTCCGTATTCTTGTCGGTCATCGCGGTAGTTTCGGACGCGAAAGGAGTCGGTCAAGGCTCGCGCGCTCTTTCACACCGCGAACACAACGGTCACGGAGGGCAACCAAACGTAGTCGAGTCCGTTGTGACCTTTGTGGACTTTGCGCGAGAAATCGTTAGGTGTTCGATACCGCCTTCGGTAAGTGCGTCATGCAATATTCTTCGCCGTCGCGCGCGACACGGAAATCCAGATTCGGATCGGTTACCTCCGTGGCACCGCAGACCGCACAGCGATGCAGTGTTTCGGTTGAGCTGCGCGATTGGGCTTCAAAACGTCTTCGTCGCGTTGAAACATCACGGCGGTGCCGCGCTTGATGAACAATCTCGGGCCCGAAGAAAATGAAATAGTTTGCGAGCGCGACGGCCAGCGCAGCGCGATAGGAATTCGAACCCAGAACAAATCCAAACATTAAAAACGCGGCGAAAACCCACGCCAGCCATTTGATTTTTACCGGCAGAATAAAAAGGATATAGATGACTTCATCGGGGTAAAATCGGGCGAACGCAAAGAACAATGACGCGATCAGCATGCCATTTGAAAAGTTGCTGCCAAAAAAGAAGGCTGCGACCGTTGTGCCAATCATTCCGACTAGGAAATACAACGTGAGCCGGAATGAGCCCCACGCGCGTTCTAGACCTTCGCCGATGAACCAAAGAAACCAGAGCGCCAGCACGACCCAAAGGCTGGGCGTCTGCGGTATAAAGATATAAGTGACGAGTCGCCATAGTTCTCCGTGGCGAATACGCGCCGGATCGAGGTCAAGTGCGAAGCGTAAATTTGGATTTAACCACATTAGCGCCCACACCAGCGCGGTGAAACCGATCACGATGCGGATCAGTCCCGGAACAGCCAGGAAACCAAAGCGGCGTTCGAGTCTGTCCAGCCAGCTCATCGTTGGGGCACGGTAATGTTGCGCAGTTCGCGTGCAAGGTGGATCGCGTTGTCCTTAAGGCAATGATTTCATCGTCTTCGGAGCCGTAACGGATGCGCAGCAACGGCCGGGCTTTCCACCCGATCCAACTTTGCACATGATCACTGCGGCGCTTAGCTTGGGACGTGAGCGAAGTTGCACATAAAAAGACGCCACTTTACGACGAGCACGTGGGGCTTGGCGCCAAGATCGTCCCGTTCGCAGGGTGGCTCATGCCGGTGCAATACAGCAGCATTGTAGAGGAACATCAGACAGTGCGAAACAATGTCGGTATCTTTGACATTTCGCATATGGGACAGTTCATCGTGGACGGCGCTGCGGGGCGCCAGTGGCTCAATCGGATGCTCACCAACAACGTCGAGAACCTCGCAACTGGCGCAGGGCAATACACGTTCCTGTTGAATGAAAACGGCGGAATCATTGATGACCTGATTGTTTATCGAATCGCCAGCGAGACCTTTCTGCTCGTGGTCAACGCGGCTCGCGCGGATGACGATTTTGCATGGCTGCAGGATCATCTCGAAGTAGGGCATGCCTCCGGCTTGCCCGATCGCACCGATCGCAAGCGGGACGCATGCGCTACCATGCTAACAAGTCGCAGCGCAAATTTTGGCGCAGTAGCCGTTCAAGGTCCGCGGACTGCGGCGTTATTTGATGCACTCTTCGGTAAAGAGATCGAGCTGCCAGCGCGAAACCACATTGTTGATGTTCCATTTGGCACAACGAACGTTTCGGTTGCTCGCACCGGCTACACTGGCGAGGATGGCATTGAAGTCTTCTTCCCCGCAAGCGACGCGGTGAAGTTTTGGCGCGCCGCTCTTGAACGAGGTAAGCCGCTCGGAATTAAGCCGTGCGGCCTCGGTGCGCGCGACACGTTGCGGCTGGAAATGTGTTATCCCCTAAACGGTTCCGATCTTTCGCCGGAACGGAATCCCATTGAGGCGGGTCTCGGATTTTTCGTCGATCTCACCAAACCGGATCTCGTCGGCCGCGACGCGTTGTTGAAGACAAAGCAATCCGGCCCGGCCGAAAAGCTGGTTCCATTCAGGATGACCAAGAAAGGTCCGC
>QHPE01000201.1 GCA_003218945.1 Verrucomicrobiota bacterium | reverse complement strand
TGATCCTTTATCTACTGGCGCTTTCGGCCAAGACAACCGCTTGCACGCTCCCGGCAGCGTTGTTTTTGATTTTGTGGTTGGAAAATCAACGCATCAGTTGGAAGCGAATTTTCCAGGTCGTCCCTTTCGTCGTTCTCGGCTTGGCCATGGGCTCATTGGCAATCTGGTGGGAGCGTTACCACCAGGGAACCAGCCGAGCGATTTTTACGTTCCTGAGCCCAATCGAGCGGATCCTCGTCGCAAGCCGGGCTGTTTGGTTTTACCTGAGCAAACTCGTCTGGCCATCTAAACTGACATTTATTTACCCACGATGGGACATCGCGTCGACTCATCTTCTCGGCTACGTCTGGCTGTTAGCAGGGTTGATCGTATGCGTGGTAATCTATTTTTTGCGCCGGTATTTGGGACGCAGTATTGAGGTCGCAGCCGCATTTTTCGTCGCGACGCTCGGCCCGGTGTTGGGGTTGATCATGCTTTACACATTCCGCTACACGTTTGTGGCTGATCATTATCAATATCTGGCCTGTATCGCTCCGATCGCCTTGGTGGCTGCCGGTCTGGTTAATCTGGCCGATACCTTTAAGAAGAGCCGCGTCGTAATTTTGACCGCGGCGCTCTGTATAGTGACAGTCCTGGCGATACTGGCGTGGCGACAAGCCGCAATGTATGGCAATATCGAAACGCTCTGGCGCACAACTCTCGCGAGAAATCCTGGCTGCTGGATGGCTCACAACAATCTCGGGATCGTGTTGTTTGAAAAAGGTCAGCTCGACGAGGCGATTGCGCATTACCGGAGGACGTTGCAAATGCAGCCTAATTTTTGGGATGCTGATTACAATCTTGGCAGCGCTCTCTTAGGGAAAGGCGAAGTAGATGAGGCCATCCTCTATTGCGAGAAGGCAGTCGCGAAGGAACCGAATGATCCGGATGCTCAGGTGGCTTTGGCTAATGCTCTCCTTCAAAAGAAACGCATCGATGATGCGATCGTTCATTATCAAAAAGCAGTGGCAATGCGTTCCGACTATTTTCTTGCTCGTTACGGTCTCGGCCATGCTCTGCTTGAGAAGGGACAACTAAGCGCCGCGATTGAGCATTGTCGGGCTGCCCTATTGATTCGGCCAGGCAACCCGGATTGTCACACGATCTTGGCCATTGCTCTTGATGAAAGCGGCCATTCTGTCGAGGCTATCCAGCATTACCAAAGAGCCCTGGAGATTTCTCCACAATCCGTTTCGGCCCTGAATAATCTGGCGTGGTTGCTGGCGACGTGCCCGGATGTGTCGCTCCGCAACGGGGCCAGGGCAATTCAACTTGCGCAGCAAGCTGATCAATTTTCGGGAGGCACCAACGCAGTCGTCCTGCGCACATTGGCTGCCGGATATGCGGAAGCCGGGCAATTTGGAAAAGCGATTGAAAGTGGCCGGGCTGCAACGCGGGCAGCACAGATGCAGGGCGATAACTCGCTGGCCGGGGAGTTAGAGCAACAGATCGCACTTTATGAGCTTGGTTTACCTTATCACGAAGCGCCAAAATAACGGTAGCGGGCGATTGACTTCCACCCGGCCAGGCTTTCGATTCTCCTTCAGCCGCGGCTACCAACTTTATCAGAGCTCGCCGCGCAGGATGTTGAAAACAGCAGTACTCTCCACCACGCCTTGCAGGGTGTCTGTTCCCGGGCCGTTGCCAAACGCCACAACATCTTCAACAGTTACCAACGCGGATTTCGAGTAAAAGGCTGCCGGCTCCGGCTGCTCCGTTTGCGGTTGTTTGCTCGGATTTTCCTCTTCTTTGCCTGGTATTTTCGCAGCTCCGTACGATTTACCGCCATTCGGGCCGGTTGCCCAGGTAATCCAAGGTTGCCCGGCAGAATTAAAGCCTAACAGGGCAATCCCGCTATCTTTGCGAAAAGGAAATCCGTTCAGTTTTAATCCGCCGATCGCCACATCGCCGCAGACTATAATCGTCGCTTTTTCTCCGCCATAACTTCGGGCGATACCAACTGCCCGGTCGAGTTCGAGTGTTTGACTGAGTGTTCGTTCCCCGTTGTTTTCCTCTGCCGCTTTCCGCATCAATCCTGCATCTACGACGAGCAAATAACCGCCGGAATTGTACTGCAGTAATTGAATCGCTCGCCTGACCATGTCGGAAAGACTGGGCTGCTGCCCTCGTTGGCCAACCTGATTGGCGAAAGCGAGATCATCATTATTGAAAATGCCGAACAGCTTTGGTCGTCGCCAGGCGGGAACTGCTTCCAAGTCTGTGCGGGTTCGGACGATATCGAATCCATTGCCACGAAGCTCAAGCAACAGATCGCGGGTGTCTTGTCTCTCGCCGCCTTTTGTGGCGGGAATGAATTGCGCCGCACCTCCGCCCATGGCGATATCAATGTTTCCTCGATCGACAAAATCGGCTGCGATTTTCTCAGTATCGTTCGGCTCGGGTGTGTGCGCGTAGAAAGCTGCGCTGGTCAAGTCCGTGAGCTTGGTATCCGTCACCAAGCCTATGGCTCGTCCGTGCTCGCGCGCCAGTTCAACGATGTTCTTGAGCGGTTTGCCGTCGCTGTTTACCGCGAGAGCGCGATTAGTCACCCGTTCGCCGGTGGCGATTGCGGTGGCTGCAGCCGCCTGATCGGGGGCCGCGAAATCCTTCGAGTAATTCATCACCAGCGCCGCATACGGCATCAAATCCATGTTCAGCCGTGTGCCGGCTCCGGCGGCATACGTGCGAGTAGGCGCGAGCCTGGCAGGTGAAAGCCCTTCGCCCACAAATAGGATGATGCCGAACGGTTTCCGGATGACCCAATGCTGGAAATAAACCACGCCCAATGCGCCAAAGGCGACAAGACATACGAGCGCCAGCAACTGGTTGCGCCACTTCATTTTCCCTTCTGTAGCGGCGGTCTTTGACGGCTGCAAATGTTCTAAAATTCAGTAGTAACAAAGAACTGCTTGTCCGTTCGCGCGTTCATCGGCAAAGTGCGCGACGTATGGCCGCTCCTGTGATGCTCATTATTCGCGACGGCTGGGGCATCAATCCCGGCGGGCCCGAGAAGCGCGAGAGTAACGGCGATGCGACATTGCTCGCGTCCACGTCATTTCACGATCAGCTCTATGGCGACTATCCATGGTCGCAATTGAGCGCCAGCGGCATGGATGTTGGCCTGCCGGAAGGACAAATGGGCAACTCGGAGGTTGGTCACCTTAACCTTGGAGCAGGCCGGATCGTTTATCAGGACCTGACGCGCATCAACAAGGCGATCGCCGACGGCGAACTGCAGCATAACCGCGTCTTACAGGACACGTTCGCTGCTGCTCGGGGAAATCGGCTGCATCTTATGGGATTGCTGTCCGATGGCGGCGTGCACAGCCATTACTCGCACATGGTCGCGCTTGCGAACGGCGCGCGTGCGGCAGGAGTCGCAGAGATTTTCGTTCACGCTTTCACCGATGGACGGGACACATCGCCTACGGGCGGCGCGGGCTTTTTAAGAACGTGTGAAAAGGAACTTCAGAAGAGCGGTGCGAAAATCATCACTGTCGTCGGGCGCTATTTCGCAATGGATCGCGACCGGCGCTGGGACCGCACAAAAAAAGCGTGGGACGCAATCGTTCTCGGCCGCGGTGAATTCTGCAACTCATCGCCCGCGACGGCTGTAGAGCGACAATATGCACTCCGGAAGAC
>QHPE01000250.1:1306-2812 GCA_003218945.1 Verrucomicrobiota bacterium | reverse complement strand
CTATCAAATCTCGCCCTACAATCCGTTTGTGCTTGCGACTGTTGCGACAATTCTCGCCGTGGCTGCGTTGCTCGCGTGCTTATTGCCCGCTCGCCGTGCATCACGTGTCGATCCAATCGTGGCGTTGCGGACCGAATGATATGAACGATCTCAAATTCGCTCTTCGCCAACTCCGCAAATCGCCGGGGTTCACCTTGATCGCTGTGCTAACTCTGGCGCTCGGGATCGGCGCGAACACGGCCGTGTTCAGTTTAATTCACGATTTGTTTCTGCGTGGGCTTCCGTTCCGCGAGCAGGAAAATATCGTTCATGTTTACGGCGAAGCGAAAGAGCGCGATCTGCACCAACTTCCATTTTCCATTCCGAAATTTTGGCATTACCGCGACGGACAAAATGTTTTCACCGCGGTCGCTGCCGATTGGAATAACGGCTACATCCTCACTGGCTCAGGCGAGCCGGTGCAAGTGCTCGGCGCAAATGTCACCGCCAATTATTTCGACCTGCTAGGCGTCCGTCCAATTCGCGGCCGCAACTTTCTTCAACAGGAAGAAATGAAAGTCAACGTCGCACTCGTGACGGAGAGTTTTTGGCGCAAACGCCTGGGCTCGGATCCGGGCGTAATCGGGCGAAGCATTGCGCTGAACGATGTGGCTCACACCATCGTTGGCGTTTTGCCGAACTTGCCCATCTCGTGGTTCGGCCGCGACTCGGAGGTTTTTATCGCGACGCCGTTCGATAATCCAAACGCGACGAAAGAGCGCATCATGCGCGGCTACAGTTTCATGCGTTGCATAGGCCGATTGAAGCCCGGCGTCACGATTCAACAAGCGCAGACTGCGATGCCTGCGCTCGAGCAAAGTTATCGCGAGCAGCATGGAGAAGCAGCCGATTCGACATGGACATCAGTCCTCGTCGGCGCGAACGAAGATGCAACCGGCGACCTGCGGCCGGCTTTCGTGACGTTGCTCATCGCCGTCGGCGCGGTTTTGCTGATTGCGTGCAGCAACGTTGCAAACCTACCGGACGACGCCGCGAAATCGCGATGCGAATGGCGCTCGGTGGCGATCGCCGCAGTGTCGTGCGGCTCTTTGTGCTCGAAAGCACGACCGTCAGCGTCATTGCCGGCGTTATTGGATTGCTTCTGGCGATTTGGGTTATCGAAATCGTTCCGAAAATCGCCGGCGACAATGTTCCATTAGAAGGCGGGATCACGCTGCATTTGCCCGTGCTTCTGTTCACGCTCGGTCTTTCGTTGGTCACTGGACTTATCATGGGAGTTTATCCGGCGTGGCAAAGTTCGCGCGGCGATCTGGTTGGAGGTCTAAAGGAGAGCGGACGCTCCGTTAGCGGAAGTCCCGGCCAACATCGATTTCGCCGGGGACTTGTCTCGGCTCAAGTTGCGTTGTCGATGATCTTGCTCGCGGCGGCGGCGATGCTCGTTTCGAGCTTTGTGCGATTGAGCAATCAAGCAACGGGTTTCCGATCGGACCACGTCTGGGCGGGCGC
>QHPE01000250.1:0-1289 GCA_003218945.1 Verrucomicrobiota bacterium | reverse complement strand
CGCGGCAATTTCGTCCAGCGCCTGCTTGATGAATTGAAAACCGCGCCCGGCGTTGAAAATGTCGCGACTACGGAAGCAGTGCCGATGAGCGGCAATTATTCGCAGACTCCCTACGCTCCAGTGGATGGAAATCCCTTACCAGTTGTTCAACGCCCGCTCGGTTTAACACGCAGTGTATCGCCGGGATATTTTCGCCTTCTCAACATTCCGCTTTTGGCCGGCCGCGACTTCACTGAACACGACAAGTCCGATTCGCCTCTTGTTGTGATCTTGAGTAACTCGACGGTAAAGAAATTATTCCCGAACGAGAATCCGCTAGGCCGACAAATCTTCTTCGGCGTCGACAATGGCACCGGCCTTGTGGCCGAAGTCATCGGCGTTGTTGGCGATGTGCGGTCGCGACAGCTTGCGAAAACGAACGATGTCGAGTTTTACCGGCCGTGGCCGCAACGCAGCTTCTCGTTTTTCAACGTCCTCGTGCGCACTTTGATGAAACCGGACGCCGCGCAGGCGATCGTTCGCGGCGCGCTCGATAAGATCGACAAGCAAATGCCAATTCTACAACCAAACACGCTCGATGCGATTGTTACGCAGTCGCTCGGTCAACAACGGTTAACGATGGGATTGCTCGGCGCATTTGCCGGCGTTGCGCTGTTACTCGCCATCGTCGGAATTTACGGCGCGGTCGCTTATACGGTCGAACAACGAACGAGCGAAATCGGAGTGCGCATGGCGCTCGGCGCGCAGGTCACAGATGTTTTGCAACTCGTGGTGAAACAAGGGATGAATCCGGTTTTGCTCGGCTTGGTAATCGGCCTTGCCGCCACGCTTGGCGCGGGTCATCTCATCGCGGCTCAGCTTTACCAAATCTCGCCGTACAATCCGGTTTTGATTGCCGTTACTGCCGCAGCTCTTGCCATTGCCGCTCTGCTTGCGTGTCTTATACCAGCCCGCCGCGCCACACGCGTCGATCCGATAGTCGCGCTGCGCGCCGAATGATATGAGCGATCTTAAGTTTGCTCTTCGCCAGCTTCGCAAATCGCCCGGATTCACTTTGGTCGCGGTCCTAACGCTCGCGCTAGGGATTGGTGCAAATACTGCGATTTTCTCCGTCGTCGAGGGCGCGCTTCTGCGTCCGTTGCCGTTCCCGAATGCGGAACGACTCGTTAGGATTTACGAAGCCCTGGATGAAAATGGAGCGGGTTCAGCAACGTTGAATCTGAGCGATCGCACGACCGCGCGGTTCCGTGAGTTCGGGCGGGATATTTTCGAAGATGTTGCCGGTGGAA
>QHPE01000200.1 GCA_003218945.1 Verrucomicrobiota bacterium | reverse complement strand
ATAAAAACTGTCGTCGCTGCGATCAGGCCAATCATCGCGAGGCTCGGCTTGTCTTTCGCGACATAACGGAAGCCATCCTTGATTCCACTGGCGCGTTTACTTTCCTCCTCAGCCGTGCCCCGGGAACGCGGCGGAATCGTGAACAGCGCGATGATCATTGCAACAAACGAGATCGCGTTGCAAAAAAATGCCGAGGCAGCGCCCCAAGCGCTGATGAAAATTCCCGCGAGCGCTGGACCCACGACGCGCGAACCATGGAAGACCGCCCGGTCGACAGCAATTGCACTCTGGATTTCATTACGCGTGACGAGCTCAGGCACCAACGCATTTAGCGTCGGCATTTCGAATGAGTTCGAAATGCCCAGCAGCACTGCAAACGCCAGGATGTGCCAGATCTGTATTTTGCCGCTCATGATCAAGAGCCCAATTGAAATCGCGAGCGCAATCTGGATGTATTGGGTGGCCAGCAGAATTTTGCGCTTATCGAAACGATCGGCTGCCGAACCGCCGGCCATGGTTAAAAGAAGCATTGGCAGGCCGGCGGCGAGATTAGCCATTCCAAGAAGGAGCGCTTTGTCCGTGAGGGTGCTCATCACGTACCCTTGAGCCATCACCTGCATCCACGTTCCGGTATCGGATATCACGCTGCCAATGATGTATCGGCGAAACGCTCCGGGCCGCAGCACGCGTAACGCGTGACGGGTGCCCAATTTCACTTCCGTGCTCATCGCAAACACTCAGCCGTGTAGAGGCGTTTGTGTCAAACGCCTTAGTCTGCAGAAGGCGATACTTTAATGCTTAGGGGCAAGTTTGATTAATGTCGTTTATTTAACCGCAATTGCCGAGTGAACCCCGTTTGTTATTTTGGAGCATGCGCATCGACCGATACACCCAGAAAATGCAAGAGGGGCTGCAGGCAGCGCAGGATCTCGCCTCGCAACTGAACGATTCCGAAATCACGAACGAGCATTTTCTTTCTGCTCTTCTGGATCAAAGCGATGGCATCGCGCGCCCACTGCTGGAAAAGATTGGGGCAAATGTAGATCAATTGCAGGAACGCCTTCGTGCTGACTTGGAGCGTCGTCCCAAAATCCACGGAAGCGCTGCCGATCTGCGGATCTCCAACGAACTGCGCACCGTGCTGGACAACGCCGAGAAGGAGATGTCAAAGCTTAAAGATGAATTCACCAGCGCGGAGCACTATTTGCTGGCTTTGGCCGGCGCGAACGTGCCGGCGACAAAATTGCTAAAGGATTCAGGAGTCACCCGCGACAAACTCATGCAGGGACTTCAGCAGGTGCGCGGTTCACAGCGCGTGACCGATCAAAATCCAGAAGGAAAGTTCCAGGCCCTGGAAAAATATGGACGCGACCTCACCGAGCTAGCGCGCCGCGGCAAGATTGATCCGGTAATCGGACGCGACAACGAAATTCGACGTGTGATGCAGGTGCTCTCGCGCCGGACAAAAAATAATCCGGTGCTCATTGGCGATCCGGGTGTCGGTAAAACAGCGATCGCGGAAGGCCTGGCCCGGCGCATCATCAGTGGCGACGTTCCGGATTCGCTCAAAAATAAGCGCATCATTGCGATGGACATCGGCGCAATGGTCGCTGGCGCCAAGTACCGTGGAGAATTCGAAGATCGCCTCAAGGCTTTCTTGAAAGAAGTGACCGACTCGCAAGGCCAAGTCATTCTGTTTATCGACGAATTGCACACCATTGTCGGCGCAGGCGCGGCGGAAGGCTCAGTAGATGCATCGAATATGCTCAAGCCGATGCTGGCCCGCGGTGAACTACGAACGATTGGGGCGACCACAATCGATGAGTATCGCAAGTACATCGAGAAAGACGCAGCGCTGGAGCGACGTTTCCAACCGGTGCTGGTGAACGAACCGACCGTTGAAGATACGGTCGCGATCCTGCGCGGGTTAAAGGAGCGATACGAAGTGCACCACGGCGTGCGGATCACCGATGGGGCATTGGTCGCGGCAGCAACGTTGTCGCATCGCTACATCACCGATCGCTTCCTACCTGACAAGGCGATTGATTTGGTCGACGAAGCGGCGTCCCGCTTGAAAATCGAGCTCGATTCGATGCCGACAGAAGTCGACGTGATCGAGCGCCAGATCATGCAGCACGAGATGGAACGCCAGGCGCTCAAGAAAGAGAAGGATCCAGCCAGTAAAGAGCGTCTGAAGAAGCTTGAGAAAGAATTGGCTGAACTGAAGGACAGGTCGAACGCGCTCAAAGCCGAATGGCAGAAAGAGAAAGCGGTGATCGATGAACAGCGCAAAGTAAAGGAAGAGATCGATCGTCTGCGGACTGACTTGGAACGCGCGCAGCGGCGCGGTGAATTGGGCAGGGCGAGCGAGATTCAATATGGTCGAATCCCTGAATTAGAAAGAAAATTGGCCGAACTTACCGCGCGCTCAGCCAAAACCAAAAAACGCTTACTGCGCGAAGAGGTGACTGAGGAAGATATCGCCGAGATAGTGTCCAGTTGGACCGGCATTCCCGTGTCGCGATTGCAGGAGGGCGAGCGCGAGAAACTCGTAAAACTCGAAGAGCACTTGCATCTGCGCGTCGTCGGACAAGATGAGGCGATCAAAGCCGTGTCAAATGCCGTGCGACGCGCCCGGGCAGGTTTGCAGGACCCGAATCGCCCGCTCGGTTCATTTATTTTTCTCGGGCCCACCGGAGTCGGCAAGACGGAACTGGCGCGCGCATTGGCGGAATTTTTGTTCGATGACGAAAACGCTATGATCCGCATCGATATGAGTGAGTACATGGAGAAACACACAGTGGCGCGCTTGATCGGCGCCCCACCGGGGTATGTCGGCTACGAGGAAGGCGGCCAACTTTCCGAAGCGGTTCGCCGCAAGCCGTATTCGGTTGTGCTCTTCGACGAAATCGAAAAGGCGCATCCGGATGTGTTCAACGTGCTGCTGCAGGTGCTCGATGATGGCCGGATTACGGACGGGCAGGGGAGGACTGTGGATTTCAAGAACACCGTCGTCATCATGACTTCCAACATCGGCTCCCAATACATTACTGAGGAAGAATCGCCCGAGGCACGCCGACGACTGGTGATGGACGCTTTGCGCGCACATTTTCGGCCTGAGTTTTTGAATCGCGTGGATGAGATCATCATTTTCGACCGGCTCAGCGAAGAGGAGCTGAAGAAAATCGTCAAAATTCAGGTTGGCCGTTTGTCGAAGCGTCTGGAGCAACAAAAGATCACGCTCAAGCTGTCTGATTCCGCCAAAGCATTGCTCGCGCGTGAAGGGTACGATCCCGTTTACGGCGCGCGACCCTTGCGGCGCGCCATTCAAAGAGAGATTCTCGATCCGCTCAGCATCGATATCCTGGAAGGCAAAGTCCGCGAAGGTCAGACCGTTAACGTGGACGCGAAAAACGGCGCGCTCGAATTCCGCGTAACATAGAGTTTAATCCCTGCACCGGCCGATTTAGCCCGCGGTGTTATTTTGGGCTACTTCCGCTTTCGCCGGGAGCCGGACCTCACATCAATTCTTCGAGGTGAAGCAGGGAATACTTTGCTGTCGTCCTCTCGCCAAGAATCGGTGCCCTTCGCGCGCGACAATAATCGGATGTCCGATCGGAGTCGTTCCAAGGCGGCGGTTAAATCAAGGATGATCTGGATTCCTGCGAAATCGTTGCCGCAAACGGTCCGAAGCGCTTCGATGCGACGCAAGGTGCGAATGGCATTACCGTTAAAGCAATAGCCGTGATCGGTCGTGCCCGTCGCTGGCGAGAGAAGATGATGCTTGCAGTAAATGAGAATGGTGCGTCGCGGGACATCGACGATGTGCGATGTCGTTTCAATCGTGTAGAGCTCATCGGCCGGCGGCTCAAACAGTTGGATTTCACGCGAGGGTACTTGCGCGCTTTCCCGCATGTATGCCGAACTTCTGCCTGGATCGATCATTTTTAAGTAATGGTTGCAGGATACGACAACGCGGCCAGAAGGGGCTCCAGGGCACGCTCGCCGTCATAGCGCTGACCATTAATGAAGAAGCATGGCGTGCCGTTGACTCCCGCACGCACTCCGCTTCTAAAGTCTTCCTGAATGCGTTTGGCATGGGCGCCCGAAATCACTTCCTGAATTAAACGCACTTCGCTCAGGCCGAGCGCGGCTGCGTATTCCGCCAGCGCTTCGTCATCGAGCGCATCCTGATTGGCAAAGAGTATTTCATGCATCGCCCAAAAACTGCTCTGTTCTGCAGCCGCTTCGGCGGCTTCAGCTGCATGCTCAGCATGCGGATGAACGTTCGTGAGCGGAAAATGCCGGAAGGCAAAACAGAGATCGTCCCCAAGTCGGCGCTGAATTTCTTTGACGATTGGCTGAACTTCGCCGCAAAAAGGACATTCATAATCTCCGTACTCCAGCAATGCAATCGGCGCGTCAATCGTGCCTTGAAAGTGATCGCGTTCAGGGTCCGGCAATTTGAGATACATTCGGCTGATCATTTGGCCTCCATCGTTGCCGGCACTGTTTGTTTGTTTTGCAAATCCTCCAACGCAGAAAGAATTCCATCGGCTCCGGGATTAACGCCGACTGGTGAAACAAAACTCCAGTAAACCTT
>QHPE01000122.1 GCA_003218945.1 Verrucomicrobiota bacterium | reverse complement strand
CCAATCCCATAACCAGTCGGGTTGAGCGGAAGATTGACGCTGCCTCCCGCTGCTTGCACGCCCGGCGCCGCTTCCAGCCGTTCTATCAGTTGCCGGAAAAATTCCACGCACGGCTGATCATCTTTGTATTTCGGACCCTGCAACGCCAGGTTGGCGATGAGGACGTTGTGCGCATTGAAGCCGGGCCGAACCTCCTGAAGACGGAGGAAGCTCTTGATGAGCAATCCAGCGCCAACCAGCAGCATGAGCGAAAGGGCGACCTCACCGATCAACAGGAGGCTGCGCGCACTTGTCCGCCGATGTCCTTCGCCGCTGCGTCCGCCTTCTTTCAATGCGCTGGTGACGTCGAGCTTAGAGGCTTGGAGCGCGGGGACGATACCAAAGAGAATGCCGGTAAGCGCCGAGACGCCGAGAGCGAACGTCAGGACGCGATAATCAATCCCGACCTGTTCGAGCCGCGGTGCGCCTTCGGGCAACATCGACATCAGCAGACCGGTTAACCAAATGCTGAGGACGAGTCCCGCAGCCCCGCCAATTGCCGAGAGCAGAATGCTCTCCGTCAGCATCTGCCGCAGAACGCGCGTGCGGCTCGCGCCCATCGCGGCCCGAATCGCAATTTCCTTTTGCCGCGCGGCGCTGCGGGCGAGGAGGAGATTGGCCACGTTCGCGCAGGCAATCAGCAGCACGAATCCGACGGCGCCGAGGAGCGCAAGGAGGGATGGTTTTACCTCGCGAACAAGGCGTTCGTGGAGCGTCGAAATAAATACGTCCCAGCCTTTGTTCGTCTCATGAAACTGCTTGTCGAGCTGCGCATTGATCACGCTGAGACGAGTTTGCGCCTGCTTCAGATCGATACCGGTATTCAGACGCGCGATCGCCGACCACACGCGGTTATCGCGCGGCTCTAACGAGAGATTGACCGCGGTCGGCACCCAAACCTGGGTTTGCTCCGGGTATTCAAACCCCGGCGGCATCACGCCGATGATCGTGAGGGGCGTTGCGCTCATCTGGACCTGTTTCCCGACGATGGCCGGATCAGATCCGAAGCGGCGCTTCCATAAGCCGTGGCTGATGATTGCGACGGTTTGCGGCCACCCTTTGTCGTCTTCGCGAACGAACGTTCGCCCGAGAACAGGCTGGACCCCGAGCACGGAGAAGAACCCGGTCGTCACACCGGCGCGCGGCACGCGCTCCGGCTCCGCCCCATCCGCACCAAAGTTGGCGGTACCGGTCCAGTAGGCGGCGGTGCTCGCGAAGAGATCGGTTTGTTGCGACCAATCAGTAAAGTCGAGAAACGAGATATTGCTCTCGGTAATGCCCGCCTGCGGATTTTTTCCTTCGATGTAGACGATGCGTTCCGCGTCCGGAAACGGAAGCGGTCGGAGGAGAACGCCGTTGACCAAACTGAAAATGGCGGTGTTCGCGCCAATGCCGAGCCCGAGCGCAATAATGGCGACGGCGGTGAAGCCGGGATTTTTGAAAAACATCCGCCCGGCGTACCGCACATCGCGCCCTACGCCTTCTATATAATAACCGGCCTTAGCTTCTCTGACCTTTTCCTTCAATTGCTCGACCCCGCCCAGCTGCATAGCGGCTTGTCGGCGCGCCTCGACTTCGGACAATCCTTCCATGATTTTCTTTTCCACAAGAGCGTCCAAGGCATAAGCAAGTTCGTCAGAGAGCTCCTGTTCTACGTCTCCCTTTCGAAACAGGTTCCGCCAAAAAGCGGCAATGCGATTGAGAACGCTCATAGAGGACTTCAGGTCGCGCGGAGCGCGGCTGTGATTGCGCCCGAAACTTTGCGCCAATCGTTCGTTTCAGTTTGGAGCTGACGGCGGCCAGCTTTGGTCAGCCGATAAAACTTTGCTTTACGGCGGTTCTCCGATTCTCCCCATGACGAGGCGAGCCAACCAGCCTCCTCCATGCTGTGCAACGCCGGAAATAGCGAACCGGGCTTTACCTCAAACGCGCCGTTAGTGATCTGTTCGACGCGATGAGCAATGGCAAGACCATGAAACTCTCCATGAACAAGCGTCTTCAGGATTAACAGATCTAGCGTGCCTTGGAGTAATTCCGTCGATTTGTATCTTCGTATAGACATTCTGTAGGAGAATCGTTGCGTCCTATAGACTGTCAATAGAAAGAAACCTGTTGTTCCGTTGTTGTTTTTTGCCGTGAAAGGCCGCCGAGAACAGCGGGCCGATTCATCGAATGTTCGAGGTGCTCAGGAATCGCAGCATCGCTCATCATCCAGACGACTGGGGCCCGAAAGGCGGACACGAATGGCCTTACTGGAATCACCAGATGTGGGAATACGTGGGCCAGTACTTTTGAAGAACTAACGGCTCGGCGCGATTACTTTTGAATTCTTCCTTCTTAATTCTTCCTTTGTTTCCATTCTTCTTTCTTAATTCTTAATTCTTAATTGAAATAGGAGTTGCTCTATGAAGAAGCGTTTCGTGCTCTGTTGTTTCCTTGTCGGTCTTGCGTTCTCCAGCTCCTTTAGCCAATCAACCGTTTTCATCGTCCGCCACGCCGAAAAGGCCGACGATAGCAAAGACGCGGAATTATCCGAAGCCGGCCGCGCTCGCGCCGAAGCGTTGGCCAACATGCTGAGGGATTCAAAAATCGGCGTCATCTGCACGACCGAGTTCAAGCGTACGCAGCAAACGGCCGCGCCACTAGCCAAGGCGCTCGGCCTGACGGTCACGACCTTGCCGGCCGAAAACCAGGCTGCGCTCGTTGCAAAACTGCGCGCATCCACTGCCACTTCGTTAGTCGTCGGTCACGGCAACACCATCCCGGACATAATTAAAGCGCTTGGGATAACGGAGACGGTCAACATACCCGACAGCGACTATGATAATCTGTTCGTGGTCGTGCTTGGAGAAAAACCCTACCTGATCCGCCTTCATTACCGTTGAGTTTACCGCTCCAGTGACACCCGCATGCGGCTCTAATCTCGATGCCACGACGCTCCACTAATCAACCGCGCGTGGCGAAGCCTTTCACGCCAACAGCCACGTGAGCGAACGCTTTTACGTGGTACACCTCGTCGACGGGACTTACGAGCTGTTCCGCCACTTCTACGGTTTGCGCCGGTTCAACAAAGGCAAAGACCGCCCTTACGGCGCGGTCGTCGGTGTGTTGCAGACCGTTCTCCAAATGCTGGAGAACGGCGACCGCGTAAAAGGCTCGGCCTCACGCGGCCTCGTGGGCACGTATCTCGGCGTCGCCACCGACCATGTGATCGAGTCGTTTCGCAATCGGCTTTGGCCGGACTACAAGACCGGCGCCGGCATCGAGCCCGCGCTTTTCTCGCAATTCCATCCGCTCGAGGAGGCGCTTGCGGCGATGGGCGTTGTGGTCTGGCCGATGATCGAGCTCGAAGCGGATGATGCGCTCGCTTCGGCGGCGCATATCGCATGCCAGGACAAGAAGGTCCAGAAGGTCGCCATCTGGACGCCCGACAAGGACCTGGCGCAATGCGTGCGAGGGACGCGCGTGGTGCAGATCGACGGCCGGCGCAAAACGATTCGCGATGCGGCCGGGATACGCGAAAAGTTCGGCGTCAGCCCACAGCTCATTCCGGACCTGCTCGCGCTCGTGGGCGATGCGGCCGACGGCTACCCCGGCATCCCTGGGATCGGCGCCCAGACCGCCGCGCAGCTTTTGAACCGCTACGGTCAGATCGAAAACTTTCCGTCAACCATTCTCGGCGAACAGGGCGATCTCGCGCTGCTCTTCAAGAAACTCGCGACCCTGCGCACCAATGCGCCGCTCTTTAAAAAGGTCGAGACGCTGCGCTGGCGGGGCGCGACGCCGGCATTCGCGGCCTGGGCGGATCGGATGGAAGCGCCGCGGTTGCTGGAGCGTTGCGAAAAGGCTGCGGGCAGATGACCGCGTAAAGCTGCGCCACGCGGCCTTGCGGCAGTGACCAGTGACGAGCAAACTCAGCCATCAGCGGTAAACTTCGCGACGATGTCGGATGCGATAAACTCGCACGACTCTAATCGAATCGGCAATCTCGTAGATCACACGATAAGCGCCGACGCGAATCCGCCAGTCGTGTTTTGTTCCCGCGAGTTTGCGGCTGCCTATCGGACGCGGATTGTTTGGGAGACTGCGTAATGCATCGGTTACGCGTAATCGCGCATCGAGCGGCAGTCTTCTGAGGTCCTTCTCAGCAGAACGCTCGACGACGACGCGATACATCGTCTAGCGCTGCGGCAGATCGGCAAGCACGTCCTCCAACGGACGGAAGTGAAGCTTCTTGCGGCGCGCGCGTTTCAGCCAGGCAACATCTTTGGCATCCTCAAGGCGCTCGATCATCTCCTGATATTTCTTAATCGGCAGAATCACCGACACAGGTTTCCCGTTGCGCGTAACAATTTCCGGTTCGGCGTTCGCCGCTTTCATACGAGAACCCTACCAGTCTCAGGCCTTCGAGTAAATCTCGGAACCCGATCCGAGAACTCTGCTGTTCCATTCCGGCTTGCAACGCTTCGTTCTCTGACAGCTCTTGTTTTCTGACGTCTTCCGTTATTTTCATGGAACAAAAGTGCGGCGCTTGAATGCAATTTTGGAGAAGTTTCCTCGGTTCCTGGTTTTAATTCTTTCATCCAACTCTCAACCTTCAA
>QHPE01000139.1:21347-25686 GCA_003218945.1 Verrucomicrobiota bacterium | reverse complement strand
AATCGATCGCTTCGCGAATGCTGGTATCGCGAAATTCGATGTGCGGAATGATGATGCTATTCAGCTTGTTGGTCATTTGCGCTGTGCCGCGCAATTCGCCCCCTCGCCCTTTGTTATCAGCGACTGGTCCCACCGCGCCGTATTTTCTGACTGGTTGTTGCCAGGCCGACTCCACTTTCCACATCTGTCGGGCGCGCGTCTCGTTGTACGCTTCCTCGCCGTATTGATACTTGGTGTTGTCGATTTTCTCCTGCCCTCTACGCGCGGCGGTATTGTATGGATCGAGCGCCAGGACCTTGTCGTAACTCTTAATGGCCTTGTCGTACTGCCCGGACTGATAAAAACCGTCGGCTTCGGCGAGCAGGCGTTTTACATCTTCGACTTTGTTGATGAAGCCGGCATCGACTGTCTTGTTGAAGTAGCCGGGTGTTCGCAGATGCGCGTAGAGTTCCTGCGCCTTACGGCAGTTGGGATCGTAATGGTTTAAGATTTCACCCAGGATCGCTTCGGCTCCGGGGTAATCTCCCTCGGCGATCCGCGCTTCGGCCAGAACCGTGCCGCTTTTGCAAACGCCTTCCGCCGCTTCGTCGTGCGCCTTTCCGGAAACGACTGCGTCCGGCAGAGAGCCGATGGCAGTCTTAAATTCCTGGTACGCGACGGTGTAATTGCGCGCTTTCAAGGCGGATTTGCCCCGTGCGAGGGCGGCTTCGCCCTCGGGTATGGCAGCCTGGCGCCGCTGCATTTCGCGCTCGGCGATGTTATCTGGCGTTTGCGCCAAGGCGACGCCACAAATGAGAAGAATGATGGGGACAATTGCCTGTAGCCACCGCCCTGTGGGCGGTCGGGAAATGCGACCGTGACGGCTCACAGAGCCGTGGCTACAAATGACCGAAGTCTGACACAGACGTCCTATAACGCGCTGCGCTTCGACGGTTCTTATGTTCTGGGAGGTTTTCATTTAGCTCACTACTTCCTTCTTTTTGTGAAATGCGTGCGATCCGTAATCCACCGGGGTTACTTGTGCACATAGACGCGCTTTTATTTGAAAGCTCGTAGCGAGATCAAGCAAATTCTTAGGAAACTTTCCTACGCTTTTGCCGCTCTTAACCACAAATGGACACCAATCCACACGAATCACGAAAACATCGGAGCCACGGATCACACCGACTTCAGTGCGCGCGATTTTAGAACCGAGTCTTTTCTGACTTTCATTTTTCACCACCCGGCCTCCCGGCCTCGAGTGCCCGAGGGCGCAGAGATTTTTCAGGTTCCGAGAAATTCAATAACCTCCGTGGCCTCGGGAACTCTAGCGCGGGAGCGCGGGCGGTAGAAATCGTCCTTGTCATCCGAGGTTGTCTCTGTCGGCGACCTCCGCGATCTCTGCGCTGAATCACGGCTTCGCGAAGCCGATCTCGATCGGCCTGCCAGGGTTTTGCGTGTTCACGATGACAGCCTTGTCGGGTCGAACATCGATGAGCTTGTATTTGATCTCCTCCATCGGCTTTAGCGAAAACTCCTGGTCTTTGCGTACTTCGAATTCCTTCCGGCCGCCCCAGGTGTAAACGAACATGGCCACAGATTGCGGCGAAGTCGCGATCTCTCCTTTCACAAGCGTAACCTGCGCATGGCTCTGCTGATGTTCGAGCAGCAACTCCGATGCGTCCATCTTCATGCCGTACTCGTTAGGCTCCTTTTTTTCGGTGAATTTAATGATCTTGAAATCGGTGCCGCGAATGACGTCGCCAACCTTCAGAAACTGTGTCGGTTCGCTCTGGTCGATGTCGTTGATGCCGAATTTTTCTTTTGTGCGCGACGCAAAAACGTACCTGAACGGTTCCTCGGTGGCTGACACCAGGTTCAACTTTGTGGTGTAATCCGGGTGCGACTCCGGTTTGGTGGGATCGGTGTGACCCTGCCATTCATCGAGATTGGTAAAACCGTCCTTGTCGGGATCCTCCTCAAGCGCGTCGGCGTCTTCGATAGGCAACGAATATTTTTCAAACCATTCGTTCGGCACGGGCGAATGCACCTGCGTGTTGTGCAGCGTCGCTGGCATGCCATCCGCCGCGATAAAATGTTTCTCCGGTACGAAAAGACCGGAACGGGTGCTGGATTTCCATTGGAACGGCTTTTGGAGTTGCTCCGCTGCGCGATCGAGCTCCGCTGCGACCGGCGGCTGTGAGGCCGTTTTCGGAGGGACCCGACCCGGAGCGATCAGCTCGTTGCCGAACTGGATGGCGCTCCACCAAATGGCGACAGCGGAAATGAAAAGGAAAACCGCCGCAGCGATAAGCACTGCGCGATCGTAATTCGCCTTAAGCCAGTCGATGACCTTCGCCATACTCAGGAGAAGAGAACCACGGATTGCACGGATTGCACGGATGAGCAGACTCAGGCACGCAGATCAGGTGGCATGAATTCCTCGGACTGTTGCGGCCGCAATACCCGCTTCCACTCTAATCGCGCATTCTTAAAATTGATCAAAAGCGCGAGATCTAAGCCGGTGATGTTCTGGTATCCGATCATCTGCGCAACGTGCGTTTCATTGAATAAGGCGACCATCTTTGGATCGACGATCACTGCATTGTCGATAATTAGATCCGGAACAAGATTGCCAATTAATTCCCCTCAATACACGACTGGAAATGAGCTTTGCACTGAAACGAGGTGCCCTCGACGCTTCAGTTCAACGATCATGGCGCGTTCGTAGAGTTTTTCGTCCAACCCTGGTTTCAGATCGTTAAGCACTTCCATTGCGGCACCGTTTATTTCACGGCTTAACTCCTCATGAATCATCTTCTGATCTGTGTGATCCGTGTAATCCGTGGTTCAACTCAGAATGTGAAGCGCAGCATTTCAATGGTTGCGGAGACTTCGACGTGCTCATTGCCTACGATAAAATTCAGCGCGCCGGTCGGTGACTGGCCGGGAGATGCTTGTGGTGTCGGCGTCGGGTTTGCGGTTCTCTCGCGCGGCGGGCCTTTGTCTTTTTCGTTGTGCACGTAGAGCGTGCGAATGATGAAGAATTGCCCGGTAGAACTGGTAATCTCGTTGATGAATTTTCGCGCGGCGCCAGGCGCGGCCTTGAACGTCACATCAACAACGTTACGCTCGATCAAAGCAGCGGCGGGTGTGGCGCCCGGTTTCGCTGTCGCTAGGCTTCCCCGAGTGCGAATTGCGGGCGGTGTTGGTGCCGGCGTCGCTGCTCCGCGTTCTCCCGGCAACGGCCGCCGGCGAAACGACGTGATGCCGTCCACTTTTGCATCGAGCAAAATGTTGATGAGCATCTGGACCTGCGAGAGTTCCTGGCCTAACAACGGCGCCACGGCTGTGTCGGGCATTGTTCGGGTGAATTCGTCGAAACCGAGCTCAAATTTGCCCGGCAATTTCACGTTATTCGTGCGCGCTCGCTCCTCCGTGGCGAGCGTCGCCTGGCGCAGGCGCGACTGGAATTCGTTAGGCGCAAGCGGCAACTCCGGTACGACTTCGCTCTTCAGATCTTCTTTGAATTTGTCCAGCGCTGCCTTGTATGCTTCGAGGTAACCCTGCAATTTCCGGTAATTCGTCTCGTGTGGAAACGGATCGAGACGGTACAACCGGGTTCGCTCCGTCGCAGCCTGACCGAAGGTTTGCTTTCCGTCGATCCAAATGCTCCACCTCCAGTAAAACAGTGCCGCGCCGAGCAGGATGCAAATTCCCGAAACAAGCAGAAGCGTGCCAAGCGCCCGGTTTTGCTGAAACCATTTCATGTCGCAAAAATATTTTTCACCGCAGAGGACGCCGAGAACACAGAGACAGGCGAAGTCTTCGACAGAATGAACACAATTTTGAAAGCCTGGCCGTTGCTTCGCATCCGTTGCAGCAGAATGGATTCTGTTTGATTCTGCAGATTCTGTCTGATCATCCGTTCTATCAGTGTCATCCGTGGTTGAGCTTGAACTTCATGGCACTTTCACCGGTTTGCGCAGCGTAAGCTGAAGCTCATACGGAAAGGCCCATTCGGTATCGGTCGGGACGGAATTGGATTTGATGAAGCGCTCGGGCGTCTTTGCGTCCACGGCAAACAGCGGCGAACCCGCAAGGTTGCGAAGATAATCGACGACGATTTCCTGCTGCTTCGGATTGTAAAGGTAAAGGCCGCGAACGTTCATCCCGTCGATCATGTTCCCTGCGGGAGCGGCGCTTCTGGCTGTCGGGCCAGCCGGTGTGGGCGGAGCAGTGGGCGAAGCTTCGCCTGCGCGTTTTTCAGGGGCGCCCAGCAGTTTTCCGCCCGAAGTCGCGGCAAGTTCCGTGATCCAAATGTCCGATTCAGGGAGACGCGAGCTTAGTTCCTCCAGAA
>QHPE01000139.1:0-21333 GCA_003218945.1 Verrucomicrobiota bacterium | reverse complement strand
AAAATTGCGATCATTCACAGCGGCGATCAGCGGCGCGGCAGTGTTGTCCAAAGCAGTGATTTCCTTTTTAAGTTTGTCCAACTGCACTTCGGGCACGTGCATCGCCTCATTCCTCTGGCGAAGGATTTGCGCAGTCTGCTGAGCGACCTGCGCTGCGCGCGTGTAGTAAGCCGACCAGCCGAGCAGCGCGACCAGAATGCACACCGCCGCGGCAATAAGAAATGGCCAGCGCTTTTCCAAGTCGTGCCTGCGAACCACGACCGCCGGGCGCAGGTTCAATTCCACCGGACAAACGGTCACGCTGCGCAGCGCCAACCCGACCAGTTCGCCCAGCAAATGAGCCGAACCCGCCACACTCTGCATCCCGCTGAGGCGGGACTCCGATACGGTCACGTTTTGCAACGGATTAAAAAACTCGATTGGTAACTGAAATTTCTCGTGAAAGAACTCGCGTATGTACGGCATGCCTGCAGCGCCGCCGCAAAGATAAATCCGGACCGGGCGATTTCCCTGCTGTTGTGCGTGGTAATGCGTGACGGAGCGCATCAACTCTGCGTGCAGACGCGTCATGATGCTGCGCGCGATTTTTGAAACCCGCGAAATGTCTGGATCGGCAGGTTCAGCGTACGCCCCCCCAAGCGCAACGAAGCCGTCTCGTTTCTTGCGAGCTTCTGCTGCGGCGAATGATTCATTGAACTCCCGCGCAATCGCCGCGGTGATCGCGCTGCCGCCCAGAGGAATGCTGCGCAAAAAAAATCTCGTGGGCTCAATGAAGAGAATGTTGGTAGTGCGCGCGCCGATATCCAGCAGCAGCGAACAGTCGCCAATATCAGGATAACTGTAGCGAAACGTGTTGTAGAGGCCCATGGATGCCATACCGACAATCCGGGTCCGCAATCCGGTTTCTTCAACGGCGTTGTTGATCTGGTCGAGCAAGTCGCGCTTGATCGCGACGATTACGACCTGAATTTGTTCGCCCAGTCCGCCGCCCACGAGCTGGTAATCCCAGACAACTTCGTCAATTGGGAAGGGAACATTTTGTTGCGCCTCGAATGCGATGATCTTGTCGATCTTTGTAGCGTCGAGAGCCGGCAGTTTTACAAAACGAGCGAAAACGGATTGCGAAGGAACTGCGTAATTCACCGACGCATGATGGATTTGCATTTCGCGCATCATTTCGCGCAACACGGCGCCCGTTTCGTGCAGCGCAACCTCCGCGTCTCGACGCTGGCCTGTCTCCGGATCGAGCGGCGTTTCGCGCAACCGATAATCTACCAGGACCAAACCGCCGGCGGCGGCTCGAAATTCCGCGAGACCGATCGTTTGCGATCCGAGATTGAGGGTGATCAGGCGCGCCGGTCCGGCCATGGCGTTAAAGCTCTAGATCGCAATCCCAAAATGCCAAACTAATTTCAAGCACGAAATCTGTCGGCGACTGGCCGGATCTCATTGAGACAGAGCCGAAATGATTTCGAGATTTCCTACAAAGCGAAGACTCAATTTCGGAGTACAACGCGATTGCAAGTACACCAACCGTCGCCGACGATGCGGCAGTCGCATTAACACGCGTGATGGGAGCCCCGGGACTGAAAAGGCAAAGTCTGCAAAGTGAAAGGCTACTGAGAAACTGTTAGGCACAGTCTCAGAAAAGCCGGCTGGAATTGAGGCTGTATCTCAAGTACGGACCACGAGGGCCGACCATTTTGGGTTGTGGCTGCTGAACGAGAGCATGCCGGACGTTTTATCGTGAACTCCGATCAAATGTTCAGCGCATTTTCGGAACTGGAAGCGGCGATTCATCATTAGTTCGACCTCGAGTGAAGTGAAGGGAAAATAGTCGCCGACAATCTAAGTAAGGCCAGTTTGGGTTTAGGCTGCGTTTCAACTCTCGAATCGGAGGAACGAACAACCTGGATTGCTGACACATCGCGGCGACGGAAAGCGCTCCATTAAAAGCCTTTTCTGGAAACTTCGAGCGGCAAATTTCCGTATAAGAATGAGGAAACACAAGAAGTACTCTCGAAGATTTGAGAAGAAAAAGTGACACAGGAGTAGATAAAATGAAAAAGCAAAATACTCGAGACGTTAAAGCGCATCTTCTTCGGGGAGCCTTTTACCTGCTTCTATTTGTGGGCCTGGTCGTGGTTGTTGCCCTCTCTGCGGCGATCAACATGCCTAACCCCGCTTCGAAGTTTTCAACCTGGCAGGATAACCTAGCCTTCGGCAAAGTACGCGAGAGCGCCTCATCGGTTGCCGCATCTGCGACCCGAAAGAACCAAACGTTGACGTTCGCAGATCGCGTCGCCTATCAGCGTGCCATTGAGGAAGTTTACTGGCGGCACCGGATCTGGCCAAAAGAGAACCCCGATCCCAAGCCATCGCTGGACGCAGTGATGTCGCAGGCTCAGCTCGAAAAGAAAGTCGAGGATTACCTGCGCAAATCCCAGGCGCTCGAGGATTACTGGCAGAGGCCGATTACCACGGAACAGTTACAGGCTGAGACGGATCGCATGGCGGAGTACACCAAACAGCCAGAAGTGTTACACGAACTCTTTGATGCGCTGGGCAACGATCCATTTGTGATCGCCGAGTGCCTGGCTCGACCAACGCTAGCCGAGCGTTTGCTGACGCATGGAGCGTTGGAGCAACTAAAACAGACAAGCCAAACCTACAATCGGATTGTACCTGCTACTGCTACCTTTATCCTTCCCATCATATCCGATACTCCATTTGGTTGCCTTGATGATTCCTGGGCAGCCACTAGCAGCACGAACGCCCCCACCGGTCGATTCGATCAGACCGCAGTGTGGACCGGCACTGAAATGATCGTCTGGGGAGGAACGCGTAATGGTTTCAGGAATTTGAACACTGGCGGCAGATACAGTCCGGCTACCGATACTTGGACCGACACCGGTACCGCTGGCGCGCCCGTTGCGCGATCCGGCCACACAGCCGTTTGGACTGGCACTGAAATGGTCGTCTGGGGCGGAAACGCCGACAACACCGGCGGGAGATACAATCCCCTCACGGACAGTTGGACCGCTACTAGCACCACTAATGCGCCCACTGGCCGAAACAGCCATACCGCAGTTTGGACTGGCAATCAAATGATTGTCTGGGGCGGAGTCAACTTCATAGGCTTAACCTTTAATACCGGTGGAAAGTACAATCCCAGCACAAATACTTGGACACCGACCACTACTATGAATGCGCCGGCTACCAGAACCGGCCACACGGCAGTCTGGACCGGCAGCGAAATGATCATCTGGGGTGGATGGAATGGGCTCAGTAGCCTTTTTAACAGTGGCGGCAAATATGATCCTGTCACGAACAGTTGGACAGCTACCAGCAGTAGTAATTCCCCCTCTGGGCGGTACGGACATACCGCAGTGTGGACTGGCAGCGAAATGATCGTCTGGGGTGGTGGCAGTAGTGATTATTTCGACACGGGCGCTCAATACAATCCCAAGGCGGATACTTGGATGGTGACTCGCACCACCAACGCGCCGAGTGGTCGGACGAACCACACGGCAGTATGGAATGGCGGTGAAATGATTGTTTGGGGTGGATTTGGTGCGTCAGGCGTCACCAAAACCGGCGGGAGATACGATCCTGGCACGAATAGTTGGACGGGAACCAGCAGAACTCACGCTCCCTTAGCGCGATCTGGTCACACGGCAGTCTGGACCGACAGCGAAATGATCGTATGGGGCGGCGTAAATAGTGCCGGCGATGCTTTGGGCGACGGTGGCAGATACTGCGGACAAGGCACCCACCGCGACCCCTACCCCGCGACGGGTTTCGACACCGAGAGTTCGACCGATTCCCGCGCCTCGACCATGAGCGTCACAAGTCTGATAAAACCTGCCATTGATTTTCAATGTAGCTTCGCACGCATACGCGCGCGCTAGCAGTCGGACCCTTCTTTGTCCCGTCAAGAAAGATTCGTCATAACCAGCACGACAACACGGTCACCGGTACTAACGCTCTCGCGAGCAATATAACCGGCTCATCCAATATTGCCATAGGTTCAAACGCAGGGGTAAACCTTACCACGGGCAATAACAATATCGATATTGGTAATAACGGTTTTGCTGGCGAGGCCAACACAATTCGCGTCGGCGCGGATGGAACTCAGACGAAAACATTTATCGCACGAGTCAGCATGACCGGGATTAACGGCTCAGCGGTTAAGGTAAACAGCAAACCTGTCTCGTTCGCCGAGTAGTTCGACATTTCAGAATTCCCGGAAATTCCGTGGTGCTGGTACATTTCCATCAGACTACCAGCTTTGTCGTAAACGCGAATCGCTCCATGGTGTAATCGGCTGTAAAGCTCGGTGTATTCGATTATTTGAGTTGAGAGCTTAAAAGTGATCAGGCGCCCCGGTCCGCAAGACAAAATCAAGCAATCGTGAAGGCACGGTTTTCGCCTCACAGATTATAACCGCAGCTTTTCGCGACGTTTTGAGGAAGAGGTGACCAAACACGAAGAGGCAGCGTTCTTAAAAATCGCTCNNNTTTTTAAAAATCGCTCTTTTGCTCCGGCGTCTCTTTGCTCCGCTCTTCAAGAAAAGTGCGGATCAGAATTAGCAGCTCTGTGATTGCGCGCACTTCTTCTTTGATATTGCGCTGCAGCATCCGAATGAGGCCGACACCTTGCGGGGAAAGCGATTCGTCGCGCAAAAGAAGTTGCAGCACTAATAACGTCGGCCCCAGTGGCTCGCGAAGTCGGTGCTCGATAAGCGTGATAAGTTCCGCGTTCATAGCTTCGCGCGTTTGTTTTCCATCCAATTGCACCGCGTTTTTATGACCGGACCGCCGCATCGATTCCTCTCCAAATAGTTATTCGGATAAAACCCGCCACAGAGACGTGCCCGCAGCGATGCGAGCAAGATAAATCCGCAAGCTGAAAGTCCGAGTCTGCCAGCGGTTATATCTATCTGGTTACTGTGGAATAAAGGCGAGCGCATCGAGATCGTGGACGGGGATTTGCCCCACCCTGGTAGCCATGCATGTGGTAATATCCTACGTGACGATCGACCGAAGGTGGTTGTTGTCGATCCCGCCGCCCCCTTTCAGCCCGTAGAGCCCATTGCTCGGATTGAAGTCCGCCGCTCGTACCAAATTTGGAAGACCCGTTGGACCGATTAGCGTCGCCATGCCAGTCGTTTTGTTGTAGCTGTGGAAGGAAAAGTTATCGATGCCGAAAAGCGCATCCATCCCATCAGTTGCCAGGCCTCCTCCGTTTTGGAAACCAATGCCGGTTAACCCGGTCTAAACTGCCTGGCCTGTCGCGGTTTTGATGGTGTAAAAGTTTTGATTTACACCAGAGACGGCATACATGAACCCTATCGTCGGATTGATCGCCATATCTGTAAGAATAGCCCCCAGAGGGCCGATCGGAGTAACCAAAGCCGTGGCCGGATTGTCGATCACGAGATAGTCTGGGTTGGTTGGATCTCTAGTCACTCCGTAAAAGATGCCCGTGACTGGGTGGTATTTGAGGCCGGTTATGCCATAATTATTGCCGGCGGCATCATTCAGCGGACCCACTGTCGTAAACACGGCGCCGGTGGCTGGGTCAAGGGTATAAAGAATACCTTGAACGCCAAACGTTCCCGACGCGACATAAAGCACAGCTGGTGTTGGCGGCCGCGTGGGACGAGGCCTGGGCGTCGGTGTCGCCCGCTGCGGGACCGTAGCAGTTGCCGCTGGCCTGCCCTTGACTATACCGTAGCGGCCGGAGTCGCTGTGGCTGTTGCCGTTACCATGGACGGCGCGCATGGTTTTGAGTAGATCTCGAGCGCGAAGCCTACGGCTAACAGCGTGCGTCTCATTGGGCCTTTTGCATTGGACCAGCGAACTCATGGAAAGGCGAGCAAAAACCATAAGCCCCTACTCCGCCGAGCCGTTGACATTGTGTTGACCGTATCACCATCTATTTTGTTATCATGGGAACCCATGTTCGCAACTGTGCGATGGATCGAATGTGCCAAAGAACATCAATCTGGCGCTAGCACGGGGAAAGTATTTCGTTGTGCGGACAGATGGAAACCTGACGCCGTTTCTAAAACCAGAAGCGGCGATTCAACTCAATCGCCGGCAGCTCGGGATATGATCAGTAGTTCGCTGATGGTTTATTCAGATTGATCAGTTACGCGCCAGAGACACTCGAAATGCGAATCTGTATTAGAGGTAATTAGAAACCTCGCGATCCGAAGGGGCAAATAATTCGAAGGGGCAAATCCATGAAGCAAACCAAAGATATCACGAGCGCCAGTTTTCCTTGCTGCACGCCGGAGCATAATGTGCAGCAAGCAGCCGAGATGATGGCCAGGCACGAGTGCGGCGAGATTGCTGTAGTCGAAACGGAGGAGAATTTAAAACCCATCGGCGTGATCACCGATCGCGATATCGCCTGGCGTGTAGTGGCTACGGGCAAAAGCCCGGGGCAAACGAGCCTGCGCGATGTCATGGTGAAGGAGGTAAGACAACAGATGAAACAACACGAAATCACTGTTCCTCAAATCGGTCTCATCGCGGGCACGCGGGCAATGCTCGGCGCGGGCATCGCGTTGTTGCTTTCTGAAAAACTGAGCGGCGAGCAGAGGCGAGCGATCGGCTGGACGCTAGTCGCGGTCGGCGCGTTAACGACGATCCCACTTGCGCTGCAATTGTTAAGTGACGACGAATAATCGCGACGCCCAGCTGCCTTGGCTCTTAGCGGCCGCGTCCGCTAACCTTGTGTCCAGGATTTATCGGAAACGTATCCGTTCGTAAAGCCGATCATCACCATAATCTCGCCGTGCCAGTAGATCCAACTGTCGAACTCTCCCAAGTCTTGGAGTCCCATCTCGTTTTTCATTTCGGCAGGTTTTCCGAGAATCTTTTCCACCTGGGCTTTGGTCATGCCGTTGTGAATCCTCTCGTAGTTCTGCCTCGTCACTTTCGACTTGAACGGCAATGCGGGCGCTGCAGGCACAGGCATGACTAAAATAAGCACGATGAGCAGCGCAAAACGCGCGAGTGTCTTCATCTAATCCAGCCTTTCATGCATGAAAAGCTCACTGCGTTTCTGGAACTTGAAGCAGCGGTGCGGATTTTCAACCAGAGGGTTTTCGTTAGTAATCGGGAAAGCGCCGCATTTTATTGGCGAGCCGCTGATCAATCCCAACAAATTCAAAAGGCTTTCTGCCTGCTAAGGTTCGATATGAAATCCCGCAACGCGGTCTAAGAAACTTAGTAGCTCTTCGATCGCGCGGGCTTCTTCTTTGACACCACGCTGGAGCACCTGAATCATTTCGACGGCGTGCGGCGAAAGAGACTCTTCGTGCAACAGAAGTTCGAGCGCAAATAACAGCGGACCCAATGGCTCACGCACTCGGTGAGTGACAAGCTTGATAAATTCCGCTTTCGTAGCTGCTCCTCGTTTCGTCGCCTCGGGCACCCCAGCGTTTGTCCGACGCACAGCTTGGTCGTGCTCGTCGACGAATTGGACGGTGGCTTCGATAACAACATCGTCGAAAAAACATTCCGCAACTCGCCGTGCGCCGTTCTGCGCGTCGATATCGAAACGAGCATTCGTATCGCTGAAGCGTGGAAGCCAGGTATCAATAAAATCTCGGCGAACCAAACAAATCTCCCGGATCAATTCGTCTAGTTTGTAACCCTGCCGCCAGCGCTTCCAGCCATGCGCCTGGGCGTCACGCTTCGCCTCCCTCTTGGTGTCCTTAGCCTCGGGTTGCCTGAGGAGAGCAGCCAGTTCCGAGCAAAGCTCTGGTAGATGATCAAGCAGCTGTGTATACGTGAGATTATCTGAAGCGGATATGTTCGGCTGCTGGTCGATCGCAGCGATCCAGGACTGAAGGATTTCCTCGCGATGGCTTAGCACGAAGTCACCGAATCCAGCGAACATTGGAAGCGCAGACTTCTTGTAACCGGAACGAGCGATGGCGTACCCCCCTACTCTTATTTCGGATGCGACGAGAAGATCGGTCGTGGTCCTACCGAGGCGCGAAAAAGATCTGCGCTTCCTCCCCGTTCGATTAGCGCCTAGCCGCGTTGTGCCAACGCCGACGCCGCCGGAGCAACCTAAACGTGCTTCATCGCCGCTGGGCATGTGATCGAAGTTTGGCGCGCCGGAATCAATAAGCGTTATGAAGATAAAGAACAAGATCGTACCCGCGCCCGCTCGGGTACGGTTTCCCGTTGATTTCGAATCCGTAGTCGGACGCAAAACTCATAATGCGCTCATCGGCCCGGGTAGTTGCGAAAATGTTCTTGTTCTTCGCAAAAGTGAGTAACTCACCGACAATGCGCGTGGAGAGTTGTTGTCCCTGGTGCGATTTGGCTACAACAACCCAACCCAATTCTACAGGGTATCGCTCCGCTGGCACGGTTGCTCGTGCAGCCATGAATACCCTGTGACGGTATGCTGGACGGGGATGTTTTAGAGCGCCTACTCCGACAAGTTGACCATCTATCGTCCGAAGGAATAACAAATGAGAGGCTTGGCGGATGCGCTGTGCCAACCCTTGTGGATCGACGGCGCCACCTTCGATGACAAGTTGCTCGAAATCGGCCAAGGCCTGCGGAGTGCAATCAGAGGGCGAGAATATTGACGAGATTAGCATCTCAATGCCGAGTTACTTCCCCTCACAACAGAAGTGCGCATGGGCGCATTTTCAAACCGCGCACCGCAACGGGCTTTTCAACCGATCGACCTATTGCCCCTTGGACGCTGTGCGTTCCTATCTCGAAAATTGATAGGCGCGAATCTTCGGAGAGCCGCCGCTCCAATTGTCGAACGAAGCACCGGCTGTGATCTGGAATTTGTCGTTGCCAGCCTGGCCCCACACATAGCTTCCAACGTAATCGCCGCTGCCTTTGCCGCTCCACTGGCCGTACATGAACCCGACTTCGCCGGTGCAATACACTTGATTCAGTGGCGAACTGATCATCTCGGAAGGCAAATCTTTTCCATCGGCTGCAAGATTTTCCCGCCGAGAATTCGAACCGGTACTTAGTTTTCTGACAGGCACTGGCCCGACATCACTTGGCGCCAAATATGCAACCGGAAACAGGCCGAGGGGGGCCATTCCGATTTGCACGAACGCACTCTCGCTAACCAGTTGCGCCCCATCCGACCAGGCTCGCAGCGGGCCGTTGTGAAGTAGAAGGGAGCTGTTGGAGCCGTTGAGAATCTGCGGTCGGTAAATGCTGAGATTGGAAACTCCATCGAGCGGCGTCACAGCGGATGCAACGCGATGGTGCGCTGATCCAGAGTGTTTGGCCTGCTGCGCTGCGAGCGGGAAACAAACACCGAATAACCCGAGCGCAAGAACGAGCGCACCCCTGAACATGCGAGAATTCAAAACCAAATCGGCGCAAACGCCAGTAAAATTTTGGGCGCCGCGTAATTGGTCAATCGCGACTCGTGAATCGTCGGGGCCGGCGCGCCCTCGCGCCGAACTGTCTGAAAGCAGGCCCGCGTCTATTCTTCCAATTCAACACTCCCGACCTTCAACCTTTCAACGACTCTTTAAAATAATCGATGGTCTGTTTGATCCCCTCTTCGAATTCGACCCGTGGTTCCCAACCCAGGATTTTCTTTGCGCGAGTGATGTCTGGTTGGCGCACCTTCGGGTCGTCCACTGGCAATGGCTTGTAATCGACCGCGGACTTCGTTCCCGTGATGCGAATGATTTCGTCCGCGAATTGTTTTATCGTCATCTCCCGCGGATTACCGAGATTAACCGGCTCGTGGAAATCGCTCATCGCGAGTCTGAAAATTCCGTCGATTAGATCCGACACGTAACAGAACGAGCGGGTCTGCGAGCCGTCACCAAAAACGCTCAGCGATTGACCGCTCAAAGCTTGTCCGATAAATGCCGGCACGACGCGGCCGTCGCGCAAACGCATCCGCGGGCCGTAAGTGTTGAAGATTCGCACGATCCTGGTGTCCACGCGATGGTAGCGGTGATATGCCATCGTGATTGCTTCCGCGAATCGTTTTGCCTCGTCGTAGACGCCGCGCGGCCCGATCGGGTTCACATTGCCCCAATAATCTTCTTTTTGCGGATGCTCGAGAGGATCGCCGTACACCTCGGATGTGGAAGCGAGAATGAACGCGGCGTTTTTGTCCTTGGCCAGACCCAGCGTGTTGTGCGTGCCGAGCGCGCCGACTTTGAGTGTAGGGATCGGGAGTTCCAAATAATCAATGGGGCTGGCCGGCGAGGCGAAGTGAAAAACATAATCAATCTTTGGTTCCGGCAGAAAAATGAAATTGGAGACGTTCTGTTTCACGAAGCGGAAATTTTCGTTTCCGACAAGATGTCCCATGTTTGCCGTGTTGCCGGTCACCAGATTATCGATGGCAATGACCCGGTGACCTTCCGCCAAAAGCCGGTCCACCAAGTGCGAGCCAAGAAAACCCGCGCCTCCGGTAACGACGGAAACGGGTTGCGAAGTTTTAGCCATTTCCGGTTTGTTCTAATGGCAGCCGCCCAATTTTACCAGCAGGAAGTGGGCTCGTTGAATCATTGAATCGTAAAATCGTGAATCGTTGATCCGATATCCGATTTAACGATGTAACAACGTAACCAGTTACGACGATCTTCTCATTCGTTATTCGACATTCAGCATTCGTCATTTTAATAAAGCGCCATGCGCATTCTATCCGGGATTCAACCCAGCGGTGCTCTGCACATCGGCAATTACTTTGGGATGATGCAGCCCGCCGTCGCGCTGCAAACCGAGGGTGAAGCGCTTTATTTCATCGCCGACTACCATGCACTTACCAGTTTGCGCGATCCGCAAGCGTTGCGCGCGAACAGCCGACGTGTCGCGCTCGATTTTCTGGCATGCGGACTCGATCCGGAATGCGCGACGCTTTTTCGACATTCAGATGTGCCGCAGGTGACGGAACTCGCGTGGATCTTATCGACAGTAGCGCCGATGGGGTTACTCGAGCGCGCCCACTCGTACAAGGACAAGCTCGCCCGAGGTATGAGCGCAAATGTCGGGCTCTTCAGTTATCCGATCTTGATGGCGGCGGACATCTTGATTTACGACAGCGATGTGGTGCCGGTGGGGAAGGACCAAAAACAGCATATCGAGATTACGCGCGATCTCGCGGTGAAAATGAACGAAACCTTCGGCCCGATTTTCAAGTTGCCGGAACCGCGTATTCGGGTTGCGAGCGAAACAGTGCCAGGGATTGACGGCCAGAAAATGAGCAAGAGCTACGGCAACAACATCGACATTTTCGGCGACGAGAAGGAGATGCGGAAACGCGTGATGAGCATCGTCACCGATTCTGCGGCGATGGATGCGCCGAAAGATCCGGAGCAATCGACTATCTTCAAGCTCTACTCGCTGGTGGCATCCAAAGATGAAATCGCAGACATGCGCGAACAATTTGTAAAAGGCGGCACTGGTTACGGCGATTTCAAAAAACAGCTCTTCGATAAACTGTGGCAATATTTTGCGCCGATGCGCAAACGCCGCGAAGAAATTCTGAATGACAAATCGTACATCGACGACGTCCTTGCCCACGGCGCAAAACGCGCCAACGAAATTGCCAAGCAAGTCATGGAACGCGTCCGCGAAGCAGTCGGCTTGCGTTAGCGATTTTTCAATAGCCGTTTCGGCGCTGTGTTCCGCCATGCTGCCGTGAGCGCCTCGTGCACAAGATCCATCCTCGCCGCCGGAAGATGAATGTTTGTGCTGCCTCGCCGGCCCCAGGCGCCTTTCACGGGTTTGAAAACCTCGGGATTGCTCTGAACAAATTCCGTTTGCTCGTCCCGGCTCAGCTTCACGACCGCCGAATCCTTGTTTGGATATCCAAGCGTTGCGAAAATTTTTCCGCCGACGCGAAAATCGGGATGACGCATGTGTGCCGATTCAATCGCTTCCGGAAAGCTTAACGCCAGTTTGCGAAAATCATCCGGCGTCATACATCCCCCACTCTATCACGCTACAGCGTTTGTTCGATCCAGCGTCAGCTGTCTTTGGAAAAGAAAAGCGGGAATCCGAACGATACGCCGACGAGCAATGTTCCAATCGCCCGCAACCAGAGAAGCCGCACGCGCAAACGTTTTTAAAGGCAAAAATCGGTCGAGCGACTTCGTTTCCATTCTGATAGGATCGACTAAATGACAATTGTTCGCATTCGCGTCGTTCCCAACGCCAAGGTTGACAGTGTCGTTGGCGAACATGCTGGCGCGATGAAGATCAAACTGCGCGCGCAGGCGGTCGAAGGAAAAGCAAATGCAGCGCTGATCCGTTTTCTCGCCGAGCAATTAGAACTGCCTCGGCATTCGATCGTGCTGGAACGCGGCCGAAAATCACGCGACAAAGTGATTCGAATAGATGGCTTGACCGAAGAAGATGTACGCAGGCGAATGCGCGCGAGAGATTGAGAGACAGCTGAATATACGCTGCGTCAGGGTTTGATTGTCTATGTGCACGCGTAGATTGCGCATGTGGTTGATGAGCAAGACGACGAGCGATTTTATCGCGACACGGAGAGTGTCGCCTTTACCAAACTAGACGATCATCAGCTGTCGTTGCTTGAACCACTTGGACAACGGCGTGTCGCAAGCCGGGGCGAAGTCGTGTATAAAGCCGGGCAGCGGGACATCGGCCTTACCGTTGTTTTGCGCGGCGAAATACAGGTCTTCGAGCGGCGGGATGACGTGGAGCAGGAGCTCGCCGTCGCGCACGAGCGCGATTTCATCGGCGACGTAGCGATGTTGCAAGGGACATCGACGCTCGCGACGGCGCGCGTAACATCGGACGAGGCCGAAATCCTTTACGTGCCCGCTGATAAACTCCGGCGCGCGCTTGCCGAGGTGCCACGGGTTAGCAAACCGATCGTGGACGCGCTGATCATGCGACGACGGCGACTGCGTCGCGATCGCGAGTTTGCAGGACTGCGTGTGCTCGCTGCGCGGGGCGCGAGAGAGGGACATCAGCTCGACGATTTTCTCGACAAGAACCACATCCCGCATCGTCTGATTGAATTGGAGAGCGACCAAGGCCAGGCATTGAGCAATCGCCTTCACCTGACCACTCGCGATCTGCCGGTCCTAATTACTCCGGTAGGCGCTCCGTTACGCCGGCCGTCCTTGCGCGAAGTCGCTCAAGTGGCCGGTTTGCTTCGGCCGCTCGCGCTTCAGGATGAAACGGAAATTTTGTCGGACGTGACAATCGTCGGCGCAGGACCCGCCGGACTCGGTGCAGCGGTGTATGCCGCATCGGAAGGCCTGAAGACAGTTGTTCTGGAAAGTTACGCGCCGGGCGGACAGGCAGGCTCGTCCTCATTGATCGAAAACTTTTTTGGTTATCCAACCGGGATTAGCGGTGGCGAGTTAACCTGGCTTGCTCAACTTCAGGCCTACCGCTTCGGCGCGAAATTTTCCACGCCGGCGCAGGCGCTCTCGCTTCGATACAATACCGACGGCGAATACAGCGCGTGCATTGACATCGAAGGTTGTCCGGCAGTTCTGCGCGCAAAAGCTGTGCTTATCGCCACCGGAGCGGACTATCGCCGGCTAGACGCGGAGAACCGTGAAGGCTTCGAAGGAGTCGGCGTTTATTACGCAGCGACGGCGCTCGAAGGCCAAATTTGTCGAAACGAGACAGTGATCGTGGCGGGCAGCGGCAACTCTGCCGGACAAGCTGCAATGTTTCTTTCCGAGGGCGCGGCCAAGGTATTGCTGGTGATACGCGGCGATGACATTACGAAAAAGATGTCCGACTACCTCTCGCGTCGCGTGCAAGCGCAACCTAATATCGAAATTTTTTATCGAACAGAGATTCGAAAAATGTTCGGTGATCAAAAGCTCGAGGAAGTCGAATTGGAAAACACGCAGACAGGCGACCGTCGGATGATCAAAACGCCGGCGGTATTTTCGATGATCGGTGCGCGGCCATGTACGGAATGGTTGCCTCCAGAAATCGAGCGAGACGAAAAAGGATTCATTAAAACCGGCACGGACGTCGCTGAATCACCAGCATGGCGCGCAAACAAACGTCGACCTGCTCCGCTCGAAACCAGTCTTCCGGGAATTTTTGCAGCCGGCGACGTCCGTTCCGGCTCCGTCAAACGTTGCGCCGCAGCTGTTGGCGAAGGCGGAATGGCCGTAGCCGGAATCCACATGAGCCTGGCCTCACGAAGTAACACATCAGCGAACACGCCATCGTCACACTAATCGATCATGAGTATCCGAGGCTGCTCTCATTTGGACGCGATCGAGTCGATCAAAGGGCCACAGCGCCGCGAATGCGAAGAATGTGTGAAGATCGGCAGCTACTGGGTTCATCTGCGGACGTGCCAGACATGTGGAGTCACGCTGTGTTGCGATAGTTCGCCGAATCGCCACGCCACAAAACATGCACACACCAGTGGACATCCGGTAATCGCGTCGGCACAACCGGGCGAGCGTTGGTTATATTGCTATCCGGATGAGGCGTTCTCCGAATACTGAGCAGAGAATTGAGGCCGTCGTCGTTGTTTCTCGCGTGAAATGAGCCGCCTTGGCGAGCGGAAATAAACATTGACACCCAACCCGCCGGCCAGCATACCGGACGAAAACAATGCCGCGGCCCTCTTAATGTCGGTTGCTCCGCTCATGGGACACGGGATCGCGTTCAACAGACAGGAAAACATCATCATGAAATCGATTACCATCATCTCCATCACATTATTTGGCTTGTTATCCGTTGGCTATGTTCACGGCCAAGCTTCACCGAAGACCGCCGCAGGCGAAAAGCCCACTGCCGTTGCTGGAGCTGGCAAACGGAGCGACGTTTATCATGTCCATTTCACGAAGGCCGCGCTGGGCAAAGCCGTGCAATTGGGCGATTGGCTGAAAACGCCCGATCCCAGCAATCCGATGCCAGATCATTTTATTGTGCTTCGCCATCAGAACGGCGACGCATGGGATTACGTGGTCATTACACATCTCGGATCAAAGGCGACCGTGGAAGCTGCCGGTACGGCTGTGCCTCCCGACAAACGTAACTTGAGCGCTTGGCATACCGACACCTTTGTGAACGGTCCTTCCTGGGAGGAATTCACTAGGGCCATGGGCATCGACGCTGATTCGAAATCAAGGACGACGGGCTCCGTTTATGTGGTTTCCTACTATCGCCCTGCTCCGGGTCATCGCGAGCAATTGGAAAAACTGCTCGGTCAAGGACCAAGCGCACCAGGTGACACGACAGCAGGCAACTTATTGATGCAGCACCTGGAAGGCGCAAATTGGACGTTTCTTACAATCGCCCGGTACAATTCGTGGGACGATTTCGCCAAAGATCAAAAAAACAGCGTCACCGACACAACAAAAAAGGACAGCCCTTGGTACCAGTTGCGTGATCACACCGACTTCCACACCGATACGCTCACGGATCGCATAGCGCCGTAACGGCTGGTATTGTAGGTGCACATATACGGGCGCCAATCGAGCGCCTCAGGATTCTCCGCGTTCAAGCTGGACAACGCTTCGAGGAAAGACCTCACCAGCACTGCCAGGATAGGCACGGACGAGAAAGAAACAAAACTCGACGGCGCATTTTCACGCTAGCGTCAAATAGAGTTAGTCTTCGAAAGTTCGCGCCCGAAACTGTTTCGTGAATCCCGAAGCCGCGCTTGCGCGGAGTAAATCACTTCCTGTGGCACTCTGCGCAGGCCGCTTGTCAGCCGGAGCTTCGATAGGATCCAGATCAACCATTTTGTTGGGTCCCACTGCCACGGCTTCACGCCGTTACGATAGTCGTGCTGAAATTCATGGTGATAATTGTGGTAACCCTCGCCAAACGTAAACAGCGCCAAAAAAAACGAATCGCGCGCACTGCATTTTGTTGAGTAAGGCCGCCGGCCGATTGTGTGACACGCTGAGTTAATCAAGAATGTGCCGTGTTGAAGAACGACAACTTTTGCGATGCCGCCAATTAGAAAACCGCCGAGGGCGCCGACCCAGCCGTCCCATGCGAACCCGGCCAGTGTTGGCAAGCCGAAGCCGACGATAACCGCCAGCGAGTGAATATGTCGATGTTGCCACATCACCAGCGGATCTTTCTTTAGATCGTTAACGTTATCGAACGGCGGTTGTGGCAAAAGTTTGAACAACAGCCAGCCGATATGGGCGTGGAAAAAACCTTTGGTGATATCGTACGGATCTTCGTCGTGATCGACATGTTTATGATGTCGGCGATGTTCGCTGGCCCACATAAGCACCGAATTCTCGAACGCAGCAGCGCCGAAGATGAGTACGAACAGGCGCACTGGGAGTCTCGCCTTGAAGGTCATGTGCGAAAAGAGACGGTGATAACCGAGCGTGATGCTGAAGCCCGTCGCGGCCAGCATCACTGCGAAAACGGCTAGCTGGAACCAATTAACACCGAAATACCACAGGTATAACGGTACCGCTGTCAGCGTAAGAACAAATGTACCGATCAGGAACGAACTGGTCGTCCAATTGATGCGGTCCGTCGGAATACGGAAAATCAAGAGAGAAAATTCTTGGGAAGGATCGTCGGCTCACTGATATCGGCCGAGAATGACATCCTTCTTTGTCCAGGTATGCACGCCGCCGCAGTGCGCACAGGTAAACTTTTGCGTTTTCAGTTTCACTGTTGGCCAGGATTTTTCTTCGATTGTCCTGCCAGTATCGGTCAGCTTCGACGTAGAAGGACAGCGCACCAGCAAGCTTTTGATATTGGGCCCGGCTTTTACTTTCGGGCGTCGCGGCGGATCAAACAGGAATCTGGTCGGCATATTAGAGTCGGTAAACGATACGAGCTTTCGCGGTGTCGTAAGGCGACATCTCCATTTTCACTCGATCACCAATCGTAAGCCGAATGAAACGTTTGCGCATCTTTCCGGAAATATGCGCAAGAACCAGACGCTGGTTTGCGAGCGCGACGCGAAACATGGTTCCGGGCAGCACCATCATAATGGTGCCCTCCAGTTGGATTGCTTTCTCAGAATTCACCATGGGGTATGTTTCAGGCAGGGGCGATTGATCTCAACCGCCCTCTGACCTTTGTTTTCTGACCGCTGGCTTTACCGGCGATTGTTCGCAAACGAGCGCTTCCCGCCGCCGTCGCCGTAAGGACGAGGACGTTGTTCTTTCGGACGCGCTTCGTTAACAGTTAATGTGCGACCGTTGAGTTCGCGGCCGTTCAGCGCGCTCATCGCGGCGTTAGCTTGTGCGCCATCGTTCATGGTGACGAACGCAAAGCCGCGCGATTTGGCAGTGAACCGGTCTGTCATCAGATGGACCTCGTTGACGGTGCCGTGTTGTTCGAACAGATCCTGAAGATCGTTCTCGGTGGTCTCAAATGAGAGATTACCTACGTACATTTTCATTGTGTTGTGATTTTGGAAAAACTACCGACCTACAGAGCCGTTCCCGGGAATCGGGTTTCAAACCACCAATGAGCGACGCCCACCTGACGATCTACCGAGCAGTGAAGTTAACCAGAGTAATCCAATAAGTGCGCACTATCGGTCGGATTCGGAGAAACACAAACAATCATTTCTTCCTTCTTTGCCGAAGGATTCTCTCACCGCACTGGTCGAGTGCGTCGCAGCGACACTCCTCCACACGCTTGAGCAATGTCTCCATTAGCTGAAGCCGCTTGATCCGTTCCCGGAGTTCCGCGACCTTTCGTTGGGAGAGCTGATGCCAGCGCTTCGGTGGAGGCGTCCCTTCCGTAAAGCCGAAGAAGAGCTCACGTATTTCCTCCAGCGTAAATCCCGTCTCTCGGGCACGCTGCACCACAGCCAGACGAAAGATCGCACTGTCGTCGTAGCGGCGCCGGCCGTTCTTGCGCATCGGCGGTGGGAGAATCCCGATCTGTTCGTAGTAGCGAATAGCGGACGTGCGCAAACCAAACACGCGCGCAACATCGGAAATCGCCATGTCTTCGGCCACTCTGAAATCTAATAACGAGCGGCGCCTAATACCACGAAAATCCCCGGCGTTTTTCTTAAAAAATTTCCTTTGACTTAAAGTCGACTTGAACTCGTAGCGTCGAAAACTATGAAAAAAATATTCCAATTCCTAACTGCAATCGCCATCGTTGCGCCAGTCGCAATTTGGGCAACCTCAGAACCTTCGTCTGTACAAACTGAGCAAGTGTCGCGTTTCGCCTGCAACGCATTCGCGTTGTCACCTGAAGCAAGAAAACGCCATTTTGACGAGGTCGGACCAGCGTTGCTAAAACTGAAGAAGAGCACGCGCGAACTGCCAGATGGCTACGAGTTCGAGTTACCGCCGGACAAAGGAACGTACCAGCTGCTAACCGAATGGGCCTTCCAGGAACGGTTATGCTGTCCCTTCTTCGATATCGACGTGCGCTTCGAAAGGGAAAATGGACCGCTATGGTTACGTCTTACCGGCCGGCCTGGGACTAAAGAGTTCATAAAAGAGGAGTTTGGGATTTGACCATCAAAAATGGGATCAGGCTGCAGTAATCAGAGAGCGAGTAAATAAAACCGGAGCCGCTGTAGCCGCGGCCCTGTGGGCCGTGTCCCTGATTTGAAAAGTATCGTGGGAACCAGACTGGCCACAGGCCGGTGGCTACAATATTTGTCAAATCGCGCTGACTAAAACACCATGGCACAGATCTCAACTCAAGAGCTTGAGCGACTGCCGCTGCGAGTTCATTCGCTTATGGCTGGCGTGCCGCTTCACGATGTATGGGCCGTCGATCTTCCGCGTTGGCGTGGCGAAGTCACGCTCGATGACTTCCTACGGACGGCCAACAACTGTACACTTGATATGTGTGGTTGTTCGAATTCGTCGGCACTATTCACGCCCTCGCCGCCTGTGCGGTTGCTGCTCAACATTCGGTTCTTCATTGGACGGATCTTCGGTTGGGATAACGAACCAGCGACAATTGCAACCTTCACAAGTCGTCTTACTGACGCCGATCGTTCGAGATCACTGACAGCACCTGGCACTCGAGATGGGTATTTCCGCGTCGTCTATCGGTTAGAAAACGAACAGCTCGTTGAGTTGATCAATCGGACAGCCCACGCCGCGGCCCTGAGTGCTCTGGTCGAGACACCGACTGCTTACCGATTCTACTTTGCGGTCTATGTCCGCAATGTAAGCCGGTTCACGCCGTTTTACCTGGCACTGATTGATCCGTTTCGAAAACTTATCGTCTATCCGTCCCTGTTGCGTAGTGTCCGTGCTCGCTGGAACCAAGCATTCGGCACAAGCTGACGCACAGATATTGCAACCGAAGGAGAACAGACTCAGTCATGCAGCGGCGATGCCGTAGCGCCGGCTCGGGCGCCTGGTCTTGCGCGGCTCTCAGCCTTTTTCGCATAGTCGCCCCATGGTTTCAATTCCCACGGATGCATTTCGCAGAGAAAGACGCCGGACTTTACTGCTGGGTCTGCCGCCACAATCGCTTTGGCCTCAGATTCGCCTGCAACCTCCAAGACAACCGCTCCACCGGCGTTGTCCGTCAGTGGTCCTGCGAGCTTCATCGAACCTTTTACGTACAGACCCAGCATGTATCTTCCATGCTCCTTGAGCGGTTGTTCCGAAACAGACTTTCCGGGCAGCCACGCGGGACCGGGGCGATAGATGATAAGAAACGTAATCTTCGGCGCAATCTGTTGTTTTTCGTCCGTTGCTGTAAGGCTCTGCGCCGAATAGAGCAGCACAGCAAGACCGACCAGTAGCAGCGTAGTCTAATGGTTAGTCATCATTTTGCGCTCTTTTCATGGCACGCGCAGTCCAACAACGACCGACACTAGAGCCAATTCGCGTCTTAATTACTAGACCAATTTTTCCGCACGCAAGCGGCTTTACACCGTTTTAGATAACACTGATCGACCTTTTTCGAAGACCGACCATCTCGGCAGGTTTGCGGCCAGGGGCGCTCCGCTACCTCGTGATACCGACGATTTTGTGAACGTGTTTCTTTTGTTCGATCGCGTCCAGCATGAACGCAGCAACGGCTTTGCGAGACAGTGTGAAACCCATCTTGGGCGCGGCACCTTCCCGGCTTCTATAAGTCACGGAATCTTCCTGAGTGAGACGCGGGGGCCGTGCGATCGTCCAGTCGAGACCGTTGGCTTGGACGATTGCCTCCATCGCAAGCGAGTCACGCATGTGATTTCGCATGATGAAACTTGCGATTCGATTCGGAATCCCAGGGAAATGCGCCGCCGCCGAGAGAACCACGAGCCGCTTCACTCCCGAACGGTTCATTGCGCGGGTTGTGGCAAGCGCGCTGTCGTGGAGAAGTGTGCCTGGCCTGAAAACTTCTCGCGGTCCCAGAGTCGAAATAACCGCGTCGTGATTTTGCATGGCTTCAGAAAGTTCGTTTTCGTCCATGGCATTCCCCTTCAAGACGGTCAATCGCTCATTTCGTAAGGTGATGCTTTCAGGTGAACGCACAAAAGCAGTTACGTAATGACCTCTGGCGATGGCTTGTTGGACAACCTCCTGCCCCGTCCGACCAGTCGCTCCCATAACAAATAGTTTCATAATCGATTCCCTTGTTATTAAAGATTCTCGTTGCTTCTATTCGTGTTCCATTCGCGGAACACTCTGATTATCGGCAAAATAACGATGTGACATCCGAATCACATCCATTGCCGGCTCTAAATCTTTTTCGTCGTTTACAATCAACGTGACGAAGCCCGCTTCCGGCGCCCAGCGGTGCGGGTGTGCTTTGCCTTCCGTAAGAACCCGCTTCTGGTCGTTTTTCGCCAATCGAATGTCGCACTGACAGCAGCCATGGATATGCATGAACATTGTTCGTCCGACCAAGAAAGCGTCTTCGTGGATTCCCGCATTCTGCCGCTCCCTGACGCCAGATAAGTTGAGAATCCTTTGGCGCAATTCCTGATGAAGCTCTGCTTGAGATTTCATAATCGGTTTCCTTTCTGTTGTGGTTGCGTCGTTTTTCTGGTTTCACTTTGGAAACTATTATAGTATATTTAGTTTCCATCAGGTCAACGAAACGTTCAAACGAATTTTTGCATCCCGTAGAACGACCTGACAGACTGGGACGGGCCCGCCACGGCGGCAAGCAGTCCGCTTAGCCCCATACGTCGCGGCCGTTCAGCGGGCGTTATTTTGGAGCGGAGGAAGCAAACGGTTTCTGGAAGCGCGGATCCTTACGCAATGGCTCCAGCCCACGAAGCGAGCACGCGGGCGGCCGCACGCGTTCCCCATCGGAATATTGTGTCGTCAGCCGCTTGCGATAAGCGGAGGCCTGTCTCTTGCTCGCTTGTTACGCCTTGCCTTGTCGACGCCCGCAACCGATCTGCCAGGCGATTCCGCCAAAGGAT
>QHPE01000138.1 GCA_003218945.1 Verrucomicrobiota bacterium | reverse complement strand
GACGTATCGCTGAATATAATTTTCCATGAACTCCTGAAGCTCAGGAGGCAGATCGCTCAGGTGCAGGTCGCGCTCCTTGTTGTTCCAGGCAACGATCTCCGCGCGCGGGCGTTTTTTCGCGTGTTCACCGATCCATTGCGCGATCTCCTCGTCGGTTGCGCCGCTCGCGACCACCGAACGAAAGTCATCGTAGTCGATCTCGGCAAAATTCAGCCAGCGCTGATCGAGCGGGCAATTGGAATGGTATTCGCCTTGCCAGTCCACCAACACCGCGCGGCATTTGTCCACCGCGCGCGCCGCCAGCACATAGCCGCCCAGTGTGGTGCGCGGGCTGCGCGGGAATTCTTTTCCATCGCGCAGATCGCGCGCGAGTAACTTCACTCTTTCAAGGTCTTTGTGCATATCTCTTTCTTCCCCGGTTGTTTTAAGCCGCTACTCGCGCGTGAACTCGACGCGGCAACCTTTCGGAATTTCGCCGGCCCAGCGGCGACGCAGCGCGCCTTTTTCTGATCGCCGGTCTTTCGATCGAGCGCGCCAGTTTTCGCCAATAACTTGCTACGAGCTCCTCCGCAGTCGGAAACCTTTTCATACTCTGCCCTCCTGTCTTTCCACCAGTTGTTTAAAATTGCCCAGGTACTCATCGATTCTGCGCGACAGATTGGGCGGGTCGAAGATCGATCGGATTTTCAAAGTCACTTCCGTTTCTCCATCGGAGCGAGGTTCGAACGAAACCACTCCCGACATGAAACCATTCGAGAGTGTGCGCCACGCGATGCGCCGCCCGGGAATTTGAAGCAGAATCTGGAAAACTCCCTGGCGCTCCTGGCCATCAGGGTGCCAGGTGTAGGAAAACTGGCTACCGTCGATTCTCTTTATGTTGCGCAGCGGCGTGATGAATTTTGGCAAATCCTCAACACGCGCCCACTGAGCATAAGCACGCTGAAGTGGAGCTTTTACCACCACCGATCGCTGCGCAGCATTCAGCCACGTCAGCGTGAGAGACGACTCGTGTACCAAGTCATTAAACGGAGGTGCGCCCATATTGATCCCTTGCAAAAACGCGGTTCCACCCGTCGGTAAAGTTAAACGACCAGATGCTGAACACGAGCATCGGATCGTGACGTCGCCGGTGACGCCGAAATATTCCCCGCAGTAAGCGCTTCGAATTCATTTGGTATTGTCTCATTTCCATCTTTGGTTTTCGCTGGAGACGCTAGGCAGGTGATGTGGTCGCACCACGAAGCAGTCGGAGTATTTTTCGCTGAGCCTACAGGGAGAGCAGGTAACGCCTCTTTAGAGGGATGGAAAAGGAACTGACAAACTGAGGTGGCTGACGGATGGTTGGTAGAATTACCTCATGCATTCCGCGGCTAAGACTTTGACGCACACTGGGGCATGCGCGAGCGCGCAGAAAACAAAACGGGCCGAAATGGTCCGAATCTTTCCGTATGCAGTCGCAGCCTTAGCCGTTGCTGCTGCGGCGACGATTAGCTACCCGCTGCGGACATATCTTTACGTTACCCCGCTCTTCTTTGCCGCGGTGGTGGTTAGTTGCTGGTATGCCGGCACGGGAGCGGGCGTGTTCGCAGCATTAGTGAGCACGGCGGCCATTCATTTTTTAATGCATTTGCCGCGGCATTCATTTCCATCCGAAATTCAAGATCTTCTGCGGCTGTTCGAGTTCGCATTTATCGCTACAGTGGCCATCTTTCTGATCGCGGCCCGCAAGCGAGCTGAGCAATCGCTGCGGCAGGCGCGAGATGAATTAGAGATCAAAGTTGCGGAACGAACTGCAGTTGCTTGCGCGAGTGAAAAGAAGCTTCGGAATCTGATTGAAACGATCCCCGCAATGGCTTTCGTGACCCGGCCTGACGGCGCTAATGAGTTTGTAAGCAGACAATGGATCGAATTCTCAGGGTTCTCGTCCGTGGAGAGCGCTGGCGCAGGTTGGGCGGCCAGCATTCATCCCGACGACCTTGAACAGCACGCAGCAAAATGGCGTGCGGCTTGTGCCAGTGGTGAGCCGTTCGAAAGCGAATCGCGCCACCGCGATGTTCACGGGAACTACCGCTGGCTTCTTGTTCGCGCAGTGCCATTGCGGAATGAACAAGGCGAGATTCGGAAATGGTACGGCACGGCGATTGATATTGAAGACCGCAAACGCGCTGAAGCTCTGCTGGCTGGAGAAAAACGACTCCTGGAGATGATCGCGACGGGAGTTCCGTTCAAAGAAATCGCCAATGCTCTCTGCCAAATCATCGAGCAACAGCGACCAGGCACGCTTGCTTCGGTGTTATTGCTGAATTGCGATGGCGTTCACCTGGATGTCATTGCGGGGCCGAATCTGCCCGGAGGATGGGATCGTCAGATGGAACAGTTGCCAATCGGGCCGTGCGCTGGTTCGTGCGGCACAGCGGCGTATCGCGGTTCACCTGTTATCGTGTCCGACATTGCGACCGATCCACTATGGGATCTGCCGGAACATCGTGCCGCGGCGCTGAATCATGGGCTGCGCGCCTCATGGTCGAATCCAGTCCTGTCCTGGAAAGGCGAAGTCCTCGGCACTTTCTGCATGTATTACCGCGATTCGCGAAGCCCGACGTCGGAAGATCTGGAGTTGATCGAGGTGGCGACGCACCTCGTGCGGGTCGCGATTGAACGCGATCGCGCGGAGCAAGCCCTGCGGGCTTCCGAGCAACTGGCGCGCAGTCACGTCGACGTGATGATGCGCAGCCTGGATGTGCTGGCGACCGAAGCCGCGCCCGAGAAGTTCATCGGTGAGATGCTTCGAACCATTGGCCAGCATCTGCGCGCCCATCGCGTACTTCTGTGGCTGCGGAACCAGCGGGATGATTCACTACGCTTGCATCTGATCATCGAGAACGACCAACAGGTTGCGCACGATCTACACCATCCTTTCGTCCGAAATCCGCACGCATGGAGAAACAGCGCTTTTATTCAAGAGATGCTCTTTACCAAATCTCCCGCTGTTTGCGACGACATTGCGCATGACTCGCGGCTGAACCCGGAGATTCGCGAATACCTAACGAGAAAGGGAGCGAAGCGGTTTATGACTGTTCCGATGTTCGTGACAGGCGAAATACGCGGGTTCATAGGCATTCAACACCGTCAGCAATGCGCATACCGCGCTGACCAAATCGAACTTGCCCAGGCGCTAGCTCACCACGTGATGATGGCGGCGCACGGGCAAGACCTCATCGAGCAACAGCGTGAAGCTGCAATTCTCAAAGAACGGACTCGCATGGCGCGAGACATTCACGATACGCTCGCACAAGGATTCACCGGAGTGATCGTCCAAATGGAAGCGGCTGAAGAAGCACTTTTGGAGGAAGACTCCGAGCACGCAATCGGACATGTCCAGCGGGCGCGTGAGCTGGCGCGTGAAAGTTTGCGCGAAGCCCGCCGGTCCGTGCACGCGCTTCGACCGCAGGCCCTCGAGAAGGCTCCATTTGCTGACGCACTTGAGGCGATCATCAAAAACACGGCCGCGGGGACTGCTCTACGGACGGAATTTCGTATTACCGGGAAGCCGCGCGAGCTCGCGCCGCTAGTCGAAGAGAACCTGCTTCACATTGGACAGGAAGCGTTGACCAACTCGCTGAAGCACGCGCATGCAACCAAATTTCAGGCGCAACTCTCTTTCAACCCCGATGCAGTGTACCTGGAGCTGCAGGATAACGGCGATGGTTTTAATGTCGGTAATTCAAATGGCGGAGGTTTCGGTTTGATAGGGATGAAAGAGCGTGCCGAACAGATTGGGGCAACAGTTGACGTTTCAAGCAAACCAGGTGCGGGAACAAGCATCGTGGCTGTTTCCCCGTATTAAACTACAGTCAGGTGCAAGTGAAATCGGCCAGAGACAATAAAAATGGGAAAAAACGGTCAATGAATGGCAAAGACAAGAAATGCATTCGTATTTTGGTCGCCGACGATCACAGCGTGGTGCGCGAAGGTTTGGTGTCGTTAGTTAAACGCAAGGCTGATATGACTGTTGTGGCGGAAGCCAGCAACGGCCGCGAAGCTGTCGATCTTTGGAAAGAATATCGCCCCGATCTGGTGCTGCTCGATCTGCGTATGCCCGAACTGGATGGCGTTGGAGCAATTAAAGAAATCCGCGAGCTCGATCCAAGCGCTCACATTGTCGTACTGACGACGTTTGATGGAGATGAAGATATCTATCGCGCGATCAAAGCCGGCGCGAAAGGTTACCTGCTGAAAGACACCGCTCGCGAAGCGTTGATGGAATGCATTCGTAAAGTGCACGCCGGCGAGACTTGCATACCACCGACTCTGGCCGCAAAACTCGCGGAACGCGTGAGCGGCGAAGCGCTCAGTGCGCGCGAGATCGAAGTCCTGCAACGGATCGCAGCAGGAAAGAGCAACAAGGAGATCGGCGCCGAGTTGTTCATCAGCGAGGGCACGGTGAAAACGCACGTCAAAAGCATCTTCAGTAAACTCGACGTTGTGAGTCGCACCGAAGCTGTGGCCACGGCGACTCGCCGCGGGTTGATCCAGCTATAGCCTTAACACAGTCATCCTTGACTTCCCGTCAGCAGATCTCTTCTGCAGGATTGGGTGGCTGCAAGGCGCGATTCAGTCGCTTCAGCTGCAGTAGTGTGACGTTGCCACCTGGACGCATTGGGTGCATCGCTGTGAGCGATGGAATCGACCTACTTTGGCTCACGATATGACAGCGTCACTTTGACCTTCATCGTGCTCGTTCCACGCACTGGCACGCCGTGGATGATTGCGGCGCACTCGTTTCTTAGAAGTCTCAATTGGCATCGTCGTCGCCCTTGCTGTTGGCATTTGGAGGAACGGCAGCGGCTAGGCGACCACACTGACGCTGAGTAAAGCCCCTCGGAAGTAGTATTGCCAATGTATCCTTAGGCAACACCTCAAAATCCTACAGACGCGCAATGGCTGCCAAGCGGAGGGTTTACGAAATTTTGCTATGAAAACAACAGGATTACTAACCCTGGCAGGCACCGCTCTTGTGGGTCTTACTCAGCCAATATTGGCAGTCCCTCGCGACGGTGGAGGCTCTCGCGGTGGCTTCGGCGGGGGCCACATCGGCGGCGGCGCTCGCGCAGCCCCGAATGCGTCCGGGGGCACAGGCTTTACGGGCCGAAGTATGCATACAGTAACTCGGGCACTGCAGCAGTCTTACTACAGCGAGGCTCGCACGTCTGGACCTAGGCAACACGCATTTGTCCGACAGACGCCGACCCGATCCGTGGACTCGCGTGCCACGAGGAGTGCGACAATTGGCCGCGAACAAAATAGGGCCGGGTCACTAGCGGACAGAAGCGCCACGATCAACCGCCAGCAAAATCGGTCTGGATCACTCGCAGCGCGGAACCGCACGGCGGATCCGAGTTCGACAGTCAATCGGGCCATCGCGAATAACCGCGTAGCCGAGCGTCATGACGCCAACTGGCATCACGATTGGAACAAGCATCGTGCCCACGTCCATAACAATGTCGTCTTTGTTTTCGTGAACGGCTTCTGGTGGGGACTGTACCCGTGGGATTACTATCCTTATTACGCCTACGGTTATCCGTATGACTACTCAGATGATTACCCCTCCGACTATGGCGGGTATTCGTACGACGGAGGTGACTACTCCTCTTCCCAACCGTATAGCTACTACAATGGCTATGCCCCGTCGGGTACATACGGCAACGGAACTGTCAGCGGAGTCCAATCCAAGCTTGCAAGCCTTGGATATTACAACGGCGCGATCGACGGAATTCTCGGCGATGAAACCGAAGCCGCCGTCGCCCGATACCAACAGGATTATGACCTCAGCGTAACCGGCACAGTAACGGCGGAGACACTTCACGCGCTGGGATTGCAATAGACATGAAGTTGGCAAGCTCGTCCGCGGAATTCAGGCGATTGCTCGAAGCGATCGCCTGTTTCGCGTTTAAGACTGAATCGTTCCTTTGCTGCCCGCCTGATAAACAAAAACTTCACGCAGTCAGGAACATGAACCGCGGCACAAACAACCATCATCAGTACGACCGTCAAACCATCGTCGATCCTGCCTCGGCCTGGTATGTTCCGTATTGTCCGGCAAGCATGGTCATGCAGCTTGCGCCATAGATTGGCGGTTAGCCGATTGGAAAGAGGAAATCAGCTCTGCCAGCCGCCGGTCATACGATTCGCATGTCGGACAGTTACCTTCGGCATCGATCCACTCCGGATGCTGCGCCATAAGATCGCGGTGCAATTGCTCCTGTAACTCAGCATAGGTCCGAACCTGGTGCCGGTTCGTTCCCCCGTTCGCGAAGTTTCCCTGCGGCCCCACTGTATTCATGCAAAGAACCTCACTTCCATGGCGATCATCTGCCACGGCGCGTTGGGAAGATTTGTCGGTGCCTCTTTCGGACGATGCCAGGGTAGCACAGACATCTTGCCTGTGGGAGAACCGGGCGTCTCGCCTGAACGCTGGGCCGCTGTACCCTGAAAGAGGGAATCGACATTATATCGTTCAGGCAATGTTGCGCTTTAACGTTGTTCGTTATCTTGAGAGATGAAAACCACCCACTCGAAAGACGGCCGAATCATGGCTAAATCGAATCCGAGAAAGGCAGAGCTAGTCCACAGACGCGATGCGCCACTCGAAACGCGCACCGACCTCACTCGAGAAGCCACCAGGGATATTTCAGGCGCTATGAACGCGATTTTGGCGGACGTTTTCGCGCTTTATTTGAAAACGAAAAACTTCCACTGGCACATGAGCGGCCATCACTTCCGCGACTATCACCTCCTTCTCGACGAACACGCAGAGCAACTCTTCGCAATGACCGACGTCATCGCCGAACGCGTTCGCAAGATCGGCGGCATCACGCTGCATTCAATCGGAGAGATCGCCCGTACTCAGCGCGTGCTCGATAACGATGCGGAATACGTCGAGCCCTTGGACATGCTGGCGGAGTTAATGGACGACAACAAGACGTTGGCCGCCCGTCTGCGCGAAGCCCACAACGTATGTGATGAGGATCGCGATGTTGCGACGGCAAGTCTCATCGAAGTATGGATCGATGAAACCGAGCGTCGCACGTGGTTTCTATTCGAAGCCACACGCCGGAGAAATTGATTCACCAGTTCGCGGACTGAGCGATTGGGAGTGCGGCGGAAGGTCGCCGCCATTCTATGAGCGCGAGCGTGTCCGCGCACGCCAAAATCGAACGCGGTATTGTTTATCTAACAGGGCAAAGAAATGAAAGGAACAAAAATGAAAAACGGAAAACTAGATGGAAAAATTGCGGTAGTAACGGGAGCCTCGAAGGGAATCGGCGCAAGCATCGCGAAAGAGTTCGCGGAGGCGGGTGCGTCGGTACTAGTCAATTACGTGTCGGCGAAGCAAGACGCAGATCGCGTAGTGGATGAAATCAGTAAGCGTGGTGGAAAAGCGATCGCCATCCAAGGCAACGTCGCGAAGAAGGTCGACGTCGAGAGACTGTTTACTGAAGGGGAGAAAGCTTTCGGCAAGATCGACATAGTGGTCAATAACGCCGGCGTTTATGAATTCGTGCCGCTTGAAGAGGTCACCGAGCAGCAATTTCACCGAATGTTTGACACAAACGTCCTGGGAATGCTCCTCGCCACTCAGGAAGCGCTCAAACATTTTAACGCCGACGGGGGGAGCATCATCAACATCGGCTCGCTCGCGAGCGTACTGACTCCGCCGACCGCGGTGGTTTACAACGCAACGAAAGGTGCCGTGGATGCGATTACACGCACCCTGGCAAAGGAACTTGGTCCGCGAAAAATTCGCGTGAACGCGATCAGGCCCGGAATGGTGATAACAGAGGGAGTGGTTACCGCCGGAATTCATGAAAGCGAGTTCCGAACAATGTTGGAATCGCAAACACCGCTCGGTCGTGTTGGTCAGACAGACGACATCGCGCCTGCTGCAGTATTTTTCGCATCGGATGATTCAAAATGGATTACCGGCGAAACGTTAACCATCGCAGGTGGTCTACGTTAAGAGTTGCCTAACGAACAGCGAATACAGAAAGGAAAACAGGTCATGCCGTACGTAACTGTTGGGAAAGAGAACGGAGCTAACATCGACATCTATTACAAAGACTGGGGTAAAGGTCAGCCCATCGTGTTCAGCCACGGCTGGCCACTCAGCGCGGACGATTGGGACCCGCAAATGCTGTTCTTCCTGTCCAAGGGCTATCGGGTCATCGCCGTTGATCGGCGCGGACATGGCCGCTCGACTCAGACCGATGGCGGCCATGATATGGATCACTATGCCGACGATCTGAAGGCCGTGACGGACCAGCTCAATCTGAAGGATGCAATTCACGTCGGGCATTCGACCGGCGGCGGCCAGGTGGTGCGTTATCTCGGCCGTCATGGCGATAAGAACGTGGCGAAGGCGGCAATCATCAGCGCGGTACCGCCGCTCATGATGAAGACCCCGGGCAATCCGTTAGGCACGCCCAAGTCAGTGTTCGACGGTCTCCAAGCCCAACTCGCTGCGAATCGGGCGAAGTTCTATTACGACCTGCCGGCTGGCCCGTTCTACGGGTTCAACCGTCCCGGCGTAAAAACGATCGAGCCTGTCGTTTGGAACTGGTGGCGCCAGGGCATGATGGGCGGTGCCAAGGCGCACTATGACGGCGTCGTCGCATTCTCGCAGACCGACTTCACCGAGGATTTGAAAAAGATTTCGGTACCGGTCCTGATCATGCATAGCGAGGACGACCAGATCGTGCCCTATCAGGCCGCCGGTCCGCTATCGGCTAAGCTTCTCAAGAATGGCGCGCTGAAAACATACAAGGACTACCCGCACGGCATGATCACGACGCAAGCCGACGTCATCAATGCCGACCTGCTCGCGTTCATTAAGGCCTAACCACGATGAGCATAAGTATTCGAAACCGCTTACCCGGTACAATTGAAAAAATCGTTTCGGACAAAGTTATGTCAGAAGTTGTCATCCGAACTGCGGCCGGAATCGTAACGTCCATTATCACGACCGGGTCAGTGGAGCGAATGAATCTGAAAGAAGGCGACAATGTTTTTGCGGTAATGAAGGCGACGTCAGTATCGGTGGAAAAGGGATAGTCGTTAGGTTTAATACGTGTTGTCCTCCGCTGTAGTGGCGTAAACGGCGTCCTTGGCGATGTTGGTCGCGTGATCACCGACGCGTTCAAAACAGCGCGAGATGCTCAATGCGCTCCAATTGCGCGTTCGAGCATGTAGCCGATCAAGGCGGTGGCCGGTAGGGTGAAAATCCAGGCCCACACAATTCGTTCCACCACGGTCCAGCGGATTCCAGTAAAACGTTTTACCGCACCGACACCCATGATCGAAGTGGAAATTACGTGTGTGGTTGAGAGTGGAATGCCATAGTAACTCGCACCTTGAATGATTAGCGCGGCGGTGGTTTCGGCGGCGAAACCATGGACCGGCTGCAGTTTCACTACACGATGACCGAGCGTGCGAATGATGCGCCAACCGCCAGCCGCCGTTCCCGCGGCCATGGTCAGAGCGCATAAAGCGATCACCCATACAGGGAGCGCGAACGATGGCGTTTTTAGAAAATCGAGCCAGCGCGGTAAGCGATCGAAGCTGCCCGCCCTTGTTCCGGTAAACAGCGCCAGTGTGATGATGCCCATCGTTTTCTGGGCATCGTTTGTCCCATGGCTGTGAGCCATCCAAGCCGCGCTCAAGATTTGCAGTTTTCCAAACAGTGAATGAACAAATTGCGGCGTGAAGCGATGCACGGCGATAAGCAACAAAAACATGAAGAGCGCGCCGAACACGAAGCCGGCAATTGGCGACGCGATCATAGGCAGGACAACCTTCGGCCACACACCTTCATGCCATTTAATTACCGACCACTCGCCCCTCGCGGCAGCGAGTGCGGCGCCGCAAAGTCCGCCGATCAGCGCGTGACTTGAACTTGATGGTAAGCCCAACCACCAGGTGGCAATGTTCCAGCTAAAGGCGGCTATCACCGCACAGAGCACAGTCGCCATCGTGACCACCTCGGTATCCACTAATCCTTTGCCAATCGTGGAGGCAACGGCCCCGCCGAACAACGCTCCTGTAAAATTGAAGAATGCAGCCATGGCGATCGCCTGGCGCGGTGTTAGTACTCGCGTCGAGACGACGGTGGCGATCGCGTTTGCCGCGTCGTGGAAGCCGTTGCTGTATTCGAAAATGACAGCGGTCAAAACGACCAAAATGAGCGTGAGCACGCGGTCCGTTTGCTACGCGTATTTCAACGCCACCTGTACGATGATGTTCCCTGCGTCGCGGCAGCGATCGATCACCTTTTCCAAGAGCCCGTAAAGATCGTGCAGAAAAATAATCTGCTTCGCGGCGTGATCTCCTTTGAAGAGATCACGAAGTCGCTCCAGCTCGAGCTTGTCGGCGTCGCCTTCGATGCCTTGGAGCTTGGCGTTCATCTCGCGCGCGGTGCGTGCGCCGATCCCATGGCGCAGTTGTTTCACCATCGCTAGCACCATTTCGGCGGCCTGATCGAGCAGCTCAACTTGCTTACCAAAACTTTGTCCCGCCAAATCTTCGGGGCAGATTAAGATGCGTTCGCCAATTTTCTCGACGGTTTTTGGTATTTTATAAAGCGCGGCGGCCAGCTCTTGAATGTCTTCCCGCTCGAAAGGGGTGACAAACGTTTTGGAGAGTTGCTCGGTTAATTCCTGCGTGATCCGTTTGTCCTCACGCCGGCTGTGGGCGAATTGCTCCAAATTTTCCGGCGTGTCATGCTGTTCGAGCTTTTGCAACAATCCGATAAGTTGATGTACGCTGGTGTCCGCCTGCTGCGCACTGGCTTCGAGCAAATCGTAAAACTTTTCGTCGCGCCCGATCAGCTTTCGAATAGAAAACATGACTTGTTCAGTCGTACTCGACCGCGTTCATTGTTGCAACGCCAGAACTGCGTTCGCGCAGTGTCGCATAAGGGGCAAACACCCTAACCGAAGAAATTTTCGCCAGGTCATGTGCCCGCTTGCATAAACATTTCTCTCAGGGAAGTCTAAATAAACTGATAGAAAGAAAACATTATGGCCACAAACGATAAATCTACAGAGTCTGTCTACAGAGTGACTGAAGTCATCGGAACCAGCGCCCAGTCGTGGGAAGATGCGGCGAAGACTGCGGTGCAGACCGCTGCGGGAACGCTACGCGATCTGCGCATTGCCGAGGTTGTAAAAATGGATGTCAAAATTGAGGACGGCAAAGTCATCGAGTACCGGACGCGTTTACAATTGTCCTTCAAGTACGAAAGCTAGGCCGGACGCACAGGGGCGCGGTCGGAGCCGGATCCAATCCGATCATCGAGCATGAGTGTGATGGACAACCAGTTTCCTGCACATCTACACAATCATTCATGTACTGATCAATCTGTTCGGAACTTTATCGGGCTTCGCCGTTTTGTTTGGCATGCTAGCGGGCTAGCGACTTGATGGGTGGACAAAATGGTTTCCGATCGCAACCGATCCGTACGACTTGAATCCAAAAAAAACTAAACGAAGGAATGGCTATCGCCGTCGGCGAATCTGGACGCATCTGCCACTTGCTTTCCGTTTTTTCTAGAGCGAGTTAATAAAACCGCAGCTGCTGTAGCGACGACCCTGTGGGCCGTTTCCTCTAAGCATGAAAAGCAGCGGCGGGCGAGCCGGCCACAGGCCGGTGGCTACAACAACTGCTATGGTGATTGATTCGAAAGTGCCATGAAACGTCCACGCGAGACCGACACGCTCTTCACTCTCCGACAATCGGCAAAGCCGAAACCGATGAACGCGATCGAAAAGCTTATCCAAGACGCGCCAGACCGCGAGCTTTGTCGTATCAACGCCCTCGCTTTCGCCGCCAAGCATCAGCTCGATGAGGACGAGGTGATTGCAGCTTTCCTTCACGGTGCGCGACTCGGCATTTTCGATATGTCCTGGAACATCCTTTGTCCCGCTTGCGGTGGCGTGCTCGATTCAGGCGCGTCGCTTAAGACCGTGAAGCAGGCCGAATATAGGTGCGTCCTTTGCGCTGTGGGATGCGAACCGACGCTAGACGACATTGTCGAGGTTACGTTCACCATTAGTCCGCGGGTGCGGAAAATCGCCGCGCACGATCCCGAGACACTGCCCTGGATCGAATACTACAGACAGATCTTTTGGAGTTCCGGAGTCGATTTGCCGGATGACGGGGCATTGGGAAAATGGGTTAAGGACACCACTCTCGACACCCTCGAGCTTTCACCGGGCGAAAAAGTGGTGCTCTCGCTCCAGTTCGGTGACCCAGGGACGAAATTCGCGCGATCGATTGGAACGTCATGGGAAGGATATGTGATCGTGTTCGATCCGGTGCTTCACATGTCGCAGCATATCGAGGTCAAAGGCGAGGCTGCGCGTGAAAGCCAATCGCTCTCCTTCATCATGACCAGAGATCACGCGCCGGACGTGACTATTCAGATGCGTCCTGGCCCTGTGCAGATGACGTTAGAGAACCGCTCAAATGTCCGCACGTTGCCGGGCATTTGGGTTGTTAGCGACAAGGTTCACGAACTCGTCACCAAACGTCGTCCCTTTTTGACTGCGAAACGTCTTCTGACCAACCAAACATTCCGCGATATTCATGGCACCGATGCACTCGATGTGGATCAAAGGCTTAAGATTACGAGTCTCACCTTTCTGTTTACCGATCTCAAAGGTTCGACAGAACTCTACGAACGAGTTGGAGATCTGGCCGCGTACGATTTGGTGCGCGCTCATTTTCGGCTCTTGAATAAAATCGTCGCGGCGGAAAGAGGCGCGGTGGTAAAGACAATCGGTGACGCCGTGATGGCGACGTTCCCGACGCCAGACCGTGCGATGGCAGCTGCGCTGAAGATGCGAGAAGCTTTGAAGGACTTGAAAGAGGATTTGCTGCTTAAGATCGGCATCCACGAGGGCCCTTGTTTGGCAGTTTCGCTAAACGACAGGCAGGATTATTTCGGACGTACCGTAAACATCGCTGCGCGTGTCCAGGGACTTGCGACGTCACGCTCCATCTTCGCGACGAGACGGGTGGTTACTGACAGCGAAGCGTCTAAACTGTTGCAATCAAATGGCATTGCCCCCGCCCCAGAGAAGCGCTCACTCCGCGGCATTGCCAAACAAGTCGAGATTTTCGAAATACCCTGAGTCGGCGGATAAGCGGTTTGTGAATGGTTTGCCCGAAAACGTCGGCGGCATGGGATATCCTGTGTGATGGACAACAAGATTCGCGGACTTCATCACGTTACTGCGATCGCGAGTGATCCGCAGCGAAACCTCGATTTTTATGTCGGGTTGCTCGGGCTGCGGTTCGTCAAACGTACTGTCAATTTCGACGACCCGGGATCGTACCATTTTTACTTCGGCGATCGACGCGGCACGCCCGGAACAATCCTGACATTTTTTCCGTGGCCGGGAGCGCGACGCGGAATTCGCGGCACGGGCCAAATCGAAGCGACGGCATTCGCGATCTCACCGGATTCAATTCGGTATTGGCTGGAGCGTTTGAAACAGCAGCACGTAACGGCGGAGAGAACATCCACTCGTTTCGGTGAAGAGGTGATCCGGTTAATTGACCCTGATGGCCTTCTGATCGAGCTGATTGCTGCAGCGGCAGGCGTGTCGCCTGCAAACATTGAGCCGTGGCCGCAAAGCCCCGTTCCAGCAGAGCATGCGATTCACGGCTTTCACAGTGTGTCCGCCGCGTTGGAAGGTTACGAAAGAACTGCGCGGCTAGTGACCGAGAGCTTCGGCTATCGTTTGGTTGACGAATCCGGCAACCGGTTTCGGTTTGCCTCGCCGGACGAATCTGTGCCGGGCCGAATCATTGACCTGCTTTGTCAGCCCGACACCGCGGTGGGTCGCGTCGCGACTGGTTCAGTACATCACATTGCCTTTCGAACAAAGGACGAGGCCGAACAGCTCCAGTGGCGCAAGCATCTCGTCGATCTTGGCTACAACGTGACACCCGTGATCGATCGCACTTATTTCCATTCAATTTATTTCCGAGAACCCGGCGGTGTGCTGTTCGAAATCGCGACTGACCCGCCTGGTTTCACGTTCGACGAAAAAGTGGAAGAACTCGGCAGGCATTTATGCCTACCGCCGTGGATGGAGTCATCTCGCTCACAGATTGAAGAAATCCTGCCACGAATCGAAGTGCCACCGACATCATGAGGCCGGAGCCTGATTTCATTCACGAGTTCATTCCGGGCGACTCGCCGCGCACACTCCTGCTTCTGCACGGCACGGGTGGAAATGAACGTGACCTTATTCCGCTTGGACGTGAGCTTGATGCGAAGGCCGCGTTGCTAAGCCCGCGCGGAAAAGTTCTGGAAAATGGAATGCCGCGGTTCTTTCGGCGATTCGCCGAAGGTGTGTTCGATTTGGAAGATTTAAAATACCGTACGAACGAGCTGGCGGACTTTGTTACAGCCGCCGCTCAACATTACGGGTTCCCTACTGATCGGTTAGTTGCCGTCGGTTATTCAAACGGCGCCAACATCGCCGCTAGCATGCTACTACTGCGGCCAGAGCTGTTGCCCACTGCAACCTTGTTTCGCGCAATGGTTCCCCTCCATCCGGAGAAGGAACCAAATCTTTCCTCTGTACGCGTTTGGATCGGCGCCGGTGATCAGGATCCGATCGTTCCTGCGTCCGAGACGAAACGCCTGGCAGAACTTCTTCGTCGCGTAGGCGCAGACGTGACAATTCATTTCGCCAAGGCAGGGCACGGTCTGACTAATAACGAGCTTGAAGCAGCGGGTCATTGGGTTGGAGAGCTCAAGCCATAGCATTGCAGGTATGAAAATAACTCGACTCAGGAACAGTATGATCCTCCGTCAAGCTCAAACGGAAGAGAGTGTGGCTTGCCATGGCAAAATGGAGATTAGAATCACGAGGGCAAAATGGCGAGTTATTCACCTAACGA
>QHPE01000137.1:17712-38122 GCA_003218945.1 Verrucomicrobiota bacterium | reverse complement strand
CTTTTACAAGGAATTATTGGGTCGGGCTCGCGTCCCGTACTTACAGCAAAGTAGCGCATCGCACTCACGATTGAGTACGCCGAGATCACCAGTGCCGTCACGGCTGTGAATGGAATAAGCCACTCGATATCAGGAAAAATTGGGGTCCAGTTAACTTTCGAGATTAGGGCAAACCATCGCGGCAGGAGCAAAACGACCCCGAAAGCAGTTGAGAGAATGGTTAGGTTCAGGATCAAATTGCGAAGGTAAATCGCAATCACCGTCCACGTATCCGCCCCCAACCACCCGAGCTTCGGCGTGAGATAATTGCTGAATCGGCGAAGGAAATGAATCTCCGGCGGTTCCTTCCGGCCGGGTTGGTTTACGCGCGCAGGCGTGAGGTTTCGCTCAACATCTTTCATTCCCTTCCGGTTAACCCACGCCATTAACCAACTCCCAATGTAACCACCTCCGGAAACCGTTGAGAGGTAATCAAATTTCGACAACAGATTCAGACGCGCCAGCGATTGCAGCACACCCAAATTAAAAGTCGCGCTGCGGATCCCACCTCCGGAAAAGGCAAGGCCAACTAATTGCTTCGCGTGTGCGCGCGTTATCGCATCCCGTGCATCAGGCGCCCCCGGTTCGGTCTTTGGCATGGTAGATGAGTTTGTGCGAGCGCCGACAATTTTTTTCGACCAACCAAAAATCCTTTTCAGCCCGGCCAAGGCGCGCCAGAACAGGCCGCTGATTCCTTTGCGGGAGCTAACGACAGCGGCGTGCGTTTTTACTTCTGGCGTATTTTTCGTAGCCGCTTCGTCGTCGTTGCGTGTGCTCTCGAACCGATCGAGTTCTTCGTTCAAGACGTGATTGAAATCGTACGACCACTCATGGTGACTTCCTAATTGTTATCGTCCCGCAGCCTCTCTAGGGCGAGCAATTTCTTTATGCTGCACTCGACACTGACAAATTTCTCGGCAAACGGCTCACGGTGGCTATTTTGTCATGTGCTGGTAGAGACGCATGCGCATTTGGATTATCCGGATTTCGCGAGTGACCTCGATGACGTGCTGCGTCGGGCAAACGAAGCCGGCGTAACGCGCATCATCACCATCGGCACATCAATCCAGAGTAGCCGGCGGGCGATCGAGCTGGCAGAGGAGTATCCAGCCGTTTACGCGGCGATTGGCGTTCATCCAAGTCACGTTGACGAGGCGGAGGACGATGTGATTACGCCGCTGCGCGAGCTAGCGCAGAACCCGCGAGTCGTGGCCATTGGCGAAACCGGCTTGGACTACCATCATTTGGCGAGTGAAAGAGTAGCCAGGGAAGAGCAGGTGCAGGTTATGAGTGCTCTGCGAAGCGAGACCGATGAAGAAATCGAAGCGCAAATTCGCGACGGCGCGTACAAATCGAAACAGGCGAGTATGTTCCAGCAGCAATTGGATTTGGCAGTCGAGCTTGGACTCAATGTCGTCATTCATCAACGCGACGCGTGGGAGGACACGCTGGAACTGCTGCGCCCTTATACCGGTAAGTTGCGCGGCGTCTTTCATTGCTTCGGCGGCTCGCTCGATCAGGCGAATGAACTTCTCGATCTCGACCACCTCATTTCGTTTACGGGAATTGTCACTTTCAAAAGCGGCGTAGCGGTGCGAAAGGTCGCGGCAGAAATTGCGTTCTGGAAATTTATGCTCGAAACCGACTGCCCATACCTGGCGCCCACACCCTTTCGTGGAAAGCGCTGCGAACCGGCGCACACGCGCATCGTAGCGGAAGTGATCGCGGCGGCACGAGGAGTTTCACTGAGCGAAATTGCTGAAGCAACAACCGAAACCGCAGAGAAGTTTTTCAGGTTTAATCGCGCATGAGATTAGGCAATTACCTGTTTCTTCTTGTTGCTCTATTCCTCGCATCCTGCGCAGCGCCCGATATCCAGCACCACATCGTCATCAGCACGCGCGACCAAAAGCTGGCCGTATTGGACCGCGGCACTCTGTTGACTACGTATCCCGTATCAACTTCGAAGTTCGGATTGGGTGATTACTCGCGAAGCAGTCGCACGCCGCTGGGCGAACTGGAGGTCGCAAAAAAGATCGGCGATAATGCGCCGCTCGGCGCCGTGTTCAAGGATCGGATTCGAACGGGCGAAATTGTTGCGCCAAATTCTCCCGGTCGCGATCCGATTGTCACGCGCATTCTTTGGCTGCGAGGACGCGAAGCGCAAAACGCCAATGCATTTGGCCGGTACATCTACATTCATGGCACGCCGGAAGAACGGGTGATCGGAAGGCCAGCGAGCTACGGATGTATTCGGATGCGCTCGAGCGACATTATTCAACTGTACAACATTGTAGGAGTGGGTGCGGCGGTGACGGTCGTGGACGTGCCGCTCATCAGCGCAGTTCCAGGGCTCGCTTCAGCTCACTCAATGTCGCCGGCAAATACCGCACCATTTGTGATGCGTTAGTGGTAGGGACATCGCTGCGATGTCCGGACGGCGCAGCGCGGCGGCCCTACCTACGGCAGTCTCCCGAGGCGCTCCCTCGGCGTGCTGCGCGAAAGTAAATCCACGTCCGCGTCAACCATGATGCGGATGAGCTCGTGGAATCGCACCTTCGGTTCCCATCGGAGAATTTTTTTTGCTTTCGAGGCGTCACCAAGCAAAAGGTCAACCTCAGCCGGGCGCTCGTAACGCGGGTCATGTTTGACGGACTGCTTCCAATCGAGATCGGCGTGGGCGAACGCCGCTTCGACGAATTCGCGCACGGTGTGGGTTTCACCGGTGGCCAGGACGAAGTCGTCGCCTTCCCCGAGTTGTACAATTCGCCACATGCCTTCGACGTACTCCGGCGCGTATCCCCAGTCGCGTTTTGCCTCTAGATTGCCCAGGAACAATTCCTTTTGCAGCCCGTGCTTAATCGCAGCGACTGCCCGCGAGATTTTGCGACTGACGAAAGTTTCACCGCGTCGTGGGCTTTCGTGATTAAACATGATGCTGTTGCTAGCGCAGAGGCCGTAGCTCTCGCGATAATTTACAGTCGCCCAATATGAGAAAACCTTGGCGACGCCGTATGGGCTTCGCGGCCAGAAGGGTGTCTTCTCATTTTGAGGAACTTGCTGCACCTTGCCGAACATTTCGCTGCTGGCAGCTTGAAGGAAGCGCGTGCGCAATCCCGCTTCGCGTATTGCTTCCAGGATCCGGATCGTACCAACCCCGGTAACATCCGATGTGTACTCAGGAATGTCGAAACTGACGCGCACGTGGGTTTGTGCGCCGAGATGATAAATCTCATCCGGTTTCAATTCATAAAGAAGCTTTACCAGATTCACCGAATCGCTGAGGTCTCCATAGTGCAGAAACATTCGGACACCGTTCACGTGCGGGTCGGCATAAAGATGATCAATCCGCGAAGTGTTGAACGTACTGGCCCGGCGAATGATCCCGTGGACTTCGTAGCCTTTCTCCAGCAGAAAATCCGCCAAATAACTTCCGTCTTGGCCAGTGATGCCGGTAATCAGCGCCCGCTTCATTTGTTGTAGTGTAGCGCATGCATCCCGCATGCAATTCAAACACACGCAAGCCAGAGGCTCGCGCTACTTTACTCGGGTGGTGTTACCATGATTCGCGCTAACACTGCGCGCTGGGCCCCAATGAGCGCGCTGATGCCGTTGCGACCGAGCGTGAGCATCTCATCGAGCTGCGAGCCTGCAAACGTCGCTTCTTCTCCCGAGCTTTGCACTTCTACGAATTCTCCGTCCTCGGTGGCAACGAGATTGAAATCCACCGAAACCAGCCTGTCTTCATCGTAATTGAGGTCGACGACCGCCTGTCCATCGAGAATGCCGGCACTGATTGCGGCAACCAGTTTTTGCATCGGCGGCGAGTCGAGTTTTTTTTCCCTTACCAATTTTCGGCAGGCGATGGCCAGCGCCAGGCTGGCGCCGGTGATTGCGGTCGTGCGCGTGCCGCCATCGGCTTGCAACACATCGCAATCCATCCAGATGGTGCGCGGCCCGAGTTTCTCCAAGTCCATCACTGCGCGCAAGGACCGGCCAATCAATCGTTGGATTTCAACGCTACGACCGTCGATACGACCTTTTGTTACGTCGCGAGGTTTGCGCGGCTGGGTGGAGTACGGCAACATTGAATATTCAGCCGTCAGCCATCCGCCGGTCACTGCCTGTTCTTTCATCCAGCGCGGCACAGCTTCCTCGATCGTGACGGCGCAAATAACGCGCGTGTTACCCATCGAGACGAGCACCGAACCGCTTGCGTGTGGCGCGACGTTCAACTCGAAATTGACTGGGCGGATTTCATCGGGTGCGCGGCCGTCACTTCGCTGCATTGATTTGGAACTTAGATCTGGAGCATGATTTACGCGACGAGGATTTTGCAGCAGCAGACCGGCGGCGCAATCGGCTTGACGCCTCCAGCGGAGCATCGTTCTATAAGGCCTTTGCGTGAAAAGTATCGCTGAGACTCAGGCGGCGATTTGCATTGCCGGCGCCCACCGTTCAGGCACCAGTATGGTGACACGGCTTCTCCATTGCTGCGGGTTGGAGGTCGGAAGGAAATCGGAGTTAATGCCACCGCAAGCGGACAACCCCGACGGTTTCTGGGAGCATTTAGGCTTTGTCGCGCTAAATGACCAATTGCTTAGTGAGCTTGGCGGCGCGTGGGACCTGCCGCCGAAGGCAAACGAAGACTTCCTTACCGCACGGCTCGATCCGTTGCGTCTTAAAGCGCGTCTGCTCATCGAAAAATTCGATTCGGCGAGCGTGTGGGGCTGGAAGGATCCCCGCAATAGCTTGACCCTGCCCTTCTGGCAGCAGCTATTGCCCAGGCTCAAAACAATCGTCGTGGTGCGAAACCCGCTCGAAGTTGCTCATTCGATGAAGGAACGGAACGGAACTTCCTATTCTTTTGGTTTGCGGCTCTGGGAAATCTACAACCGGCGGGTAATTGAAGAAACAAATGGAAAAGAGCGACTCATTTCGCACTACGATAGCTTTTTCCAAGATCCTGAATTAGAACTCCTGAGGATCACGGATTTTATCGGGTTGCCGAATGCAAAAACAAGTATCGCCGCTGCTCTGGTCGCGCCGCGAAGACGGCACACGCATTTCACAGTCGAACAACTAATCGATGCCAGGGTCTCCGAGGAAATAATCGATCTTTATCGCGCGCTGCTCGCCGAAGCGTCCCCTGGCAAATCGGAGAACGCCCACGTGGCAAAAGTCTCGTCAAGCCCCAACGATTTGTTTCCTGGTTCGATTAGTCGGCTGAATACTTTTGTTCCAGAACGGATGGCGCAGATCGAACGTCTCTATAGCGACTTGCTCGCGCAAGCCGACGCGCGCCACAAGGCGCAAGTGGAGGAACTCACCAGGCATCTGGAGGAAACGAATGAGCTTCTTCGAGATAGAAGTGTCAGCCTTGCTGAAACCGAAGCGGGCGCGGAAGAGCTGCGAAACCGTCTCCGTGAGCAGCTGAAGAACATTCAAAGACTCTTCCGGTTCTTGGATGAGACTGATCTGGCGGCGGCCCAGCTTCGCTCTTCGGCTCGCTGGAAAGTGGCCAACCCAATCGCCGCCTTAAAGGCCAAACTTTCGCCCAGACGAGCGCGGCAGTTATTGGGCTACGGGCATTTGGAGAAAATCGTTTCGACTTATCGAAAGTGGCGAAGCACACATCTCGAGGTAGCGGAGATTGGCGGTGAAATCGAAGCTTTGGCTTCGGGCGCAGTTGCGGCGCGCAAGCAGGCCATTGCGCCCAATCAACCGCCAAAACCAACGCGCCCAATTGAGTTTTCTATTGCCGAGGAGGTCGAAGTTTCAATCGTCATTCCAGTGTTCAACCAGCTGCGCTTCACCCAAGCATGCCTTGCATCTCTTCAGGAACATCAGGGAGCAGAACGATTTGAAGTCATTGTCGTGGATGATTGCTCCACTGACGAGACTTCGGAAAGCGTTCGGCAGATTCCCGGGATTGTTTATCTGCGCAATGAGACAAATTCTGGTTTCATTGCCTCGTGCAATCGCGGGGCAGAGAAGGCACGCGCTCAATATCTCGTCTTCCTGAACAACGACACGCTTGTCCGGGATGGCTGGTTAAGAGCCCTCCTTGATACCTTTTCAGAAGATCCAAAGGCGGGCATTGTCGGCTCAAAGCTCATTTATCCCGACGGCCGTTTGCAGGAAGCCGGCGGAATCATCTGGCAAGACGCTTCCGGTTGGAACTACGGCAAGTTCGATGATCGCCAAAAACCCGAATACAATTACCTGCGCGAAGTGGATTACTGTTCCGCGGCAGCATTGATGATTTCCAAATCGCTGTTCGAGAACGTAGGCGGCTTTGATTCGCGTTATGCGCCAGCCTACTACGAAGATACCGACTTGGCGTTCAAAGTCCGCCAGGCCGGCTACAAGGTGTTATACCAGCCGCTAAGCGAGGTCGTCCACTACGAGGGAGCAACCGGCGGAACCGATCTAAAAACCGGGACAAAAAAGCACCAGGAAATCAACCGCTCGGTGTTTGCAGAAAAGTGGGCTGCAGAACTGAAGACAAAATCAGTTAATGGCGACTGGGTGTTTCTGTGGCAGGCGCCGCGAGGGAAAAAAAATATCCTCGTGATCGACCATCATCTCCCGAAACCGGACCAGGATTCGGGCTCTCTTCGGATGTTTCAGATTCTCAAGTTGCTTCGTCAACTTGGCCACCGCGTCGCTTTTATGCCGGACAACCTGGCAAACGAAACGCCGTATGCTGCCGAACTCCAAAAACGCGGAATCCAGGTTGTACATTATCCGTACGTCAAAAAAGTGCGCGACTACCTTACGGCGCACGGCTCTGAGTTGGATGTCGTCGTGCTAAGCAGATGCGATTTTGCGTACAAACACACACCGGATGTCCGGCGGCACGCACCTCAGAGCCGAATTATTTTTGATACGGTCGATCTTCATCATGTGCGCGAAGGCGGCGAAGCGGAATTAACCGGCGATCTCCAGATGCACCGGAATGCGCAGCAAAAACGGCTACTGGAATACCAAGCCGTTGAGCAGGCCGATGAGACCTGGGTTGTAAGCCCACTAGAGCAGCGGCTCCTCCAGGAAAGCTTTCCCGCTAAATCAATTCAGCTGGTTTCAAACATTGTCGATATTGCCGGGTCGAAAACGCCGTTTTCGTCTCGCCGGGATTATCTGTTTATCGGCGGATTTCAACATCGGCCCAACATCGATGCCGTACTGTTTTTTGTGCAGAAGATCTACCCGCTTGTCAGACAACATCTGCCGGATGCGAAATTCTATGTACTCGGCGGTAAGGTGCCGCCGGAAATTGCGGCCCTGGCAACCGAACGAATCATCATCGCAGGGCCGCAAAAAGATGTCCGCCCGTTTTTCGATAGGATGAAACTGTCGATTGCGCCGTTGCGTTTCGGCGCCGGCGTGAAAGGCAAGATCAACCAAAGCATGGCGTTTGGTGTGCCGGTGGTGGCAACTTCACGTGCGGTAGACGGAATGGGGCTTAGAGACCGCGAGGAGGTTCTGATCGCGGACGAACCGGATGCTTTTGCGCGAGCGGTGATTGAGCTATACCAATCAGAGGAACTTTGGACCCGGCTTTCCGCTAATGGCATCAAGAAGACGCGCGAGCTCTATTCTCCGGAAACGGCGCGCAGAAAACTGGAGTTCTTGTTCAGCAACGAACACTTCACTTGTTCGGCATTACCCGCACCGATCGACCGGCCGAGTGTGGCCGTTGCAGCGGCAAGCTAGTCCGGGCTCTCTTTCCAGTGAACCGTGCAGTAAAAAGCGGATCGATTACCGGAAAAATAACCGCGAATCCTAATCCCCTGCCTTTCGGTCAAAACTGCGTGACCATCGCGTGGGAGACAAACGATCCAGTGGGAGCAGAGTTGCGCGTTGCAACGTCTCACGGCGAAGAAAAATTGGTGAGCAGGGGAGTAAACGGCCAGACAGAGATTCCCTGGATCGCCGATTCAATCTACGACTTCCGGCTGTACTGCGCCAGTCAGCCGGATACCCCCATCGGGTCGGTAACAGTGACACGCGACCTCAGCTCTGTTTCGGCCATCCTGGGCGAACTCGAAACCGCAGTAAGACAGGGGACCATTGAGATCAAGGAGATAGCGCAATTCATTGCGGCAGTAGTCCCCCGTTGCATCCAGAGCAAAATGTTCGGCCAGATCTTTCCACTATGGGAGCGACACGGGTTTCATGTCACGCCAGTCCATTTCTACCAGCCTATTCCCGATACCCGATCCTTGCCTGAATCTCTCTGGGGCCGACCAAGCGAGCTTGTAGGCGTTGATATGAATCAGCGGGCGCAACTCAACTTGCTCCGGACATTTTCAAAATTCCGCGACGAATTTCAGCGGTTTCCAACTGCGCCACCTCCGGAGCACGATCGGTTTTTTCTTGGCAACGGTCTTTTTGATGGTGTTGACGCGCTGGTGGCCTACTGCATGGTTCGTCACTTCCAGCCGCGCTTGGTTATCGAAGTGGGCAGTGGTTTTTCTTCACTCGCATTGGGTGAGGCCGCATCGAAAAATGGCTTCGCGCCGATCATTTGTATTGAACCATTTCCACGCGACTTTCTTCGCAAAGGATTTCCAGGGTTGCAAACTTTGATCGAGAAGAACGTCCAGGAAATTAGTCTGGAATTTTTCTCGCAACTGCAATCGGGCGATATCCTGTTTATCGACAGTTCGCATACAGTCAAAATTGGGGGAGACGTAAATTACCTGTTCCTAGAGATCCTGCCGCGGCTCAAGCCAGGAGTGATGGTGCACGTGCACGATATTTTCCTGCCATTCGAGTACCGGCGCGATTGGGTGATGGATGAGTTTCGCTTTTGGAGCGAACAATACCTGTTGCAAGCCTTCTTGAGCTTTAATTTAGAGTTCGAGGTCGTGATGGCGAATCGATATCTCGCGCACAAATACCTGGACGATCTCAAAGTAGCCTTTGCGAATTTGGCAAATCTTGAAGCTGGTCGTCCCTCTTCAGTAAGATGGGGCGGAGGAAGTTTCTGGATGCGCCGGAAGCCACGCTAAATAATGACCGAGAGAAATGGAAGAGGGAACTAACAGACCCATTTTCGTTGTCGGCTCTCCGCGTTCGGGAACCAGCATCTTCACTTGGTGTCTGGGTCAGCATCCCAATATTTTCCCGGTGCCAGAATCGAACTGGATGGGCGATTTCGCGGTGCATGTTGCCGTTGCGTACCAAGTTGGCGCGGGACGAGGCGATCATAGCATTTTAAGCGCCATGGATATCGGGGAGGATGAATTGTTCGCGGCCTTCGGGCAAAAGATTAACGGACTGATCCTGCGTCATCGAAGAGACCTTGAAAGGAAACGGCAATCGAAAAGGCCAGCTGGCATTACAGGACGTTGGGTTCGCGGCAGAAATGCACACTGCGAGCCCAAAGCGCGCTGGGTGGATGGCACGCCGGAATACTCGCTGTTTATTTGTGGTTTGCGAAAACTGTTTCCACAGGCCCGCTTCGTTCACATTTTTCGAGAAGTAGGCGAAGTCGTGCGGTCAATGCTAAACTTTCATCGAATCGCGGGCACCCATTTGGTTGCCAACGAAGAGGAAGCGTACAAGTACTGGTTCCGCACTGTCAAAGCATGCGTCAAAGCAGAAGAGGCCTACGGTCCGACTGTCGTCCATCGGATCCGATACGCAGATCTAATCAAAGATCCTCAAGCGGCAATGCGTTCAGTGCTCGATTTTCTCGCTGAACCGTATTGTGCGCAATGTCTGGAACCGCTTTCAGAGCGGATCAACAGCTCCAATGTGCCGCTAGATTTCACGATCGGTGATCCTACGGTCAACCCTTCGGTACTCGAGAAGGCAATGCGCTTGTGCAGGCAGGTGAACGAAACTTCCTCGCCTGCTCGAACTTCAAGTGTGGCAGCTGCTGCAATGGAGACTGCATTTAGGCAACGCGTAAAGTACGTGGCGAGCGTAGACATCGCGTACAAGAAAATGAGGGAGCTAGTCAAGACGTTGAACCCATCGGCCTTGGTCCTTTGCGCAATGACCCATGCTGCGCTCGCAATCGGCGCTTCCGCGGCCGTCACCCTGTCGCAGCTGTCGTAACCGCGTTTTACAAGGGGCCTCAGAAGCCGACATTTTCGCGACCGGAGAATCACGCACACTGGCGAGATCAGGATTCAGGTAAGATGCAACACCAGAAAAACAGACCGATTTTCGTAGTCGGCTCGCCACGGTCCGGCACAAGCATCCTTACTTGGTGCCTGGGTCGGCATCCGAATATCATTCCGCTCGAAGAATCCGGCTGGATGGGAGACCTGGCCATCGATCTCGCTATTTACTATCAGATTGGAACCGCGCGCGACGATTACTCGCTCCTGAGTTCGATGGGCATCCACAACGCGGAATTTTTCTCCCGCTTCGGCGAAACCATTACCGAGCTGATTCTCAGCCACCGCGTCGATCTTGAGAGAAAACGATGGAGACGCGCCGCCGGCCCGGCCACGCCAGACCACTGTTTCGTCCCCTGGTATGACGCGAAGACACGTTGGGTCGATGGCACGCCGGAGTACTCGCTTCACATTTGCGGATTGCGCAAGCTTTTTCCCGACGCGCAATTCGTCCACGTGTTCCGCGATGCGATTTCGGTGGTTCGATCGATGTTGCACTTCCACCGTGTCTCCGGGCAGAGTTTGGTGGCCGACGCGCAGGAAGCCTATCAATATTGGCTCGCCACAGTAAGCAATTGTGCGTTGGCGGAACGCGCGTATGGCCCGGGAGCAATCCTTCGTGTGCGACACGCCGACCTCGTAGGTCTGCCGAAAGCGACTCTGGAGTCTCTCTTTGCTTTTCTCGGTGAACCTTTTGTGCCGGAATGCCTCGAGCCGCTGAGCCAACGCATCAATAGCTCGAACGTGCCAGCTGATTTTACGATAAACGAGCGCGAAGTAGACCCTGGCCTTCTGGAGCAAGCGAAAGAGCTTTCTCAGCAGCTCGAAGCAGGCCCTCAATCGCGCGAAACATCTCCCGCGGCGATCGAAGAATTGGAAGCTGCGTTTAACGAACGTGTGCATTTTGTCGCGACCTTGCCGAGGGAATTCCGCAAACCACAAGAGGTAATTGCAACTCTCCAACAGGAAAATCGCCGCCTTGCCGCTAGGGCGGAGAGACTCGCGCTGGAAGTGGAAAGAAAGAGAGCAATCATTGAGGGTCTTCGCGCGCGACGAGAACGTTCCAAATGGCTGCGTTCCCCGTTCATCCAGCGATCTCGCCATCGCATTTGACGAGACCACACTGAACACACGCACGCTTAAGAGCATGAGATCATCCATCAATAGCAGCTGGCAATACAGTTTCTGGAGCCGTGTCATTGCTCGGTTGCGCAGTCCACGTTTTAGAGTGTCGCAAGGCGTTTTGGTGGTCGTTTGTGTTTGTCTTGTCGGCCTGGTAGGATATGTCGATTACCTGACAGGGTACGACCGCCCGCTTCTTCTGTTTTATTTGGTGCCTATTTCCCTGGCCACGTGGTTTGGCAATTTGTTGCTCGGATTGATTATTGCCATCGCAGGAATCGCAGCCTGGATGTGGTCGGATGTCGCGGCCGGCATTCCAGCGCTGAGGTTTTGGAATGTGGCCATGGCGCTGGCGTCGTTCGCGCTTTTTGCCGGGATGTTATCTAAGCTGCGAACGCTGGTGCGTGAGCTGGATCAGCGCGTGCTTGAACGAACGGCGGCCTTGGAACGCGAAGTCGCAGAGCGGCAGCGACTCGATCGCGAAATCGCCAGAGTTGCTGACCGCGAGCGCCGCCGGCTGGGCCAGGATCTCCATGACCGCCTTGGCCAACATCTGACGGGTACCGCTCTTGCGGCTCAAGTGTTGAAGGAAAAACTCGGCACAAAATCAGCGCCAGAAGCAGCGGAGGCAGAGAAGCTTGTGCGTTATGTCGAAGAGGGGATTGACCTTACCCGTAATTTGGCACGCGGTTTCTTTTCGCCGGAACTCGAAGCAGATGGTTTAAGCGTAGCATTGGAGGGTCTCGCCGAGAACATCAGCGAGCGGTTCACAGTTAACTGCATTTTTCATGGAGGGGACTCAATTCCAGTGCGCGATTCAGCAGTTGCTACACAACTCTACCGCATTGCTCAGGAGGCGGTCACGAACGCCGCCAAACACGCTGCTGCGGAGAATATTGATATTCGCGTTACCATGAATGGTTCTGAGCTTGCTCTAGCAATCACCGATGATGGAGTTGGGATCCCAGACAAGCTGCCAGATTCGAAAGGGCTTGGGCTCCGCTTGATGCGCCATGGCGCGGCGCTAATCGGCGCAACCTTGAGTGTCCAACGGCATGGCGGGAACGGAACGGCCGCGATATGTAAGTTGAGGATTCCAAACCAAAGCGAATCAAGTATCTCAATGTGAACTCGGACCCTCCTGTCACTGAGATGCGTAAACACCGGATTTTTGTTGTTGATGATCACCCGCTGGTCCGTGAAGGACTTACCAACCTCATCAATGGGCAAACCGATCTCTTAGTCTGCGGGGAAGCGGAAGATTCGGCCGGCGCCATTGCTGGTATTGCCAAAGCGCGGCCAGATGTTGCGCTTATCGATATCTCCCTAAAAAACGAATCGGGATTGGAACTAGTAAAAAACCTGGACAGTCAATTCCCGCTAGTTGCGCTTATCGTTCTGTCGATGCACGACGAAGCATTGTATGCCGAACGAGCTCTGCGTGCCGGCGCGCGGGGTTACGTGATGAAACGCGAGACCTCCAAGAGCGTCTTGACCTGCATTCGCCGTGTTCTTCAAGGGGGAGTTTATGTAAGCGAGAGAGTCGTCAACAGCATGGCACGCCGATTCAGCGCCTCGCCCAAAACACCACAGGCTTCTCCTGTGGAACGGTTAAGCGATCGCGAATTGGAAATATTCCGTCTCCTTGGTCAGGGTCGGACGACTTCCGAGATTGCGGAGGATCTGCATCTGAGTCTAAAAACCGTGCAAGCCTACTGTGCACGCGCAAAGGAAAAATTCGGCGTCAGCTCCTTGGGTGAGCTGCTCCGCGCAGCTATTCGATGGGAAGATGCTACGAATGTAAAATGATTATTTACCTACGGCAGTTAAATAAATCCGGATGTCTGTAGGGCATCGTCCTACAAAAAGATTCGGCCACATCCATCTATCCCTGCCCCTTCGCGACGCCAGATTATGGCGTGACACAAAAGCAGCTTCGCGTCGACCAAAATAGCAACGCCTCAGGAACAACGCTGACGGAAACGTTCCGCCAATTTTATGACTGGCTTCCACGCGTACTCTGCAATCGCTTAGAAGGTGCACCGGCGGCCTTTCGGGAACTAGAGCGCAAGCGAAAAACTCGTGAACGCACTACGTATCCGCTTCGACAGCTCGCCAGAACAACTCAGCAGAATTTTTGGGAAATCAAATTGGCCGAACGTCCCAAGTCCTTCTGGTATCCCTACTCGACCTTGCGCAATGTTGCAGTCTTGGAAGAGCTGTGCTCTAAAGCGGATGTCAATCTTTTGGAGCTATGCCGAGGCGTACACGAAAAAGTGGCAGACATTGGAGCCGCTGACGGAGATCTCGCGTTTTTCCTGGAGAAGCTCGGCCTATCGGTCGAGGCGATCGATAATGAATACACAAACTTCAACCGTTTGGAGGGAGCACGAACTCTCAAGAAGGCCTTAAACTCGTCCGTAGCTATTCTCTCTATCGATCTAGATTCCCAATTCACACTCGGTGCGCAAAAATACGATGCAATTTTTTTGCTGGGAACCCTGTATCATTTAAAGAACCCCTTCTTTGTTTTGGAAAGCTTGGCGCGAATGGCGAAGTATTGCTTTTTGAGCACACGCATTGCCAGGCAGACTGCGGACGGTGCGCCTCTGACGTCGCACCCTGTAGCGTATCTGCTCGAACCACGAGAATGCAACAACGACGACACGAACTTCTGGATCTTCTCAGATCAGGGTCTAAAGAGATTAATCGATCGAACGGGGTGGAACCTTCTCTCGTATCTTACGATTGGTGATACGACCACATCTACTCCGGCCGATCCCCAAAGAGACGAGCGCGCGTTTTGCCTTCTGAAAAAACGCCCACCTTCGTTCAGCGCCAGCCCAAATCCCGTACCGGTTGGCGAAGGACCTGGCACAACTACAGTTTCTTGGGACACCGCCGATGGAAGCATCGGAAGGATCTATGTCTCTGTGAACCGCGGCCAGGAACTACTTTTTGCAGATGGCCATCGCAGTTCTGCTTCCGCGTATTGGATCGAGACAGGTTCGGAGTATGAGTTTCGCCTGTACAACTCGGATCACACGGAGTTGCTAGCGAAAGTGACCGTTACAAGAAAAACCAAGTAGTCCGCATTGGAAGCTTAAGCAGTTTCACGGCGATTCATCTTAGTCGGTTTGCGTGGCTCCCAAATGAAGCGGTTAAGTAAAAAAGACCCAATCCTTCTACGGCGCGTTTTCAAACTTAGACCAAACTGCAGTGAACACTGGTCCGTATTGGGATCTGTAAGCTCAGTATAGCCAATCGTCCCGCTAGTCTCCGAGCGAATCTTGCAAATCAAAGCATCGTCGGTCGGCTATCTTTTCGGTGAATCGAGCGTTTACGCTGTCGCGATTTCATGAGGTGATCGAATCAACCGGAGGGCGCGTCACGGAGAGCTGTGCAACGCGTCTATTACGATCACGACTGGTGTAAAGACTAAACTCGTATATTGCACCTGTCTCAATGAACGATGCCTCTTTCGATCCGTGCGAACCACCTGCAAAAAGAGCTTCCTCAATACCGCCGCCTGACACGTAGATTGCCGCATCGGGGGTGGCATGAGAGGACCAGCTGACAGTGGTTTTGCCTGGGCCGATGCCGGGCGGCACTGGGTTTGGCGAAGCGTATAGCTTGGAGGATGTCACTGGAAGCCCCGAGAAGTAGTTGTGTAAGAAAAGACTCATGATGTGCCTAACGACCTCTCCCTTTACATGCCTCATGTCTTCCTCCCAAGTCAGACTCCGATCCGAGTTCTGAACGATCTCATAGCTTGGAAAATAATGCACATTCTCATGCGAGGTGGCCCATTCCTGGGCTACGGCGCGGAGGAGAGATTTCGAATAAGTATTGGCAATTACAACATCTTCCCCAGAAAAGGTTGCTTGCAGCGGTACGGGCGACACCGTCACTACGATCTGTACGTCTTGGTGACCGAACTGGCTGAGCAGCCCGTGAATCCATTCAAGATTCGAAAGGTTCTCAACAAAACTGGTGAGGTGAAGCTCATAACGATCTGGATAACTCTTAAGCATACCGGGAATCAGCCGATTAATGAAAACATTCGCAGTGTTGTCGCGCCACACTTCGACCAGGCCGAGAGTAATTATCACGACCCGGCACTGCGAAATTCGGCGGGTGACCATCTGCATGATCTCACGCCGATGAATTGTCTGTTCGAGGCCGGTCAGCTGGAGTGCCGGATTAGTATGCGGATCATAGAAAATGCCGTTTCCAAGATCAACAAGGCTGTGACGAGGGAATTCTGCCGCCGGGTCCAGTGCCCAGCGCAGTTCATTATGGATCGAGAATGTGTTGTATTTGTTGGTGAAGCCCAACGGCAGTTCGCCATTCATTGATGGGAAAGAATCAAACTCGGCAGTTCTGCTTAAGACATCCATTTTCTGGCCAATCAGCGCGAGCTCAACACCGCGGGCAAAACACGAGCCAATGGCGAAAATTTTGTCTTCGCGCTGCATTTTAAACCCCGGCGAGATCGCAGGCGAAAAAAGCGGTTTACGCAACCGCTGGGAGGCAAGCGTTCCGTCTAGCTCGCCCGGCAACTGCTCTTTTTGGTGCCAACGACTGTAGGGGCTGACGAAGTTCCGCTTGGCTTGTGCCGGTGTAATAGGACTGAGCATTTGAAATTCAGCTGGTCAAGCCTCGGTAATCAGGAAATTCTAGACACTAAATGAAACGGAACTATAGCCGTAGTTGCTGCTTGTTCCACACATACAACATAGCCATGACACGCTGTTAGGATTGCTTGTGCCCAAATCGCAAATCAAAGTCGCCACCGTTGGCGTAATTACTCTGTTCCCCGCTTCCGCTGGAAGACGGCGCAGAAGACTCGACGAGCCGTCCGGTTTGTTACTACGGTTCTTCGTCCTATCAATCCGGTCGCCTCGGTGACACTTCGCGATCTTGTTGAGTCATTTCGGGATTGTTTCACATGAGCCTATGAGAGTGAGTATGCCCAGATTAGTGGCGACATTTGTTTAGCGTGCCTACATTGGTCGAGAAAAAAGCTAATCTGCGCGGGCATTTTTTCAATTTGAACAAAGCTGATATGGACCGTGTGCGGTACTTGGATCTTCAAGCCCAATATGACAGCATTCGCACTGATGTGTTGAGCGCATTGGAGGAAATTTGCGAGTCAAGCAGATTCGCTCAGGGACCGGCGACATCAAATTTCGAGGCGCAATTCGGGAGCTACTGCGGCGTTGATCATTGTGTGAGCGTCAACAGCGGCACGAGCGCTTTGCACCTGGCTCTGCGCTGCCTGAATGTCGGTCCAGGAGACGAGGTCGTTACCGTCGCCATGACGTTTATAGCCACTGCATGGGCCATCAGCTACATCGGTGCCAAGCCAGTCTTTGTGGACATCCATCCTGTGCGCCGAACCATGGACCCAGACCAACTCGAAGCCGCAATCACGCCTCACACAAAAGCGATTATCCCGGTGCACCTGTATGGGATGCCCGCAGAGATGGACCGCATCATGGCCATTGCGGAACGGCACGGTCTGCCGGTAATCGAGGATGCCGCGCAGGCACATGGAGCAAAGTATCGCGGCAAACGTGTAGGCCAGTTTGGCAGAATTGCCTGTTTTAGTTTTTATCCCAGTAAGAATCTTGGGGCGTACGGGGAAGGCGGCGCTCTAATCACAAACGATGTATCTATAGCGCACCGCGCGCGTTCTCTGCGTGATCATGCGCAGAGTCAAAAATACTTTCATGATGAGATCGGGTATAACTACCGAATGGACAGCTTTCAGGCGGCTGTTCTCTCGATCAAACTAAAACATTTGGACGTCTGGAACGCGGCTCGTGTTGAGCGCGCGAGATCCTATAGGAAATTACTCGAGGGCTCTTCTTACAAGATGCCTGCGAACGTTTCCGATTCCGAGTGCGTCTGGCATTGCTACGTGATTGAGACTGCGGAGCGCGATCGAGTCCGCTCTGCGTTACAGGATGCCGGGATCCAGACTGCCGTTCACTATCCTTTGCCCGTTCACCTCCAAAAAGCGTACGCACATCTTGGGTACGAACCAGGCGACCTGCCCGTGACCGAAGCCTTATGTGAACACTGTCTCTCGCTTCCGATCTACCCCGAGCTTTCAAAAGAGAAAATCTCCCGTGTTACTTCCATTCTTCTCGATCTTGAGAAATCGCCGACGCCACAGGCATAGGTCCGGAAACGAAAGCAACAAGAGTGCGTTTGTAATCTTTCCTTAATCAGTGACGATGAGGAATGGCGACAGATCGCGATTACGTTCTCGGTACACACGAGCAGGAACTGGCCAGACTCGGTTTGCAACATCGCGTCTGGCGACCGGTTACTTTGGATTGCTGGCAACGGGCCGGGATCGCCATAGGCAAACGCGTTCTCGACATCGGAGCAGGTCCCGGTTATGCGGCCATTGATCTGGCCGAGATCGTTGGGCCAACCGGTGAAGTGGTCGCGCTTGAACGTTCGCAGAATTTCATTCGCGCAATGGAAACAACTTGCCGCACCCGCTCGCTCGCGAACGTGAAGATTCACGAACTGGATTTGATGCAGGATGAGTTACCAAGGGCCGACTACGATTTCCTATGGTGCCGCTGGGTGATCTCTTTTGTTAATGATCCCTCACTGCTAATCAAAAAGCTTGGCGCGATCATGCCGAAACGCAGCGTCGCGATCTTTCATGAGTACGGCCATTACGAGACGTGGCGATTTTTTCCGCGACTGCCGATGCAGGAGCGTTTCCGCCAACACGTCATTGCGACATGGCACGAATCTGGCGGCGAACCCGACGGCGCCGCGCATTTACCTGCGCTGCTTGCGGAAAATGGCTTTGTAATTCGCTCCGCTCGGCCTCACATCTTTTGTCTGCAGCCCCGCGATTATATGTGGCAGTGGCCTGCTACGTTCATAGAAACATATCTCGAACGGCTAATTGGAATGGGACGAATCGATCAGAAATTCGCCCGTCAAGTCGAAACCGATCTCGCGAGTGCCGAAAAAAATCCGAATGCCCGAATGCTTACCCCACTGGTATTGGAAATTATTGCAGAAAAATTATAGCCCCGGGGTTCGCTATGCAGTTCCAGCAAGTCCGAGCCGCTCCGCATCCGCTTTGAGGGCGTCGATAACTTGTGCGATGACGTCGTCGAGCGTTATTCCGAGCTCTTCCGCGCCGTGGATAATGTCGTCACGCCTGACCGCGCGAGCAAAGGCTTTGTCTTTCATCTTCTTTTTCACGGCGCGGACATCGACGTCGTGAATGCTTTTAGTTGGGCGGACGAGCGCGACGGCGACGACGAAGCTGCTGAGCTCGTCCGCTGCGTAGAGAGTTTTCTCCAGATTCGTTTCGCGTGAAACACCCGAATAATCAGCGTGCGAAAGGATCGCGCGGCACACTTCATCGCTCCAACCGTTCGCGCGTAGCCACGCGACACCCACAAACGGATGGCCGGCTGTAGCCGGGATCGGGGATCCCGGCTCGACCGAAGCTGCCTGCTCTGTGCTGCCTGGGTCACCGACCCCGGCTACAGCGAACGGATGCCGCTCGTAATCCATGTCGTGCAATAGTCCAACGGCTTCCCACAGGTCGGCATCCTCGCCACGCAATTGTGCGAAATGCTTCATCGAATCGGCGACGGCGTAGCAGTGTTTCCGCAGGCTTTCGGATTGGACCCAGTCGTGCAAAATACTTTGGGCGCGATCGGCGAGCGTCTCACTCATCGTTGAAGTTAGTGAATGGAGACGCTATCGCCCGGTTTTATTTTTGTGGCAAGCCGAACGACGTCCCAATTCGCCAAGCGGATGCAACCGTGGCTCGCCGCGCGTCCGATCGAATCGGGATTATCGGTGCCGTGAATGCCGATGCCTTTCTTGTTCAGCGCAATCCACATCACGCCCACAGGATTCCGCGGCCCGGGTGCGAGCAGGTAGAAATTGCCGCTGCGTTTGCCATGTTGCAGCATTTCTTTGTCGTAACGAAACGTCGGCATCTTTGTGATGCGCATCACTTTCCAATCTCCAATAGGTGAAGCAGTATGCTGAGAACCGACCGTGACTGGATACGCGGCGATCAGCTTCTCGGCATCGAATACGCTGAGCATGTTTGTTTTCGTATCGATTTTAATGGAGACATTTCGGGGTACCCCGGCATTCTCGCCTGGCTTTGGTGCTTCCGTTTCGGGTTGATATTCAATCTCGTTCACTGCCTGCCGAGCGGTTTCGCTGCCGGGCTCGATGTCTTTTACGGAAGCCACTTCGAATGCCTCAACGTTCGGCACCAAGACTTGGTCGCCCGCTTTAATTGCTTTCAACTTTCCTGGATTGAGCTGTTCAAGGAAATGAATGTCGCTGTGAAATTTCTCGGCAATTGCGTCGGCAGCGTCGCGGTACGGGAGGAATTTTAGTTTTGCTTGTTGAGCTAGCTGGCTGGGCAAATTTCCGACGCTTTGGACGTCCCCTTCAGTAACCGTGTATGGAATGAACACCGGTTCCACGGTGGCCAGGTCGAGTCCTTTAACGTCAGGCTGGACATTCCTTTGTCGGGGCGCGACTTGCTGTTGTTCACCACGCGATTCACGGTAAAGGGCCAGCGCTTTCCACGCGAAATCGTTGTAGCGCCCGTCGATCCTCCCTGGAGTAAAGTTCGCTCGATCAAGAAATATCTGGAGCCGCGTGGCTGCCTGGGTCTCCACTTTGCTCGGGCGACCTGGTTTTGATGCCGCTTTCCTTTTCGCCGCTGCTGGAAGAACGCCGGTTAGGACCAGCAATACGACGGCTGCAAAGCAATGCACAGCATTCACTCAAATGCATCGTTCCGCTCGCGAATTGTGGCTGTGGGGCGCGGCCAAAGTTGGTGAGTTTTGCGATTGGAATCCTGTAGGGATTCCTATCGTGAAAAATGTGGCTGTCACACTGGAACGCTCTGGTTCACAATTTTTGAGGTGATATTTCTATGCGTCCAAAGCGGAGTTTGATTCGGTCCGACCGGATCGCGCGTAATTTGCTTTGGCTGCTGGTGCTCATGCTCCTGGCCTGTGCCGTGCTCTTAATCCGCAGCTGTCACGGTTAAAATGGTGCAGCAACCGTCGCGCGACTTGAACTCG
>QHPE01000137.1:0-17673 GCA_003218945.1 Verrucomicrobiota bacterium | reverse complement strand
ATTTCTTGTTCTTTTGCCGGCGGACGTTTGATTTGCATTGTCTCGTCCGGCCGCCGTTTCTTTGGAACCGGCTCGATTCTCACAGCGCGCCCGATCTCGGCCGACTCATAGATTGCATTGATCACACGAACGTCAGCAAGGCCTTCTCGGCCTGACGGCTCTGGGGTTTGGTCGTGAATGATGCAGTCGGAAAAGTAAATCAGCTCGGGTGCGAATTGATCGCCGGGCGTAAAGATTTTCTCGCTTTTTTTGCCGTCGATTGTGGTCACACATTTCGTGTCGTCCTGATACTCATATGCGTTCTCCAGTCGAAGATGTCCTTTTGTGCCGACAACTTCGTATTCGGCAATCGCAACAGAACCGAAACTACAGGTAAACGTGGCCAGTCGTTCGCCGGGGAACCGTAGAATCGCGCCGGATATCTCCTCGATTTCCGCAAAACGCTTTTCGCGGTTGTTTGCGGTTAAACCGACTACTTCAATCGGCTCGTCGCGAAACAAATAGCGCGCGGCGTTGATGCAATAGACGCCGATATCGAACAATGTTCCGCCGCCCAGCGCTTTTCGTGTGCGGATGTTACCCTCCTTTACCTGAAGGCCAAACAACGATCCAAAATAGCGCGGCTCGCCGAGCTCGCCGGATTGCGCCACGCCGACAGCGTGCAGGTTGGCATCGTTAAAATGGAGACGATATGCGATCATCAGTTTGACATCGTGCTCCTCGGCGGCTTGTATCATCGCCTCGCATTCCTCCTGAGTGGTGGCCATCGGTTTTTCGCACAACACATGAACACCTGCCTGCGCGGCGCGTTCCGTATGCTCGCGATGGAGACTGTTTGGCGTCGCAATGTAAGCGGCATCGATTTGCTCCTTCTCGAACGCGCGTTCCAAGTCGTCGTAGTGATAGGCAGTAACGCCATAGTGGTCGCTCAATTCGCGATTTTTCTCGCGAGTTCCAGTGACCAGCGCACCGAGCTCTGAATTTTCCGCATGTGCAAACGCAGGTAGCACAGCCGTTTGCGCGATGTGTCCCAATCCAACGACTGCATAACGAATTTTTCGTTTCATGATCTTCCTCCGCTTTCTCGCCCCACAAGAACTTCGTGCCGGCACCGCCGTTCGCGTGCAGGAGATTTGCCGTCGAATGGATTTCACGTTGCGCTACACGCCGAGCGGGCACAATGCGCTTGCGTTTCGAAGTGCGGCGCTACCGCCGGTTTTTATTTGTTTGTGCTAGATGCCTTACTACCTTCCGAAATTGTGATATATTCTCCCGATGCAAACGCCAGAAATTACCGCATACTTGAAGACCTATTGTGGCTGGAGCGCCGGTGTCCGCGCCGTTCTGGCCAAGTACAATCTGCCCTACACGGAGAAGGACATCATCCAAAACCCGGCGTTCCGCTGGGAAATGGAGACTAAGAGTGGTCAACCGCTTTCGCCATGTGTTGAGGTCAACGGCCACATACTAGCCGACATCAGCGGCGAAGAAGTTGAACATTATCTGATTGAGAACAAGCTCGTGAAGGCGAGCGATGCTGCCACCGATGTCCCGACCAACGCGCCTTGCGCCAATGAGCAACACGAAGGTGTAGTGAAGCTGAATTTGTAATTCGCGTGGAGGGCGTCCGCGTCGTCGGCGCCCTCAACTTTCCACGTCGTGGAAAACCGCAAAAGTCCGGCGCATCCGCCAGTTCGCGAAAGATTCAACGAACCTATCATTGTTTTTCTCACGGTCTGCAGCAAAGATCGCAAACCGGTATTTACAGGCGCCGATTCGGTGGCTGTCATAATTGATGCATGGCAGCAGGCCGAATCATGGAGCGTCGGCCGCTACGTCGTGATGCCGGATCATATTCACCTTTTTTGTGCACCTGCTGTGTTTCCGACCCAGCCACTGATGCAATGGGTTAGCTACTGGAAAAGCATTGCCTCCAAAAATTGGCCGCGTCCTTCCGAACAGCCGCTCTGGCAACGCGATTTCTGGGACACGCAACTGCGGCGTTCGGAGAATTATGATTCGAAATGGCAGTACGTTCTTGATAATCCGGTTCGCGCAGGTTTGGCGCTTCACGCGGATGAGTGGCCGTTTCAAGGAGAATTGCATTTCCTACCTTGGTAATTGGAGCCAAGGTTGGTCCCGCGCGCCGACGGCGCAGCGCTCTCCAGGTTGGTTCCGCCTTCGGTTTGCTTTCGCGCAACGCGATGTGCGGTTAGATTGTCTTGTTTCCTAGCCGATGAAATTTTTCGCTCGTCTTCGACGCTCAACGAAAGCGCGCGGCAATATTCTCTTTCGCTACGGCTGGAAGATTACACTGCTTCTTTTGCTGGCGGGCGCCGTGTTCGCCGTGTTTCTTTTTTACGGCACCTGGGCGCAAACGTTCGACATGAAGAACGTCGGCGAAATGCCGGAACGAAACACTGTTTACGATGTCGATGGAAAAATTTACAGCCGTTTGGCGGGAGCCAATCGTCTCAAGGTCTCGCTAAGCGAAGTGTCGCCGTATTTCATCGCGGCGGTGCTGGCGCGCGAGGATACCCGATTTTACGAACACAAGGGCATTGATTGGCGCGGAGTCCTGCGCGCGTTGACCCGCGACATTCTCAGCAGATCCGCAAAGGAAGGGGCGAGCAGTCTAACAATGCAATTAGCGCGCAACAGCCTTCCTCTCGGTGGCCGCACCTTCAGCCGGAAATTGCTGGAAGCAATGGTGGCGCTGCGCATCGAACGCGACTTTACGAAACAACAAATTCTCGAGCTTTACCTAAACCGAATTTATTTCGGCACTGGTTGTTATGGAGTCGAGACCGCTTCACAAGCTTACTTCGCCAAGAACGCCTCAAAACTGAATCTTTCCGAGGCCGCGCTGCTGGCCGGCTTAATTCGCAGCCCGAACCGGTTCTCGCCTTTGAAAAATCCCGAGGGTGCAGCTACGCAGCGGAACGCGGTTCTGGATCGCATGGTTGCGCTGAAAAAAATCACGTTGGCGCAGGCCGGCGAAGCAAAAAAAGCAAAGATCGTCACGCATCCGAAGCGAATGCCACAGGTCCAGGAGAACTACGCGATGGACGCTGTGCAGCGCGCTTTGAGCCTGATCCTAACTCAAGACCAGATGGATGATGGCGGTCTATCGATTTACACCACGCTCGATCCTTCTGCGCAAAACAGCGCCCAGGATGCGCTTGAGACGCAACTGAGCAAGATCGAACATCAATCCAATTTTCATCATCCGACCAAGACGGAATACAAGGCGCCTGAGAAAGGGGAAGGAGACTCGGCCATGCCGTACCTCGAGGGCGCGGTGGTAGTAATCGATAACGCCAGCGGCGGAATTCGTGCGCTCGTGGGCGGACGGGATTATGGGCAAAGCAAATTCAATCGGGCGCTGGCTCCGGCAAACCGGCAAGTAGGCTCAGCATTCAAGCCTTTCGTTTATGCGATAGCTTTTAGCCATGGATTATTGCCAGGTGCGGCGATCAGCGACGGCCCGATTCAGCCGGGCGAAATCGACGGCGCAGGAAATTGGTCACCGGCGAATTCTGATGGTACTTACGGCGGTACGATGCCGTGCTCCTACGGTCTTGTCCATTCGCGCAACACCATGAGCGTGCGAGTGGGACAATTCGCTGGACTCGATGCGGTGCAAAAAGTCGCGAACAACCTCGGCATCGCTCAGAATGTTCCGCGCGGGCCCGCCACCTACATCGGTTCGTTCGAGACGAACCTGAAAGATTTGACTGCCGGTTACACTGTTTTCCCCAATGCCGGTGTGCGCAAACAGGCGTACATCATCGAGCGAATCGACGATCAGCAACACAAACCGATATATCTTGCCGCGCACATCAGTTCGCAGTCGATCGACTCGGGTGCGGCGTGGATGACTTCACAAGTGATGGAGGACGTGTTGACCAAAGGCACAGCTGCCAGCGCACGCTCGTTAGGCTTTAAATTACCGGCGGCAGGAAAGACTGGCACGACCAACGATTACAAGGACGCCTGGTTCGTCGGGTACACGAGCACGCTCACCTGCGGTGTGTGGGTTGGGTTCGATCAGCCGACCACGATTGTCGCGCACGGTTACGGTGCCGCCCTGGCATTGCCGGTCTGGACCCAGGTGATGAACAAAGCCTCGCGGCATTATCCGGCCGATCCGTTGCAACCGACGATGCCAATCCAACGGGCGACGGTGTGTTCGATTTCCAATCAACTCGCCACCACCGGTTGCATGGCAGCCGGTACCGCTTACGATGTCGATCTCCCCGTGAGCAGGATCCCGGCTACTGCGTGTCAGGTGCATGGCGGTTCGCAATGGCCGTTCGCGCAGCAGCCACCTAACGTGCCCTCAAGGGCAGGCGATCTCCCAGGTCGTGTCTTCAGATCGTTCCGAAGACTCTTCGGCGGAAGATGAAATGCGCCGCACAAAGATCGCAAGCTCTCAAGGAAGGCATTTCGGCTGCAGCCTGTGTAATGTTTGTAGCTGCGTTTGTGAACCTGGAATCGGCGGTTTGCAGCTGCGGAGAGCTGCCTTGACAAGCAGCCGCGATTTTTGCCAAACTCGGCGTCGCTAAACGGGCTCTGAATCAGGTGGAGGACATTTCCCCGCGGGGGTTCTTCGCCCCTTCCGGACCCGCGAATCGCAGAATCAATCTGACGGGGAAAAAGGAAGGAAAAACCATGAATCCACTTGTTCAACTCAAAACGACAATTCTGCCGCTTCTCATCCCGCTGGTGCTCGTCTGCTTTGGGCTCGCGCCCGCGGCTCAAGCGGTTGACCCACGGTCTTGAATGATCAGTAAATCTGCCGAGACTACACGATCACCACTCTTTTGAAGTCACCCGTGTGCTCGCGCGTTTCCATCACGATCCAATGAAAACTCCTACTCAGTTCATCACCGCGATAACTCAACCGGCAACCACCTCGTTTCTGGCGCGACCGGTTATACTCCTGTTGCTGTCTTTTTCGGCCGGGCTTGCGTCCATGCAACCGTGCGCTGCTACTCCCTTTGAATGGGAATACACCGGCAGCCTCAAGACTGCCCGGTTCCACCACACGGCGACGTTGCTCCCCGATGGCAGGGTGCTGGTGGTGGGAGGAGAGCAGGCACATACCCCTCTCGCAAGCGCCGAACTCTACGATCCGGCCACCGGCACCTGGTCAGCAACCGGCAGCCTCAACACCGCGCGATTGTACCATACCGCAACTCTCCTGCCCAACGGCAAGGTCCTCGTCGCGGGCGGAGGCGAAACCGACCTCTATTCAGCGAGCGCGGAACTCTACAATCCGGCCACCGGTAGCTGGTCTCCAACCGGCAGCTTCGACACAGGGCGGATATTCCATACAGCAACTCTTCTAGCCAATGGCAAGGTGCTTGTCGCGGGGGGACGTGATCCCCGTTTGGTGGAACTTGCGAGTGCCGACCTTTACAATCCTGCCACCGGCACCTGGTCAACAACCGGCAGCCTCAACACCGCGCGATACGACCATACGGCAACTCTCCTGCGCAACGGCATGGTCCTCGTGGCGGGGGGAAACCCCGACGAACTCGACAGTGCCGAACTCTACGATCCGGCGACCGGCACCTGGTCAGTAACCGATAGCCTCAACGACGGGCGAGCGGATCATGTCGAAACTCTGTTGCCCAACGGCATGGTGCTCGTGGCGGGGGGAACCAACTTCGAGATCGACACTGCCGAACTCTACGATCCGGCAACCGGCACCTGGTCACTAACCGGTAGCCTCAACACCATGCGAAAAGACCATGCCGCAACTCTCCTGCTCAACGGTATGGTGCTCGTCACAGGGGGAGCACTTGCCCACAAAGCTGCTCTCGCGACCGCGGAACTCTATGATCCGGGAATCGTGGTGTCTGGCCAAGGCTCAATCCATGGACAAGGCGACGAAGCTACTTTCGAATTTGACGCGAAGCAGTCGGATAATCGGCCGACCGGCTCGCTCTCTTTCAGCGATCCTGCGGCTGGCATCTCGATAACTAAAGCGAAACTTCGGACTCTGACATTCAATGGGAATAGCGCCGACTTGGGTGGCACAGCGCGCCTGGGCGACGGAAGGAGAGTCACCTACAGCGTCACCGCAATCGATAACAGCAGCGACGGAAGCACGGATACCTTTTCCATTACTCTAAGTAACGGCTATTCCGCCAGCGGCACCCTTTTGACTGGCGACATTCGAATCCACTAAGCGACAGACACCAGCTGGAGATCGTGCGTTTCGATCACATTGCCAGCATCGTCGTAAACGCCGATCACAGGTTGTTACCAATGTGTTATGACCAGACGGAGTTTGGCATCTAGTTTTCCTTTGAAATGAGCGGGTGAGGGGAATCGAACCCCCGTGTGCAGCTTGGGAAGCTGCCGTTCTGCCATTGAACTACACCCGCGAAGCGAGACTTTCGATTTTAGATTTTCAAAGCCGATGGTAATCGGCTCCCCGAATAATTTCAAAGTATATTCATTTCGGGGTTGCCGATTGCAACCGAAACAAATTGTGAATTCAGAGCCGACGCTACGGCACAAATCCAAACGAACTACAATTCATTGCCACGAGATCACGTCGTCGGAATTACTAAAATTCATACCTTGTATGCCGTCGTTACCCAACGACCAGGCAATCACGCCCTGTCGAAGCGGGGTCGGGCCGGCACCTGTATTCGCCGTGTACGGATTTGAAATCTGGTTGTCGTAGCTAGTGTCAATTGCCACACTGTATGTCTTGCCCCAAGGATCAAAATATTGGCCCGTAAGTGTTGTGGTTCCTATGCCGCTGCGCGGATTGTTTCCGTCTTTTACAAAGGGCGGAGAAATAAACACGATTTGCCGCGTGTTGAGAGTGTTTGTGACCGCCCGTAGCTCATCGAAGAGAACGTTGTTTGTTCCGTATGACGTCGCGCCGGCGGGTATGCTGCCGCCGGTACCAACATATGCATCGTTAGTATTACCTAGAGGTACGTTGATAGGATACTTTCCGTAATCCGTATAGAACGCGTTCATCGCGTTGACGATTTGGGTGAGATCGTTTTTCGCCTGCGTTTGTCTGGCCTGGGTTTGGACGGCTTTGAAAGCGGGAAAGAGCAGGCCGACCAAAATCGCAATGATCGCGATGACGACGAGTAGCTCGATTAGAGTGAACGCGCGATGGCGTGTTGCAGGGGGGCGCACGGGGCGAATCCTAACCGCAAGTTGCGTCGCACGCACGTCAAATATTTCGAAAGGTTAGAGGTTAAAGAGTGAACGGTTGAAGAGTTTGAGCGTGTCATTCCGAGCGAAGTCGAGGCGAGGCCAGGCTTTCCATCCCGTCGTATCACTTTACGGTAGCGCCACGGGATCCTTCGACTCCACTTTGCTCCGCTCGGGATGACACCCCTTTAATGCTTCAACCGTTCAACTATTCAACTCATCAAGAGTCACATCCATTTGTCCATTTGCTCGGGGAACGGGCACTGCGCGCAGTCGGAATTGTCCTGCATACAGAAATCTTCGTAGATCTGTAGCAAAGCCTGTTGACGTGCCACGGTGCGCAAAAACTGTTTCCGGCGCGGGTCATTTCCAAAGAGACGTGTCGCAGCGGTCTCGAGGCGGCGATTTGATAATTGTGCCGGCAGCCTTCCGTATTCGCTCCAAAGACGAGTGTTCGATGAGCTCTGATTTTTGCGGTCGTGTGCGGCCCAAAATGGAAACAGCACGTTTGCCAGGATGTCGGCGACACGCGAATCGCCGATTAGTGCCATCTCCTTTGGCGACGCTTCAGAGCTTAGCGTGTAATGGAAATTCCAAAACGGATGCGCAAGTGTTTGAAAGAAATCGTTAGCCGCAGCGATGCTGGTTTTACCCGACGCTCGCTGGAGACGCGGCCATTCGCGCGCGAGAACTGCCAGTGCTGCGAGGCGTCGTTGCGGATGATTTACCGGCCGCGTGCCGCTGATGTGCCACGCTTTGGCGGGCAAAACCAATCGTTGCAGATTCTCGCGATGCGGCCACCAACGGTCCCACAGTTGCCGCACATATTCGCGCGCAGATTTATCGTAGATGTCGAGATCGGGCGTCTCGAGGAAACCCGCTGCGCCGAACAGCAACGCCTCGCAATCCTCAGCACTTTCCCGCAGCAACCGTAGCGGAAAACGCTGGGTGAGAAGCGTGAATGGCAACTTGTTTTCCTTGTAACCGAGCGCAGTCGCGATCTCCTGGAAAAGTGTTTCGTCGCGGCCGTGTGCTTCGACCTTGTTGCGAATCCGATTTGCCTTTTGCCGCAACCGGAATTGCGCCGCGGCATCGAGAACGCTGCAAACGCGTTCTTCCGGCAAATTTTTCAGCGGAGCCTGACAACGTCCGGGGCGCGCGAGTGGAACCGTTGCATTGAATGCTTCCGGCAAAGTTGCCGGGTCAATGCAGACCTGCGGCACGTTACGGTTCAAGTGCGTGCGCGTGAAAAACGCGTGATTGCTTCTCTCGACAAACACGTGAAGGACGGTCGCTTCAAAGGCTGGATTGATTGCGTGGCCATGTGTTTCCCAGCTGCGATCCAGCAGATCGATCTCGATGCATCCGTTAATTGGCTCGCAGGCGTTGATGCGAATCGCAGCGTCGCGAAAATCGGGGCCGGCTTCACGGTTCCAAACACCGAACTGAATGATCTCGATTTTATCGCCATTCGTGCTGACGAACTCTTTGCCGAAATCTCCCGCAAACCAACGCGCTTGGAGTTCGAGCTCCGAAGGAATTCGCGGCGACACGAACAGCGCGCGCTCGTGAACCCGCCGAGTTTCACGGATTTCTGCGTAGCGTTCTGCCAGCGTGCTCATGCCACGATTATGAGAAGCGCGCGGCTGGATGTCACGCAAGATCCGCTACCCCATGGCGATTAGACTGCCGCTCCTTGTTCTGTCAAGACTGGTTCGCTTAGCTGTTGATGCAGATCGTGAACAATCTGCTCGACTACCGCGCCATCGGAGCGTGGGAAAATAAACGAATACGTTTGGCCTTTCGCTGCGGCAGGCGAAATAACCAGGTTCTCGAACAGAAATCGCGACTCATGAGCTACCAACGCGTCTCCGAGATCGATCGTGCGCGCAAACTTGCGAGTTACGAAAAGGAGTTTGCGCGGTTCTTCTCTTGTCGCGACGAGCGCGCCGAAGAGATTCGCCGGAATTCGTCGACCGCGCCCGCTAATGCACCGGGCTGTCCATGCAATTGTTTCACCCAAGACATTGTCACGGTGGAAAACAAATGCGAGTCGATTTGGCAGGACGATCGGTAATTGCACCGGCATCTTGTGGTTCGCTGGTCCGTTCAATTTTTTCCAGGCCAGCCAGATTTTCGTCTTTATCGCGCGCAAAATTTTTGGGGCAAAATAGAAGAAGGCTCCAATCCCGATTAAAAAGACGATCAATGCAAGAACGGGATTGAAATGCACGAGAGCCAATCCGCCCAGTACAGCGATATCTTCGCCAATACTTAGCCCGATGTTCGAAAACGGTTCCGGTGATGTGTTGCTGACAAGCCGCGCCGCTGCCTTCGCAGTGTGCGCAATGAGACTGGTGCCTCCAGCCAGCAACGCCACGATGACTGTAAATGCAGGATTCGGATGACCGAGCACTTGAATTGCGAGCAAAGCGCCGCCGATCGGGCGAATCACGGTGTGCACCGCGTCCCAGATGGAATCCACCCATGGAATCTTATCGGCGAAAAATTCGAGAAGATAGAGAACACCTGCGACGCTGATGATCCAGGGATCGCCCAGGATTTCGAGGGACTGATACTGCTGTGCCAATGTGATCCAGTGGAAATGGATGGCCAGCCCAGTGGCAAAAACAGTGAGGTAAAGATTAATGCCGGCCAGCGCAGCGAGACCGAGCGCGACGGCGAGCAGGTCAATCTTTTCCACGTGGAAAAGTATCGACCCGCGGGAAGGTAGCGCAAGCTTCCGGCTTGCCAGTTGAATCGGACCCAAGCGGGACGCATGTGCTACACTGCGAGCCATGCTCGACATTCGTTTGATTCGCGAAAAACCGGATTTTGTTCGCGAGCGTCTGGCAACGCGCGGCAGCGGCGACGAGGCCAAAATCGACGAGTTGTTGCGACTCGATTCGGACCGGCGCAAGAGCGAGACTGACCTGCAACGCTCGCAGTCCGAGCGCAATCGTTTGAGCAAGGAGATTGGCGCGAGACGGTCGCGCAAGGAACCGAGCGAAGAACTTGAAGCGGAAGTGCGAAAGATCGGAGAGCAAATCGCCGGGTTAACACAGCGCACGCAGGCGCTCGATGAAGAGCAGCGCAGCGTACTTTTGGAAATTCCGAATCTGCCGCATGAGAGCGTTCCGGAAGGTAAAGATCCGAGTGCAAACACGATTGTTCGCGAGTGGGGAAACAGACCGGAGCTCGCGGGTAAAGCGCTTGATCACGTAGCGCTTGGCACAAAACTGAATCTGTTCGATCTCGACTGGGCGGCAAAGCTAAGCGGCAGCGGCTTCATTTGTTTTACCGGCGCAGGTGCGAGGCTCGAGCGCGCGTTGGTCAATTTCATGCTCGATCTACATACGCGTGAGCATGGTTATTTCGAGGTTAGTCCACCGTCTTTGGTCCGACGCGATTGCATGATTGGCACTTCGCAGCTGCCAAAGTTGGAAAGCGATATGTACGCGATCGACACAGATCCGATTCCGGGACTGCTTTTCCTCGTGCCAACGGCAGAGGTACCGTTAACAAATCTTCACCGTGAGGAGATCCTGAGCGTTGGCGATCTCCCGAAAAAATTTACCGCTTATACGCCATGTTTCAGGCGCGAAGCGGGCGCCGCCGGGCGCGACACGCGTGGCATCATTCGCGTGCATCAATTCGATAAAGTGGAACTGGTGAAAATCGTCGCACCGGAAACATCATACCAAGAACTCGAATCGCTCACTGCCGATGCAGAACGAGTGTTGCAACTGCTTGGGTTGCATTACCGGGTGGTCGAGCTTTGCACCGGCGATTTGGGATTTGCCTCTGCAAAAACGTATGACGTTGAAGTTTGGTCACCGGGGCAGAACGCGTTTCTCGAGGTGTCGAGCTGCTCGAACGTTGAAGATTTTCAGGCACGCCGGATGCAGCTTCGGTTCAAAGGTCGCGATGGAAAAACCCGCTTGTGCCACACGTTGAATGGGTCGGGCCTGGCGTTACCGAGATTATTCGCGGCGCTCATCGAGACCTATCAGCAGCCCGATGGCTCCATCCGCGTTCCTGAAAAGTTACAACCTTACTTCGGCGCGAGCAAAATCAGCGGATGATGGGCGAAGGTGGATCGGCTTCTCTGAAGACGATGGGTGCGTGTTCGCCGCAGGCGCAGATATTAGGCGGCAAAGCCGCAGTGTTTGCCAACGCGTTGAGGACAACGCGTTCCACCTTTGCGATTGGGGAACCGGCTACGTTCTCGCTGCTGACGCGATGCCTCTACAGCAGTCGCTTTGTTGCTATTGCATCCCCGGGATGCCCAGTCCCCCGGTAATTTTTGTCATCTCGGATTGCGCGAGTGCCTTTCCCTGTTCAATGGCTTGTTTCACGGCGTTCAAAACCATCTCCTCGAGAAATTCGACGTCGTTCGGATCGACCACTTCCTTGTCGATCTTGAGCGCGATGATGTCGCCCGTGCCGTTTGCTGTTACTTTCACTTTCCCGCCGCCCGCACTCACTTCGACAGTTTTCTGCTCGAGCTCGGCCTGAGTCTTGGCCATTTGCTCCTGCATCTTTTGCGCCTGCTTCATCAATTTATTTAGATTCATAGTCAGTTCTTTGTCATTCCGAGCGAAGTCGAGGCTGCAACGCAGCCCCGAACGCTTTCGGGGCGAGGCCAGGCTTTCCATCCCGCTGCAGTAGCTCAGGGTAATGCCGCGAGATCCTTCGACTCCGCTTCGCTCCGCTCAGGATGACAAAAGCATGCATTCACGGTCTTACTCGGGCGTTGAACAGTTCGATCGCCTCCTGGATTAACGGTTCGTTCTTGAAATCATGACCAATCGAATGCTCCGGGACTACTGCATTCCTGGGAGCGAGTTCTTCGCCTACACTCTGTTTCAAGGTCCAATCTTTCGCAGTGATTTCATGCAAAAGCGTCTCAATGAACTTGCGATTCGCTGGTGTGCTCAGGATGTCCATCATGGCTTTGTCGCCAGCCGCGAAACCGAGCTTAAAATTGCGCCCTTCGATTCCGAGAACGTGGGCTGCTGACGCTGAGTTTCGGACGAAACCCTTCTGTGCTGGAATTTTCGCAAGAACGTCCTGCCAGATCCTTTCGGGATCGACTTCGGCGCTCTTCTCTTCGACGCGCACTCTGCTGTAGCCGGGATCGTTGATCCCGGCCTTTGACGCATCGGCTTTCTCGCGCCGACCGGCATCGACGATGCCGGCTACAGGTTGCACCGACGGCGCGCCTGGCGGTCGCGCCCTACCGCCGTCGCGAAGCTCGCCGAGTTTTTCGATCACCTCATCGAGCGTCGCTTGTCCGAGACTCTGGATCGCCCTGATGATCGCAACTTCGAAATGGAGCTTCTTATTAGGCGCCCATTTCATCCGGGCTTCGGCAGCGGCGAATTGATCGATCAGTTCGAGCAAACGATCAGTGGAAATCTGTTCAGCGTGTGCGGCCAAAGATCGTTGAAACTGCGGATCAACGTCCTGGTTCAGCGCATCGGGCTTGGCTTTAAACACGAGCAGATCCCGCACATAAGCGATCAGGTCAGCCATGAGCCGCATCATGTCTTTGCCGGCTTCGCATTGCTCGTGCAGGAGATTGATTGCTTCCGGTGTTTCCCCCCGCAAAATCCGCTGCGTTAAATCGCTTACTGTTTGTTCGCTGGTGAACCCGAAAACATTAAGCACGTCGCTCTCGGCAATTTTTTCTCCGCAAAACGCAACGAGCTGATCGAGCATTGATTCCGCATCGCGCAAGCCGCCCTCCGCGCCGCGCGCAATCGAGTGCGCAGCCGCGGGCTCGAGCGTGATCTTCTCTTTTTTTGCAATCACTTGCAGGTGCTCGGCGATAAGGTTCGCCGGAATACGATGCAGATCGAACCTCTGACAACGGCTAATGATAGTCGGCAGAACTTTCTGCGGCTCGGTGGTAGCGAAGATAAACTTTACATGCTCGGGCGGTTCTTCCAGCGTCTTCAAAAGTGCATTAAACGCCGCCGCTGAAAGCATGTGCACTTCGTCGATCAAATAGATTTTGTAACGCCCTTTGGCCGGGGCGTATCGCACATTCTCACGCAGTTGGCGCACGTCTTCCACGCTGTTGTTGCTGGCGCCGTCGATCTCGATCACATCCAGACTGTTGCCTCCGGCGATCTCGCGACAGTTGTCGCACACTCCGCATGGCGTAATCGTCGGGCCTTTAACGCAGTTGAGCGATTTCGCCAAAATCCGTGCGGTCGAAGTCTTGCCAACCCCGCGTGGGCCGACAAAAAGATATGCATGGGCAAGCCGGTTCTGCGCCACCGCATTTTTCAGCGTGTGCGAAACGTGCATCTGACCGACCAAATCATCGAACGTTTGTGGCCGATACTTTCTGGCGAAAACCTCGTAACTCACGCGCTTAATCTAAACGGGAAAGTTCACTCGCGAAAGCCTTCGGAGTTGATCGTTGGTAGTTGATAGTTGATTGATCGCAATGGGCCCGCACCGCTCTTCCGTTTTCATGCTCGTGCTCGTACTCATGGTCGGGCTCGATTCCTTCGCGCGTGAGCCAAGTAAATCACCGCCGCCGGTAAAGCAGCTCGGCGAGGTCAAAGTTGTTCGCGCCCGCGATCTCGGTGTGCCTTTTGACGGTACGCCTGGGAAACTGAACTCGATCACCGACGTGCCGGGTGTTGAGGTGGGCTACACGACATTGATCAGTGGCGACGGAAAACTCGAAACCGGCAAAGGCCCGGTGCGCACCGGCGTTACCGCAATCATTCCGCGCGGGCACGATTCGCTCAACGATCCGGTTTACGCCGGCTGTTTCAGCCTGAATGGCAACGGCGAAATGACCGGCACAGCGTGGGTAGAGGAAAGTGGCTTCCTCGAAGGCCCGATCGTGATTACCAACACGCACAGCGTTGGAGTCGCGCGCGACGCAGTGATTGCCTGGCGAATTAAACACGGCGCAGCAGACACCACCGGATACTGGTGGAGCTTGCCAGTGGTCGCGGAAACGTGGGACGGCTGGCTCAATGACATCAACGGATTTCACGTGAAACCAGAGGACGTCTTTCATGCGCTCGACGCCGCGCACGGCGGCGCAATCGAAGAGGGCAGCGTCGGCGGCGGCACTGGAATGATCTGCTATGAATTCAAGGGAGGAAATGGAACGGCCTCACGCGTCGTTTCCGTAGCTGTAGCCGGGGGCGATGACCCCGGCCGGCAGAAAACATCGCGCACGTACACTATCGGCGTATTTCTACAGGCGAACTTCGGCCGGCGTTCGCAGCTCATGATCGCGGGTGCGGCGGTAGGCAAAGAAATTCCCGGTGAAGTTTACAAGTCCGCCTCGGCGGATCCGTCCTCTGGCGGAGAGGAGAGTGGCTCGTGCATCGCTGTCGTCGCGACCGATGCTCCTCTGCTGCCTAACCAATTGAAGCGGCTTGCCCGGCGCGTGTCGCTGGGCCTTGCGCGCACGGGAACAATTTCAGGCAATGGCTCCGGCGATTTATTCGTCGCGTTTTCAACTGCGAACCCGAGCACCGCCGATCCGAATCAAATCACACACAGCGTAGAGACGATTCCAAATGATTTGATGGATCCACTTTTCACAGGTGTGGTGCAAGCCACTGAAGAAGCGGTCGTGAATGCGCTAGTGGACAACCATTCGATGACAGGCCGCGACAATCATTACGTGGAAGCGCTTCCGCGCGATCGGCTGCGCAAGCTCATGAAGCGCTCCCGCTAACGCAAAATCTCCGCTATCCGCTGTAGCCACCGCCCTGTGGGCAGTCTTCCGTGTCAATCAATCATGAACGGGCCACAGGCCCGTGGCTACAAGCAAAATACCCCGGCAGAGCCTGCGCGATCAGCCCCGGCACAGAGCGCTTTGTGAGTGCCTTGGCGGAGGAGAGCCGCCGCTTCATGAACGCGTTATTGGGCTGCTTTCTGCAATGAGGCGGAATCGTCGAGCAAAATCCATTCGACCACCGAAACCGGCAGGCTGCCATTCTTAATGAGGTCATCATGGAATTGGCCCAATCGGAAATTTTCGCCCGCTCGATCTTTGTAGCGGCCGAGCAGATTCATGATCTGCCATTTGCCGATGATGTAGCTGATCTTTTGTGTCGGACTCGATGCTGCGCCGGCAGCTTCGCCTTCGGCTGCTTCGCGATCCAGTCCGCCGGCGTCCATGAAATATTTGACTGCTTGCTCAAAACTCCAGCGGCCGGTGTGCAGGTTCACGTCCACGCCGATCCGCGCGGCACGATAGCGCGACAGGCGCAGTATTTGTCCTTGTGCCGGTGAGTTGTTCGGATAAAGCCCGGTCCGCATCAACATCTCCTCCCCGTACAACGCCCAGCCTTCGATGAACACGGTGTCCTCATGCTGACGCCGGATTTCGTCGCTCAAGTGATTTGCAATCGAGAGCTGGAGAAAATGGCCGGGGATACCTTCGTGCCCAAGGATGGGCCTGGGATCTTCGATGGCAGCTCGAATATAAAAGTTTTTCGACTCCGGATTGTAAGTCGGAATAAAGAAGAAACCTGTTGGGTCTTTGTCGTAAACGCCCGGAGGATTCATGAATCCACCTGGACTTGTGGGCTTAAACGCGTCGGGTAACTGCCGGATTTGAAACGGGCCAAGGTAATCCGGCAGCGTCACCAGATTGTGTTCCTTTAAGAAGTTGATCATCTCCGTTTCGCGACTCTCGTACGCTTTTAAGAACGACGCCTGATCGGGTGGGACATTCGATGCACGCTTGGGATCCGGATCAGCCAGTTTCGGATCTGGAAGGAGCGCCTCCAGCGCGCGGTAACGCGCCAGCTCAGCGCGTCCAATCATTTCAACTTCAGAAGCGCTGAGCGGCAAAAGCAAAACGTGCTTGAGATAGTAATTGTAGTTCGCCTCGCCCATTGGCGTGAAATCCGTCATCTTTGGAAGGCGTTTCTCCAGTTCGTCGGCGTACCCATGCAAAGCTGCGAGCGCCGCATCGCGCGCTTTTACCAGTTCCTCATGCTCGTTAGGCGACAGGTCCACATCGAGCGCCATCAGGCTGTTATTCAAAAGGGGATCGATCGAGCGCGCCGACTGGATCGCCAGCTGAGCATACAGTTTCACCGGGTTTTGCAAATTGCTCAGACCTTGCGTCAACAGTGCAGGCATTTGTTTTAGACGCGCAGTGGCGGCGAGGGCGCGTTTCCTCGGTGTGTCGTATTCCTTCTTCAGCAATGAAAAGATCGCGTTTGTGCATTCACCGGTGTAAACCTGAGGATTCGTGCGTTCGAATTTCAGAACGCGATCGCCGAACTCGACATTCTCCAGTTGCGCGCGAAAAAGAATCCAATCGATGCGCTGGTCCTTGGGCCAGCTCCGAAAGCTTTCGCGAGCCCCGATTATTTCGGGGTTGTCGGTCTTCATCCCGCGCACGTTGTCCAAAAGCGAACGCACATGCTGTGCCCGCTCGGCGATCTTGGCAGGCGAATAATCGGTCAGCCGATCGTCCCATGTGTGCAGTCCGGCCTCGCTGCTGCGAACCGGATAATTTTCATTCCGCCACGCGTAATAGTCGTCGGCCAGCTTGAGCAGGGTTGCAATTGCCGCGGTTAGGCTCTGATTCTTGAAAGCTTTTCTGTCGATGCCTGGCGTCGATTTTGTGATCAACGCCTTGTTCGAAAGATCGGGCTTACGCCGGTTCGGGGATTGCGCTCCAGCGGTAATGCAAAACAAGACAACAAACGCATAAACGACTAGAGATGACTTGGTCACACGCATGAGGTGAAGTTTAATGGCTGCTTGTGAAACACAAAGCGTAAACGCGTTGTAGCTGGAAGCTCGTCACGCCGTAGCTATGGGCGAAGGCGGGTGATCCCGTTTTTTTTTCAATCCATGCCTTCTACTTCGCGCACCAATTGCTCCTTCAAATGTCGCCGCGCAGCCTTTTTGATCGCGCTTCGCTCCGCAGCTACGGCTTCCTTCTCCGCCTTACGCTCTCGCCGTGTTCGCGGTTCCACAGACTGCGGCACATGCCGAATCTTCGGCCGCTGCGCACCGGTTTTTCGCTCTTTTGGTTTCGCATACGGATCCATGGGAAATTAGCGCTGCCTGTTGGCGATAAAAATAACTGGAATTGCGGCAAGCTGCAGAATCGTCGAAAACAACGCCACGGCCACGACTGATTTGTCGTAAAGCAATCCCATCATCGCGCTGCCCAGAAACCAAGCGACGCCGAACCCGGTATCAAACAAGCCAAAAGCCGTACTTCGTTTCTGTGGCGGAATAACACCGGTAAGCATCGCTTGAAGGAGCGAACCTTGCGCGCTCATTCCAATTCCCCAAAAAATCATTCCCACCAACGCAAACACTGATGTGCCTAGAAAAATGAAAGGAGCAGCAGCAGCAGATACAAGAAACGCAAGCGGAGCCACATTCGGGCCAAACCTATCAAATAGTCGACCTAACGGAATGGACGCAAGCGCACTGGCTGCCATCGCGACTGCATAAAAC
>QHPE01000081.1 GCA_003218945.1 Verrucomicrobiota bacterium | reverse complement strand
GTGCTACGCAAGCTCATGAGCATTCGGTACGGTGTCGGCATTGCAGTCAGTCGCCAGCCCTGATTTAGTTCAAAAATTCATGGGGGCACAACGAAAGCCGAACTTAATTCTCTTTCTTCCCGATCAGCAACGCGCGGATACGCTCGCTTGCTATGGAGGCGTGAAGGTTCGCGCGCCTAATCTGAATAAGCTTGCGTCTGAATCTGTGGTGTTTGAACGCACGTACGTCACGCATCCGGTTTGTACGCCGTCGCGCTCGTCACTGATGACGGGCACATGGCCACACGCCAATGGTTGCACACGTAACAGCGTGCCGCTTGACCGGCGGTTTCGCGTTTTTCCAGAGCTGACGCAAGACCAGGACTATCGGACCGCGTACATCGGCAAATGGCACCTGGGCGAGGACGGCCCTGTGGGGCGCGGATTCCAGGAGTGGATTTCCACGGATGATCATGGCGACTACACAAGGTATCTGATCTCAAACGGCGTCGCGCCGGACAAATCAAACGGGCGATTTTCGGAAGTAGCGATCAGCAATCTGCCGATCGAGCTAGCGCGGCCAAAATTTCTAGAGAAGCACTCCTGCGACTTCATCGAGAAACATCAGCGCGATCCTTTCATTTTGGTAGTTGCATTCGTGGAGCCGCATTCGCCTTACAACGGTCCGCTCAACGATGTGAATCCGCTCGATGACGTGCAGCTCGATACGACAGCGACGCTTCCAGAAAGCGAAGACATTCCGTTGCGATACCGTTTGATGCGCGAATGGCAGCAGGCTGAAGCCATGTTGGATCGAGAACGTTTGCCGAAGCAGTTGTTCTTTGGGATCACGCCGGACGAATACCGAAGTATTAAACAGCGTTACCTCGGTCTGGTTACACTCGTGGACGAAAGCATTGGTGCGGTTCTTCGTTGTCTGGAGCGATGCGGTTTGGCGGAAGACACGATCGTGGTACACACCAGCGACCATGGCGATAGTCTGGGTGCGCATCATCTTTTCGGAAAAGAAACCATGTTCGAACAGGCTGCGCGCGTGCCTTGGCTGATTCGGTTGCCGGGCCAAACCCGCCCGAAGATGATTTCATATCCAGTGAGCCACATCGATTTCGTGCCGACCCTGCTGGATCTTCTCGGTCAGCCAAATCCTAAGCAATGTGCCGGCAGGAGTCTGCTGCCGGTCATCAATGACGAAATTGCGCCGCCACAGAACGTCTTTCTCGAGTGGGCTCCAAACCGGACGAAGGTGAAAAAGGGAAGCAGTCTTGCTCGACGACGCACAATCAAACGCGCCGTCGAAGAATCCACTCGCACCCTAGTTTCTCCAGAAGGCTGGAAACTTTGCCTCCGTGATAAGGATTTAAATGAACTGTATAACTTGAAAGACGATCCATTCGAGATGCGCAATCTGTACTCGGACCCGGGATGCGCATCAGTGATATCGCGTCTCTCCGGCGAGATTCATCGCTGGCAGAAATCCACAAACGACAAACTCAAGTTGTGAATAAGATCGCCCGCTGGCCGCTGCAGTGCAGGTTTTCAAACCCACCCGCCCAGTTAGGTGCATGCGTTTTCTCTTGCTTTCTTCCGGTGCGTTTCGCTCTGTTCTCGCCACATCGCTGCTGCCGACGCTGCAGCGCGCCCAAGCCAGGGAAGCAAAAGCAGAAAGGTTATGATTATCGTTGCGGAGTCTTGATCTCTCATAGGTTTCGACCTCAGTTTGTGTTCACCTAGTAATGCGTAAAATCGGCCTGGAGGTTACGCGGAAAGCGGGGACGCCGGGGTCAGAGTTTATCCCCGTAGAGACGTTACGCCTGCCGATTTGGGAATCGACAAGACGGCGGGGTTAAAAGCGTGTTCTACAGCAGTGCGAGCGCGAATCGCAAATCTCCTGCCGTAGAAGCGCCCTGCTGGATTTTTAGGGCGGCGGTTTCGCCGTGACTTGCGGCGCAAGCGAAGCGACGATTTGTTCGAAGCGCGGATCGCTTCGTAGCGGGTCCCAGCACGGATCCAGACGCAGTTCGCCGTAGCTCAAAAACCCGGGGAGCCCGACCGCGGCAGCTAACTGTTGAAGCGCAAGATCCGTCTCGCCCGTCCATGCGTAGATCACGGCCATGTGCTTGATCAACAAATGGCCATCTATGGAATTTTTGCCGACAGGCATCAGCTCAGCAGCGCGTCGGCCTCGGCGAATTGCGTCTTCCTTGTTGCCGAGAGCTGCGTCGATCACCCCCAGTACAGCAAGCGCTTCCGGATACTTGGGGTCGGTCGCGACGAGTTTGGCCGCTTCTTTGCGCGCGATGATGAAAGCGGCCTGCGCCGCGGCTTGATCGCCGCGCGTCCGGGCGACGACGCCCGCGCACCAGGTCCGGGGGAAAGGAATCTGGTTGTCGTAACATCCAGTAATCGGCAATGCAGCCAGCGCGCGTTCTGCACTGTCACCATCTCGCTCACACAAGGAACCCTGAAGCCAAAGTTGTGCGATATTTTCGCCCGCGCGGGGATCGTCAGCCAGAATGGATTCCACCGTGGAGTGCAGCGGTCGCGGATCAGCGTGCCAGTAGAGTTCGATGGCTGCACGATATGCTCGCATGCTTGCATCCTTGGGATCAACCGCGACTGCACGATCTAGAATGCGCCCTGCATTTGCATAACGTCGCAGGCAGACGTAACTGTCGGCGAGCTGCTTGACGAAACCGCCGTTTTGCGGGTCGAGCTCAATAGCGCGCTCGAGGTTTTTGGTTGATTCAGCCCAGCGGCCCTGGCGTCTATCAATAAACCCGAGGATTTCAAATACCATCGGGTCGTTAGGCAAACTCTTCTCCGCCAGTTTGAGTTGCTCTCGAGCGCGGTCGTAATCAAGGTACCCCCAGTACAAATGCTTGGCGAGCGCGAGATGTGCTTCCCCTGAATTGGGGCGCAGCCGAGTGAGTGCCTGGATCGCGACATCGGCTATGGCCAGACGCGCGGGGGTGTGATCAATGCCGCCAAAATAGAATTGGTCGTGCGCCTGGGCGAGCTGGTAATAGGCAAGCGCAAACTTTGGATCGCGCTCGGTTGCTTCATTCAGCAGCTGAATGGCCTCCGACAGGCTCTCCAGTTGGGGAGTGCTAAACCCAGAAGATACGATAAGTGTTTTGGCCCGTATGTACAAATCATGAGCGACAAGATCGGCCGTTGGTTTTTCTTCGATGGCCGCTTTCTCCTCCGGGGACAGATTGATCTTGAGTTGCGAGGCGATGTTCGCGGCGATCTCGGCTTGCAGGTCGAATACGTCCACGAGATCGCGATCATAAGTCTGCGCCCATAACTCCCGCTGGCTGCGCACATCGATCAGGTGCGCATTTACGCGCACACGGTTACCCGATCGCCGTACGCTGCCTTCCACCACATTTGCCACACCGAGTTGTTGGCCGATCCTGCGAAGGTCGCGAGCGGTATCGCTTCTGTATTGCATCACCGATGTGCGGCCGATTACCTTTAGGTCCGCGATCCGAGCCAGATTGCTTAGAATTTCGTCCTGTACACCATCGGCGAAAAACGCGTTGTCCGAATCGCGGCTTAGACTTTCAAATGGAAGCACTGCGATGCTCTTTTCGGGCGGGGGACGAAACAAACCACTTTTCCAGATATTCCAGCTCACGGCGACGGCCAAAGCGATTAACGAGACGATCAACGCGGTGACAGTGGGATTGCGTTGTACCCATTTACATGTGTGCGTGAGAACTCCGCTTCGTCTCGCGCGGATTGGTTCGTGTTTGAGCCAGTGTTCAAGGTCTTCCGCGAGCGCCAGAGCCGACGGGTATCGGCGGTTCGGATCTTTTGCCAAACACTTCAGACAAATCATGGAAAGCTCGCGATCTACCTTCCTATTCAGGAGACGCGGTTCTCGCGGGTCGGTCTCGACGAGTAATCGGATCGTTTCGGAGGCCGTTTCTGCAGCAAACGGTGGATGACTGGTAAGCAACTGGTAAAGCACTGCGCCCAGTCCGTACACGTCTGTTGTGCCGGTCAGCTGGGCCTTGTGACCCATGGCCTGCTCTGGCGCCATATAACTCGGCGTTCCCATGATTTGTTCCGTTTCTGTGACGGTGCTGTCCACTTCGACTAATCTGGCCAGCCCGAAATCGGTCAGATGCGGTTCGCCGCTTGTGTCGAGCAAAATGTTTCCCGGCTTGATGTCGCGATGGAGGATTCCGTGTTGGTGCGCGTAGTGCACCGTACGCGCCACTTTGGCGATTACTTCCGCCGCCTGCCGCATTGATATCGGCGCTCGGCTTATGACTTCGTCAAGTTGACCTCCTTCGACAAATTTCATGCTGAAATAGCACGATCCATCACGCTCGCCCA
>QHPE01000136.1 GCA_003218945.1 Verrucomicrobiota bacterium | reverse complement strand
TACTGAATCGGCGATTTGTCGCAGGCGTGGGAAATCGATGATGCGTGGATAGGCGGACGCGCCGGCGGTGATCATCACCGGCTGGACTTCCTCAGCTTGTTTCTGCAAGGCGTCGTAATCGATTTGCTCGGTGTTCTTGCTGACGCCGTATTGCGAAACGTTGTAAAACTTCCCTGAAAAATTCGCCGGATGTCCGTGCGTGAGATGGCCGCCATGGGCGAGATTCATCGCCAGAATTTTGTCGCCCGGTTTCAGCATCGAAAAATAAACCGCCATATTCGCCTGCGCGCCGCTGTGGGGCTGCACATTGACATGCTCGCAATTGAAGAGTCGCTTCGCGCGATCGATCGCTAATTGCTCGGCGGTATCGACATTTTCGCAGCCGCCATACCAGCGCTTCTTCGGATAACCTTCGGCGTATTTGTTCGTCATCACGCTGCCTTGCGCTTCCATTACGGCGCGGCTGGTGAAATTTTCCGACGCGATCAGCTCGACGTTTTCCCGCTGCCGTTTTTCTTCGGCCACGATGGCATCGTAAATTTCCGGGTCGGTTTTGCGCAGGGCTTCGCCGTAACTCGGCGCCGACTTTGAAGCGACTGATCCGGGTTCAAATTGGCGAGAAAGAGGGTCCATAGAATAAGAGGATACGTCGGGGGACCGCATCGCACCAGGCCGTACCAGTTCGCCCTGTTCTACAAACGCGAGCACACTGGGAAGCGCATTTTTGATGATCCGCGCACAATGTTCGTACACCTCGCGGCCAAGGCCGATTGGGTCTGGAACTTCCCGCCACACCGTAGTGCCAGGTTCCTCAAATTCACGTAGTAAGAATGTTTTTTCCGCAGTGTGCGGAAACAGTGCCTGAATGGTTTCAAGGTGCGCGCCAGTCATCGCGAAAATGTGTGTAGCCTGATCGACCAGCGTTGCCGTCAACGGCTGACTACGAAGACCACTGATATCAGTGCCCTCCTCTGCGCAGACTTGCACCGCATAAAGGCTCGGCGGCTGGCCACGAACGGCGTGCACACCAGCCGAGACAACTTCAATGTCCTTGCGATTTCCAATTAACCGTCGAAATAGCCCTTCCGCGATCGGGCTGCGACAAATGTTGCCTGTGCAGACAAAGAGGACATTTTTCACGGTTCGGAAGGCGCAGCGGGCGCGTTTTCCCAACCTAAAAGCGAAGCTGGCCAAGTCAATTTCGAGGGGTTAAAACGAGCGTCGTTCAGTGGCGATTTCGGACGGCGATTGTGTAGCTTTCAACTTGCCCGCTGAGGCAGCGGACATCACAGGCAGCATAATTGGCGCTTCTCGCCAGTGCGCATTGCGGTTATTGTGACCAACGTTTCATCGCTCTCCAGCAAATGAACGTCGAAACGCTGCGACAGGTACCGTTGTTTGAGTCGCTCGATGATGAAGCGACTCACGAACTGTGTGATCTGCTCGAAAACCTCGATTGCAAGGCCGGCGCGGTTTTATTCCGTGCAGGCGACGAAGGTGACGCGATGTATTTGATTGAAGAAGGAAAGGTCCGCATCTGCGTGCGGGCGAAGGACGGACATGAAGTGACGCTAACCGAATTACACCGCGGTGATTTCTTTGGCGAAATGGCGTTGCTTGACGGTAAACCGCGCTCGGCAGATGCGCGAGTGGCCGAGAATGCCCGCTTGGCTGTGCTTTCGCGCGAGCATTTTCTGTCGTTTGTGCGAACCAATCCCAACGTCGCGCTGGAGATGCTTACGGCCCTTGCCAACCGTTTGCGGCATACCGATGAGCTCTTGCGGCACACTGCTACACGTAACGTCAACGTCGAGGAAGCGGCGCAGTTGACAGTCGCCGGTCGCGCGGCAGACCTCATCGCCGAATTCGGCGGCAGTTGGAAATTTATTATTGCTGCGGTGGTTTTGGTCAACGTTTGGGTATGGATAAACATGTGGTTGGCATGGATTGGCAAAATCAACTTCGATCCATATCCGTTCTTATTGCTGAGTACTGCGATTAATGTGCTTTCCGTGCTGCAGGCGCCGATCATTTTGATGTCGCAAAATCGGCAGTCGCACAAAGACCGGCTGCGCGCGGAAATCGATTATCAAGTGAATTTAAAGAACGAGCTCGCGTTGAATGAAATTCTTGAACGCCTGAAAGCGCTTGAACACAAGTACCGCGAGCAGACGTTAGACCAATACGACGTCACGAAAGTCGAATAGTCCGGCTTGGCCGAGCTGTGGGGGGTTTTAGGGAGCTTGCTGTGTTGATGGGGCCGATTATCGTGTTGTTCTCAATTTCATATGAAAAAGCTCGCGGCCACGACACTTTTCATTTCGATGCTCCTTATAGCATTGCCAGGCTGTGCTGGTCCGGGCCCCAGCCCTGAACAGCAGGCGCGCCAGGCGGATCAACAAAGAGAAGCCGACCGCCAGCAGGCGGACTTTCGCAAAAGCTTGCCTCCCGTGAGCAACCCCGGGCAGGGTTGGTGAGACCAGGCGACGAAGCGCGAATGAGGAATAACGAATGAAACCCGAATGTTCAAATAAGGTGACTGTTCGCGACGTTGTTTCGGTTGCATCATTCCTTCATTATTCGACATCTGTCATTGGGGATTGAAACTGCCGGATGCGCTCGCGCTGGAAGCGAATGCGGTACCGGCTGGAGTGGCTGGGGCTCGTCCTTGCCACAAAGCTAATACCATTATGTTCGCGGAGGGTCTGCTATCACATCGCCCAAACAGCTGGAGCGCTGCTCAGCTTTGTTGATCGAGATCGGTACCAGGTCGCACTGAGCAATCTTGAAGTGGCATTTGGCGGCGCGTTCTCGCTCGAACAACGGCGAAAGATGGCACGCGAATCGTTCCAACATTTTGCGCGAACCATGGTTGATCTGCTCTGGAGCCCGCGCCTGACACAGGAAAACTTTTCCCAGTTCATTGAGTTGCAGAATTTCGGCGAGACCGCGCGTGACACAGGCCCGGAGCGTTGTTTGATGATCGCCTGTTACCACTACAGCAACTTCGAATGGCTCAGTCTCGCCTGTGGTTTTCTCGATCTGAAAGGCACAATCATCTCGCAGGAATTTAAGAATCCGTCGCTCGATCCGATTTTCAAAAAACTGCGGGAACAATCCGGTCACGAACTCATCCCACGCGATCGTGGGATCATGCGGCTTTACAAGGTTCTTCGGCGAAAGGGCCGCACAGCGCTACTGGTCGATCTCACTGTGCCGCCGAGTCAAGGTGCTGTGGCGATCAATTGTTTCGGATTAAAGACAAGCATTACTTCGGCGCATGCGTGGCTGCACGAACGAACCGGCGTTCCTATCGTCCCTGCGCACTGCGAGCCGTTAGCAAATGGACGTTACCGCCTCGTGTTTCATCCGAAGATCGCAAACACCGCAGACATGACTCATCAAGAAATCGCGCAGGCATGCTGGAATTCGTTTGAGCCGTACGTACGCAAAAATCCGGCGCCCTGGCTCTGGATGTACAAGCACTGGCGCTACCGTCCCGCGAATCCCGACCGTCCGTATCCGTTTTACTCAAACTTTTATCGGCCTTTCGAGAACATGCTTGCTGCTAACAGATCTGCAGCGAGCGACGAAGCGAAGTTGTAGGGGGTGCTAGCGGCGGCGAACGCCTGTATTAAATTCAGTGCTTCAGGATGTCGCGGAATTCTTGAGACCGAAAACGCTACTGTACTGGATTTAGGAACGGTTTCGCGTGGCGATGCAGTGTGCATGCCATCTGGCTAAATAATCTTTATTCGTGTTGATTCGTGGTTACTCGCACTAGTTGAATAAAGCCGTGGAAGCGATCCGGCTGTTTAAACTGCTCGACCGCAACCAACGCAATACCTTTGCCGCCTGTTTTCTTGGCTGGGCGCTGGACGCGTTCGATTTTTTTCTGCTCACGTTCGTACTCGTGCCGATGGCACACGATTTCAGGACGACCGTCGCCGATCTCAGTTACGCGATTACCATCACGCTGGCCATGCGTCCGGTGGGCGCGTTCATCTTCGGTTTGCTCGGCGACCGCTTCGGCCGGCGCATTCCGCTGATGATCGACATCATTTTTTACTCGATGATGGAGCTGCTAACTGCGTTTTCTCCAAACTTCAGTGTGTTGCTGATTTTTCGCGCGCTCTACGGAATCGGCATGGGCGGCGAATGGGGACTCGGTGCTTCGCTGGCAATGGAAACGTTGCCAATCGAAGCGCGTGGGTTGTTCTCTGGGATTTTGCAGCAGGGCTATGCATTCGGTTATCTACTGGCGGCGGTTGTATATTGGATGGTATTTCCATTCTTCGGCTGGCGCGGTCTCTTCGTCGCAGGCGCGCTACCGGCGATTCTTGTTCTCTACATTCGTGCGCGCGTGCCCGAATCACCCGCTTGGTTGCGCCGGCAGCACATGACGGCTGATTTTTGGAGAGAACTCCTGATTGTGCTCAAACGGCATTGGGGACTGTTCCTCTACGTGGTTGCGCTGATGACGGCGTTTAACGCCATGTCCCACGGTACGCAGGATATGTATCAAACATTTCTCGGCGAACAGCGTCACTACGACGTGACGCAAAAGGCAGCGACTGGGATCATTTATGCCTTCGGTGCAATCTGCGGCGGAACTATTATCGGGCATCTCTCGCAAAAATGGGGCCGTCGTCGGTCAATGATTTTGTGTGCGGCGCTTGGAATCGTGCTGATTCCTTTATGGGTGTTTTCGCCAGGCTACACGCTGCTGGTGATCGGTGGATTCGCCATGCAGTTCATGGTGCAAGGCGCCTGGGGAGTTGTTCCGGTGCATCTCAATGAGCTGTCGCCCGACGCTGTGCGGGGAACGTTTCCGGGTTTTGCCTATCAACTCGGAAATCTGTTCGCGGCGAATACAGCCGTTGTGGAGGCTCAATTGGCGTACCATTTCTGCGATGCCAATGGGCATCCGGATTACGCAAAGGCGCTGGCTCTTTTCGCGTTTCTGATTTTTTTGATGCTGATTCTACTCGCTGCGATTGGTCCCGAAAAACTCGGTAAGAAATTTTAGTGACGGACAGCGGCCGGAGTTAGGCCGGTTCCTCCGCCGGAAGGTTCGGTCTGGGGCTGTGGTGGCGCAGCGACCTGAATCGTTGCGCGATAAACCCCGGAGCCGAAGCGTTGCTCCACAATTGCCTCCGCAATTCGGTCTGCGAGTAGTTCGCGATATTCGGAATCACGCGCTTGGTTGCCTTCGGAGCGATTGCTCAGATAGCCGCATTCCACCAGCACCGCCGGACAATTGGCAAGCCGAAGCACACGAAAATTAGCCGTGTGCACGCCGCCATTTTTCGAGTGGGGGATGGTCATCAGTTTTTCTTGAACGCCGTTCGCCAAATCCAATGAAACGCCCGAATGATAATACGTTTCGAATCCGTGAATGCCGCGGCGACGCGAATCGTTGAAGTGTATGCTCACGAAGATCGCATTTTTCTGCGCATTCTCGATAGCCACGCGATCGTTCAATGGAATAAACACATCCGTGTCGCGGGTCATGACAGTTTTCAACTGTGACTCGCGCAGTTTACGGTTGAGACGCTGCGCGACATCGAGGGCAACCATCTTTTCAGGTGGACCATAGCGGCGATATGCGCCGCTATCTTTGCCTCCATGTCCAGCATCTACTACCACAGTCTTAAAAGTCTTGGTCGTGTTTTTGACCGAGGGAGTTCGAACCGTGCTGCAGGCCGCAAATGACACGGCGAAACCAATTGTGATGATGCGACCGACGAGACTCTGCATTCTGATGTAATAGCAAAAAACAGGCGTTCTACCAAAATTTTTCCCGTTAACCTTTGATGGAGAGCCCACATGTGGCGAGCGTTCGCATGTTTCCGATATTGCGTATAAAATGCGCTTGTGTTTTGCGCCACTGCGCTTAATCCCTTAGCTCTTCTATGATGATCCGATTCGCAATCCTTCCATTATTGCTGGCACTGAACTTTTCCATGTGCAAAAAGCAACAGGCCGTTACCGAAGAGCCGCAACCGGGGGGGACCTCGTCACCCGCTGCGGCTGCAATCGCCGCCGCGTCGGTAGCAGCGGCGTCTCCAAAGATTACCAAGCCGGTGGTCGATCAAACGGCCCAGACGCTTATCTTTTGTTACCATCGTCTCGTGGACAAGGTCCGCTACCCGGGCACTGAGATTACGCCTGCTGCTTTTGAAGCGCAGATGAAAGAATTGAAGGACAAAGGAGTCACAGTCATTTCGATGCAGGATTTGCTTGCTTGGAAACGGGGCGAAAAGAACATACCCCCACGCTGCGCTGTGATTACGTTCGATGATGGCTGGAAATCGCAATACGAAGTGGCGTGGCCGATCCTGAAAAAATTCGGCTATCCAGTCACGATGTTCATTTACACGGAAGGAGTGCGTGGCGGTTCGTTAGGCGGCGGCGAAGCGATCACGTGGGAACAGCTCGCTGATATGCGGGACAACGGTGTCGATATTCAGGCCCATACGGCGACGCATCAGGATTTGCGCGAAGGGCACACCGTGATGGTGATCGAGCCCGGCGGCAAGCGAACCAAAAAGAAGCTGACCGGTGCCGACTATGAAAAATGGGTGCAAAACGAAGTTGTCGGTTGCAAGGAACTGCTCGAACAGCGGCTCGGCATCAAGGTGAATTGCTTTGCGGTGCCGTTTGGAAATTACAATGAGCATGTGAAGGAACTTGCGCGAAATGCCGGCTACGAAGCGATGTTTACTGTGTACGGCCAGCCGATCACGTTCACTTCCCCAATGGATTCGATCGGCCGCTACGCCATTGAAGCGAACAAACCGAAAGTTTTTGCAGACGCAGTGAGCATGATCGGCGCATCCAGCGGAGGCGGCACAGCGGTGGCCGAAGTCGGCGCGAAAGATCTCATGACACAGCCCGCAGATGGCGAGACGGTGCACACCGCGTTGCCTCTTATTAAAGCGAACCTTGGCAGCATCGGGCAGATTGAGCCGGGCAGCGTGCAAATGCGCGTGAGCGGCCTTGGCCTCGTTCCGGTCAGCTTTGATCCTAAAACGGGCATGGTATCGTACCAGGTTCCACAAAAGTTACGCGACAAAACGTGTACCGTGATCGTGAGCGCGAAATCCGCGGGCAAAAAAGTCGAGACACATTGGACCTTCGGAATCGAAGAAGGCCCAGCTACAGCCGCAAGTTCGCCCGCAACGACTAAGAAATAATCACGAGTCCGCAGGAGCAGAGCTCTCCACTCGCGCGGCGCGTTTGGGAAGCCCCTTTTATCCATGTTTCCTCAGCTTGGCGATAAACTTCAGGACATTTTCAAAGATCTCCGTGGGCACGGCGTCATCAGCGAGTCAAACATCGACGCCGCGTTGCGGCAGGTGCGCATGGCGTTGCTTGAAGCGGATGTTGATTTTCAGGTCGCCAGAAAATTCATTGCCCGCGTAAAACAAAAAGCGCTCGGTGAAACTGTGCTTCGCAGCATTGCGCCCGGTCAGCAGATTGTAAAAATTTTTCATGGCGAATTGGTTGCGCTGCTCGGCGGGGATGCGGAGCCGCTTCATCTCGAAGACAAGGCGCGGATTTTAATCGTCGGACTTAACGGTTCAGGGAAAACAACGTCGGCGGCAAAGCTGGCACTGCTTCTAAAGAAACAAGCCCGAATGCCATTATTGGTGGCGTGCGATTTGCAACGGCCGGCGGCTATTGAACAGCTCGCGACGCTTGGAAGGCAGATTGACGTCCCAGTTCGCATACCCGACCCCGGCGAGAAAAATGTGCAACGTGTCGCCGCTGCTGCGCTTGAAGGGACGCCAACGGCGACGGCGTCGAGTGTGCAGATTTTCGACACGGCAGGGCGACAGGAAATCGATGATGCGCTGATGGATGAGCTGAGAGCGCTGAAAGAATTTTTACGACCGCACGAAATCTTGCTCGTTGCAGACGCGGCCACAGGGCAGCAAGCGGTCAGTGTGGCCAGCGGCTTTGACGCTGCTTTGTCAATCACAGGAATTATTCTCACGAAACTCGATGGCGACGCTCGCGGCGGCGCGGCTTTGTCGATGCGCGAAGTTACGCATCGGCCGATCAAATTTGCAGGGACCGGTGAAAAACTCGATGAGTTTGAGCCTTTTATTCCGGAACGGCTTGCGGGGCGAATTCTTGGCATGGGTGATGTCGTCACTCTGGTCGAGAGAGCCGCCGAAGCTGTGGAAATCGAAGACGCTGCCAGACTTGAGCGCAAACTCCGCACCGCTTCATTCGATTTCAACGATTTCCTCGCGCAGTTCAAGATGATGCGCCGAATGGGGCCGCTTGAGAATATTCTTGGCATGCTGCCCGGCATGAGTAACGTTCAAGCCCTCTCCATTGACGAGAAACAGCTCAAGCGCACGGAAGCGATCGTGCTTTCGATGACAAAGGAAGAGCGGACGCGGCCGAACATTCTGAATGCCCGGCGGCGTCAACGCATCGCGCGCGGCAGCGGTTCCACCGTCACGGAGGTAAATGATTTGCTCCGGCGCTTCGATCAGATGCGCAAGCTTATGAAGAACGCGGGCAAGATGAAGGGAATGTTAAAACAGTTACAAAGGTTACATCGTTAAATTGGTGACCGTTGTAACTTTGTAACCATATAACCGTTTAACCAACAAATGGCAGTTTCAATCAGATTACGCAGAGAAGGGGCGAAAAACCGGCCGTACTACAGAGTCGTTGTCGCCGACAGCCGCAGCCCGCGCGACGGGAAATTTATCGAGATCATCGGTACGTACGATCCAAAACAAACTGGTCAAAACAGTTCGTTTAATATTGAACGCGCCGAGTACTGGATCAGCAAGGGCGCGAAACCATCCGACACAGTGCGGAGCTTGATTAAGAAGCAAAAGAAGGTGCCGCCTGCCGAGCCAGCGTCTAAAGCCGAGCAAGAGAGTTCGGAACCGGCTGAAGGCGGTTCGTTGTCATCCGCCGAGACGGCAAGCTAGCCTGGCATTTGGCGTCTGGCACGGACGCCCGCCAAAATTCGTGTGTATTCGTGTCCATTCGTGGTTAGTCTTTTCACGGATGCGAGAGTTTCTTGAGTTCGTCATTCGCGAGTTGATTGAATTTCCCGATGACATGGTGCTCACGGAAATTCCGAGCGGCAGAACGGTCATCTTCAAACTACAGCTTCGGCCCGGTGACGTGGGTCGCGTGATAGGCCGGTCCGGTCAGACTATTCAGTCGATTCGCGCGTTACTCGCCAGTTCTGCCGCGCGCCACGGGCAGCGCGCAGTTCTCGAGATTGTAGAATGAACGTGCTGTAGTGGCGCTCTCGGAGCGCGGGCTTTTGGATTTCGGCGCTCGCAGACCGCCGCTACAGTGTCACCGTTGGACGTTGAGCGCCTGCTCGCGATTTATCGGGTTGGGCGTCCGACGTGTTTTCCCAGTGAGAATCGAAATCGTCACGTTATTTCCTGAAATCTGCCGCGCTCCTTTGAGCGAAAGCATGATGAAGCGCGCGCAGGAGAAGGGCATCCTTGAGCTGCACATTCGCAACCTGCGCGATTGGACAACGGACAAACACCATGTCGTCGATGACGCGCCTTTTGGCGGAGGGCAGGGAATGGTGATGAAACCGGAGCCGATTTTTGCAGCGGTGGAAGATCTGAGAGTCGAAAATCGAAAATCGAAAATTGTCCTGATGTCACCTGCGGGCCGGCGTCTCGATCAAGAACTGGCGAAACGGCTTTCGCAGGAACCGCGTCTCATCATCGTTTCCGGCCATTACGAAGGAGTCGATCACCGCATAATCGAACATCTGATCGATCTTGAGATTTCCATTGGCGATTACGTGCTTACCAACGGCGCGATCGCCGCAGTCGTTCTTGTTGATGCAATCGTTCGTTTGCTCCCCGGAGCGCTGGGCCATGAGCAATCGGCCGCCGATGATAGCTTCAGCCAAGGGCTATTGGAAGCTCCGCAGTACACGCGCCCAGCTGAATTCCGTGGCTGGAAAGTTCCGGAGGTTTTGCTCTCAGGAAATCATGCCGAGATCGCCAGATGGCGTCAAGAGCAGGCGGTGAAGCGTACCCGCCAAAATCGCCCGGATTTGCTGAAGTAGAGCAAGCTTTCAGCTTGCTGAATTTTTGATCGCAAGCCGAGACGCGTGCGCTACCCTGAAGCGCGGCCTAGCACCACGCACGCATTAATTCCCCCGAAGCCGAAGGAATTACTCATCACGTAATTCAAAATCGCAGAGCGCCCGTGATTCGGAACGACATCCAAGTCGCAGGCGGGATCTGGGTTTTGGTAATTGATCGTCGGCGGCACCCATTGCCTGTCTAAGGCGAGCGCACAAAGCGCCGCTTCAATCGCGCCAGTAGCGCCAAGCGGATGCGCGTAATAACCCTTGGTGCCGCTTAAGGGAATGCGCCGGGCATGATCGCCGAACACCTGTTTTATCGACGCAGTTTCCGCGCTGTCGTTGAGTTGGGTCGAGCTGGCGTGTGCGTTGATGTAATCGATCTGCTCGGGTGCGAGTTCCGCGTCCGCGAGCGCTTCGCGCATCGCGCGGATCGATGATTCGCCGCTCGGAAGCGGTGCAGTCATGTGAAAAGCGTCGTTGTTCAGGCTATAACCAAGCACTTCCGCGTACATGTGCGCACCGCGCGCGCGCGCATGTTCCAGTTCCTCGATGATGAGCGAAGCGCCACCTTCGCCCATGACAAATCCATCGCGCGAGGCATCGAATGGACGACAAGCCAAAGCCGGATCGCCAGCCCATCGGCTCATTGTTTTGATAATATCGAAGGCGCCAATCGTAATAGCAGTGAGCGGCGCTTCTGCTCCGCCCGCAACCACGACGTCCGCAAAATCGTCTCGAATGTAACGCAGCGCTTCGCCTACGGACACCGTGCCGCTGGCGCAACTGTTTGAATTTGTCGTGCCCACACCGCGAAACCCGAATTCAATTGCAACATTCGAATGGGCTGAACCACCGAACACCTGGACGGCAAGAGTAGGTTGAACACCGCGCGCGCCCTTTTTCAGGTACCGGATGTATTGTTCCTCGGCTTTGCACACGCCGCCCAGCGCCGTGCCAAAGCTCACGCCTACTCGATCCTGCGGATTCTCGCGGGAATAATCGATGCGCGCGTCTTGCAACGCGAGCTTTGCAGATACCACCGCAAATTGGGCGTACCGATCAAGCCGCTTCAGTCGGTGGGGCGAAAAATGTTCTTCCGCGTTCCAATCGTGAATTTCGCCAGCGCACCGCACACGGAAAATGCTCGGATCGAAACTCGTGATGCCGTCGATGCCACTTTTTTCCGCCAGGATTCCGTTCCAGAAATTCTCAACTCCGGTGCCGATGCATGTGATCGGGCCAATACCGGTAATGACCGCACGGCGTCGCCTCATGCCGTGACCTTGTCTGCCCTTGCTTCCACGTAAGCTTTCATGCAGCGCAAGGTTTTGCTGGCGATGTTATGGATGAAGAAGTCACCAATGATCGGATCGACAATCGGCGAAAGAGCTGGAATCCGAAACCGCAAATCGTGCGAGATTGTGACCAGCACGCCCTCGGGCAGATCAGAGAATGTCCAGACGACACGCATTCCTTTTGTCCAGTCTTTCACATGATGAAAACGAATCTCGAACTTGTCGCGATCGATGATTTGCTCGGACGTCCACGAGATCGGAATGCCGGATCGCCGCGCGGCCATTACCACGATGTTGCGATCAGGTCCGCGCTCCAGAAATTCAATGTAGCGATAATGCGGGAGAATTTTCGGCCAGAGCTCCAAGTCTGCAGCCGTCTCGAAGATCGTCGCCTTCGGCGTGTGCATGAGAATGGAATTGGTCTTATGCATGAGCAGATTGAAACCGCGCAACGTTTGAACGTTGCGCGGCTTCTACCAAACACACCATCTTCATCGAAAATCATTTTGATGAAAGAGGAAAATCGTCGCATGCCACGTCGCCTGGCCGATCCGCAATAATCGCTGAGCGGCCGCACTTCGCATGCGACCGCTCACAGATTTTTAGTTTAACGCGCCGGTTCTCTTAGACCCCGCGCGTGGCGCTGTCCGCGTCTTGCGCGAGTTGCTTCATGTAGGCAAAGAACCCGGTCGATTGGCCAATGAAGAGTCCCATGGCGGTGAGGAATGCGAGAGCCCCGGTGGCGACGCCTTCCGTGTTCGTTGGCCGAATGATCGAAACGATTGGAAGGCTTCGATCCAGGAACGGACACGGCTCCGGCATGATCAAGTTCTTCTTAAAAAGCTCGTTGTTTACGTCCAGATCGGGGAATGTGACCGACACACCGGTAACTGGATCAACGGCAGTCAAAGCAGGAGCATTACCCGCTTTGTCCGACCATGTTTGGAAGTGCATGGTCTCAGTCGGGCCAATGCTCAACAGGATACGCAGCACTTCCACATCGGTAGCCCTTTGCGCCAGCGACGGGTAAAGGCTGTTGCCACCTTGTTCAATGGTTGGGAAGTGGAAACCCGCCGTGTTCGCGATCGCCTGTAGAAAATTGGGATCGCTTGTATCGGCATCGGTTCGTGGAATCGCCGTATGCTGGTTCACACCTAAAGTCGGTACAGCCTGCGGGAAGACATGGTTTGGATTAAAATCCGGGTTATGCCTGTCGTCGCGGTAGCGCGTCCACCAACTGGTATCGACGGTAAGTTGCGTCAGGTTAGTGAGCCGATGTCCGATCAAGTCTGGGTTGACTCCGGTCGCAGTGCTGCCCATCAACGTGCGAAACGCGTCGAGATTCGCAGGAGCCGCTCCCTTGGAGACCAGATAGGCGTTGAGGAAGGTATGGTGAGTGATCTCATCATCGGTGTTATCGTGGATGTACTGATCCATGTCTTCGTCCAGCGCCGCGAGGGCCTCGGTATAATCTGGGTTGCCAGTGCCGCCTGGGACTTCGTTATCTTGAATGCCGCCAAGTTCGTTGTATTGAATCCAAAAGTCGGCCTCGAGTAGCTCGAGCGCCGCTGGGAAGCGAAGCAGTGCCGCATCTCCCTGTGAAAGGCCGCCACTTGCTTCTGCGGTTCGGATGCTGGCCAACAATCCAGCGCCCATGGTTCCCGCTCCCAGGGCGATCGTACTGCCGAGGAAGGAACGGCGGCTGATGGATCGTTTCCGGGTTTTACTTTTCTTCTCCACGTTATCCTCTAGAGGGCGACTCTCGCTCCTGCTAGAGCCATTTGCTGTAGCGCTACTTATTGCTTTCATGCCCGTAGAATCGCAGCAAATGATCCTGCGGGCTCTATCGGAAAAGTAACGCGTCTGTTACCAGGCGCGAGTGACCACAGACAGATTTAACGGCACATGTAACTGGAGCCTACGGGATTCGAACCCGTGACCTCCTCAATGCCATTGAGGCGCTCTACCAACTGAGCTAAGACCCCGGCGAAGAATTTTAGATTGTAGATTTCAGATTGCGGGATTGCAACCTCTGGTGCGCGAAGGCTCGCTTGCTGCATGCAATGTTTCAGCAGAAGCTTGCAACCAGGAATTATTCGTGATGTTTAATTGGCGGAGCCGTTTATGAAACAAATCCCATTTCGAATGTTCTGTTTGATCGCGGCGGTCTTACCAGGCATCCACAGTGCCTCTGGGCAGGCAATCAACGCAACCATGCAAAATGTTTCTCCGCGCGTGGCAACCACTCGCAGCGCGCCGGTGGTCGCAGCGAGACCGATCGCGAGCGCGCCGGTAACGCCGCACATCGTTGCTCGACCAGCGGGCTTCAGCCCTCAAAGATTCAGCCCGTATGTGCCCCGTACCATTGCCCAGCCCCCGGCCAATAGGTCGAATTATATCGTGCGCACCTTGAATCCCACCGTTGCATCTGTAGTGGCGCAGCGGGGCGGGCCAGAGCGACAAGCGATCATAGTTGATCCAGCGACGCGCCAAACGGAATTGCGTACTTTGGCAGCGATGCGCGAGCGACGCGCCTTGGGAACAGGGCAACCGATGGCCTTAGATCCAGAGACGCATGAAACTGAATTACGCACGCTGCCCGCGATGCATGAACACCGTGAAATCGGGACTCAGAATCGAACGCTCGCGACGACAGATCCACAACAGCGTGTTGCGACTGACGATCCCGCGGCGGCACCTCAGCCCCAAATGCGCGAATCGCTGAAAGACACGCAAGCCAAAAAATCGAACCACAAGAAGGACAATATTAGCTTTGACCAAGCGTTCCGTCGTCACTGGCACGAGTGGCATGACCGAAACTGGTGGCACAATCATTGTGACAGGATCGTTTTCGTTAGCACCGGCTGCTATTTCCTGGACGGAAGCTATTGGTACCCGGCGTGGGGCTACGATCCACTGCAGAGCTATTATGACTATGATGGCCCCATCTACACTTACGGTGATTTACTCCCGGATGAAGTGATCGCGAATGTCCAGACCGCTTTGCAAGATACAGGGTATTATTATGGAGAAATAACGGGTTCGCTGGGCGTTGACACGCGAGCGGCCCTGGCGAACTTCCAGCGCGATTACGGCTTGCAGATTACCGGCGCAATTGACGAGGGGACTGTCGAAGCGCTGGGATTGTACTAGAACCCATTTCATCAAGACGCACACCTTGTAGATACGATCTTGAAGTGCAAGTCAGTTGTGTAGTCATGCGAGTGAGGGATT
>QHPE01000080.1 GCA_003218945.1 Verrucomicrobiota bacterium | reverse complement strand
CTCGCTCTCAACCGAAAAGATGTCGGTCAGTTTGCGATCAAAGGTATCGGCCCAAAGATGGGAATCATTGGACGCCTTGATCAACTGCACGTTGACGCGCACAGAGTCGCCGCTCTTCTGCACGCTTCCTTCCACGATGTGAGCAACGCCAAGTTGCCGCGCGATCTCGGACAGGTTTTCCGGCGCGCTCTTGTAATGCTGCGTCGATGTCCGCGAGATCACCTTCAGATCGGCGATCTTGGCTAAGCGGGTCAGAATCTCGTCCTGGATGCCGTCGGCAAAGTAGGCGTTATCAGGATCGCGGCTCCGATTTTCGAACGGAAGCACCGCGATCGATTTTGCGTTAATGACCGATCTTGACTCGTTAGGCGCGGCGCTGGCCACAAGCGCAGCCTCGCGCCTGGGCGTGAGCACGAACTTGTCGAACGCAAAATAGCCAAGCGCCAGGACCAACGCCACGATGATCATGCGGTCCATCCGTCGCCCGGTCTGCGGAGTGATCGATTGCCCTGGCTCCACATCTTCCTCGCGCTTCAGGCCCTCCGGCGTTAGTTCGAAAACCCAGCTAGAGATCACGGCGGGAACAAACCCGATCGCCAGCAAAACAACGATGGTGCGAGGAAGCCACTCAGGTGCCCCGAACATGGGCAGCACTGTCCCGGCTACTTGCACGACCAGCCAGGCGCCGACGAGATAGAGTCCCGCCATGCGGATGACATTGCGCCGCTTTAGCTCGACAAAGAAATTGTGTTGGCTCATTTCTCTTTGCCGACAACCTTTTGCACCAAGGCTTCGAAGTGCGGATCGCCCCGCAAATCGTCGAACAGTGGATCATATTTGATCAGAACGATCTCAGGTGCGTGCTGCTGTAGTGCTAAATCGAGAGCAGCGAGCGCGCCTTCTTTGTCGCCCAAGGCAAGACGAATTACCGCCAGACTCCAGCCGGTGACAAAATGATCGCGCGCGCGTTCTTCGAGTCGCGACAAGATTCGCTGCGCTTCATCGCGCATGCCGGCGCGCGCTAATGCCTGGCCTAGCAATGCCTGGCTGAAGGGCTCATCATTGGATGCGGCGGCTGTACGAAATTCAGGAATCGCTTCGGCGAGCTGACCTTTGAATTGCAACGCCAAGCCAAGATAGCCTCGCGCCACATGAAAGCTGGGATCGATCTCGAGTGTCTTCTGGCTTTGCGCGAGTGCATCATCAAATCGGCGCGCGTTAAAATAAGAGTAGGCAAGATCGGCATTAATGATGAGCGAGAGCGGATCCAGCTCGATCGCATGTTTCGTTTCCGCGATCGAACGATCGAATTGCCCGGTCGGTTCGAGCCCAGTGTTAATCCATTGATGCGCGGTTGCATAATTTGGGTCGAGCTGCGCCGCGCGTTCGAATTCGCCGATCGACTTTGCAAAATCGTGTTCAAAGTTCGCGTAAACCAAGCCTAACGCCGCGTGTGGCTGCCCGAGGGTGTTGTCTAATTCGAGCGCTTTCATCGCCGCGCTTTTCGCGCGCGGGTACGCGTCGGCTGGCGCTTCAACGCCGTAATCAGGATACATCGCGAATGCGTCGGCCAGGCCGGCGTAAGCGAGCGCGTAATTTGAGTCTTTCGCGATGGCCTGATTGAAATAATCAACCGCTTTCCGCAGATCGGCCGATGTGCGCTTGTTCCAGAAAAACCGACCTTTGAGATAAAGCTCGTACGCCTCCGGATTTGCGGTCGGTTTCTTCGACATCGCGGTTTTTTCCGAGCCGGTTAGTTTCGCCTGCAACGTATCGGCAATCGTTTTCGCTATCTCGCTCTCGACTGCGAAAATGTCGGTAAGCTTCCGATCGAACGTTTCTGCCCAAAGATGCGCGTCAGTTAAAGCGTTTATCAGCTGCACATTCACGCGCACCTGATCATTCGCTTTTTGGACGCTGCCCTCGAGAATGTTCATGACGCCAAGTTGCTTCGCGATCTGCGGCAAATTATCGGGCGCGCTTTTAAAATGCTGCGTCGACGTGCGCGAGATCACCTTGAGGTCCGCGACCTTCGCCAAACGCGTGAGGATTTCGTCCTGCACGCCTTCGGCGAAATAGGCGTTGCTCTTGTCTTCACTCAGGTTGTCGAACGGCAAAACGGCAATCGATTTCGCTGGCAATTCAACCGTTGAGGAATTTTTCTCGCGAAACCCGTAACGGCCGAGCATGAATAGACCGATGGAAAGAACTGCACCGACCGCCACCACGTAGATCCAGGCGTGAGATTTTGGGCGTCTCTTCATTGCAAGATCGACATCTTCCGCGCGTTTCAATCCTTCCGGTGTCAGTTCGAAGGCCCATGCGATCACGAGCGCGATCGGGAATCCAATCGCCACCAGCACCACGAGCGTTTGCACCACCCATTCCGGCGCATGAAACGTCGGCAACACGGTCGAGCTAACCTGGATAACAAGCCAGCCGACGACTGCGTATGCGACCGCAACCTTGTAAACGTTGCGCCGCTTCAGCTCGGCGAGAAAGTTTCGCGCATTCATCAGGTGCTTGTTAGGGCCCTACGTGTTCCTTACCGGCGAGCAGTTGTTGGAAGTCGGGATCGTTGCGGATCGGGTCCCACACCGGGTCGATTTTTAAGCGCGCAATGGAAACGGTCTCACCCGCGGGAATGGTAAGTAACCGGTGGAGAATTGCGATCGCGTCGGATGCGGCTCCGGTGCGAGCTTCAAGTTCCGCCAGACCAGCTTGGAGAATATTACCATCGAGCGCATCTTTCTCCGGCGGTAACAGATCGGCGGCCTTCCGTGCGAGATTGATCGACTCACGATCGCGTTTGAGCGCAAGGTAAACCCAGCTCAATTGCGTTATCGAAGAAATTTCGTTAGGCCGCTCGCGCAATCTCTCCTCCAGCAGCTGTCTTGCTTTCTCCGTTTCCGCTTCCGCGCCGTTGAGACCGCCGGACAAGACTCGGATGGCGGCTCTGGCTGAGAGCTGGTGTCGTTGATCGATAGCAGTGCTGCCAGCAGCTTCCCAGCCTTTTAGCGCTGCCTTGAAATCGCGCGCGAGAACAAAAACATAAGCCCGAGCACCCATCACATTTGAGACATCGCCGAAGTCAGCGGTGAGAAGGATTTTGTTTTCTGCCGGAAATGTTGCCAGGACCCGTTGCGCTTCAGTGACGTCACCGCTTCCACGGACAAAACTGTCGAGCAACGCGCGCATGCCTTCGGCCGAGCGAGGATCAAGTTCGAGCGTATGCTGGGCGGCGCGCTCCGTTTCCTTCCACATCCGCAAAGTGACGTAAGTGGCAGCTACATTTCCCGCGAGCAACGCATTGCGCGGGTCCTCTTCGAGGGCTCTTTTGAACTCGTCCAAACAACGTGCCCATTGGCCTTGCCGGCGATGGACGTAACCGGAATACTCGACCGCAGTGGCAGCATTCGGTTGCAATTGCAACGCGCGCTCGAACTCGGTGAGCGCTTGTTCGTACTGCCGATAACCGTGGTAAAAATAGTTGCCGAGTGCAACGTGCGCTTCGGCAAGAGTCGGTGCGAGCGCGATGGCGTGCTCGGCCATGCTGTGGACTTCCGCCAGCTCGGCGTCGGTCATTTGCTCGAGGAACCAATGACGGTCCATCCGGTTCCGAACGAGACGAGCCGTGGCGAGTGCGAAATTCGGATCGCGGGCGATAGCCTGTTGGTACCAGGCAGCGGCTTGTTCGTAAGATTCCGGGCTAAGTGAATTCTCGGCGAGACGTTCCTCGTGTTCGGCTCTCAAAAAAAGATCGTAGGCAACGGTGTCCTTTGTCGGTGTCGCTGCGAGAGTCTTGGCTTCGGCCGGGGAAAGTTTCGCCTGCAGTGAGTCGGCGATTTCCTGCGCCACTTCGCTTTCCACCGCAAAGACATCCTTGATATCGCGGTCGTAACTTCGGGCCCAAAGATGTGAATCGGCCCGCGCATCAATGAGCTGCACGTTCACCCGTACTTTATCGGCCGCCTTTTGCACGCTGCCTTCCAGAACATTGGCAACGCCGAGCTGTTGCGAAACTGTCTTCAGGTCCTCCGGCTTGCTCTTGTATTTCGCCGTAGAAGTGCGCGAGATCACTTTCAAATCGGCGATGCTTGCGAGCTTTGTCAGGATTTCATCCTGAATGCCGTCGGCGAAATAAGCGGCACCCTTGTCGTCGCTCAGATTTTCGAACGGCAATACCGCGATTGATTTTTGGGGAATCAATGAACCTGTCGCCGCCTCGGCGCGAGTCCCACCGGCGGTATTTCGGGCCGTGTAGCGACCGATAAAAATCAATCCGATCGAAAACGCCGCGCCAACGATCACGATATAAATCCAGGCGTGTCTTTTGTGGTTCCTTGTTGTCGGCATCGCGTCAGCGACTTCTGTTCGTTTGATTCCCTCCGGTGTCGCTTCAAACGCCCATGCGATCACGAGCGCGATCGGAAACCCGATTGCGATCAGCACGATAACCAGACGCACCACCCAGTTCGGAATTTCCAGGAAGGGAAAAATCTGGGTGGCGATCTGCGCGATTACCCAGCCGACTACTGCGTACGCGACGGCGACCTTATAAACATTGCGCCGCTTCAGCTCAGCGAAAAGAGTCGCCGACTTCATTTCGAAGCGGTTGCTCCTTTGAATTCACTCGCTGGTACAATTTTCTCTGCAAGCACTTCAAAACGCGGATCGCCATGCAGCGACGCGAGCAATGGATCGATGCGGATTGCTGTGATGTTATTGCCGTCGTGTTCGCGATAGCTTTCTTCCAACCAATTAAGCGCTTCCGGGCGTTCGCCCAAACCGAGAGCGACTAACGCCAGTGTGTACGCAGGTGTGTAACGTTGCGCACGCGACTGGCGCAGTCGCGCAAAAATTTTCTCGGCATCCGATTTGCGGCCGGCGAGACCATAAGCGCGCCCAAGTACGGCTAGAGGAATTGGATCGTCGGTCAGCTCGCTTGCTCGTTCGTATTGAGCAATTGCTTGCGGATTTTTTCCCTGAAGCTCTAAAGCGAGTCCGTAGCTCCATTGCGCAAAATAGTAATTGGGATCTATGTCGATGGTTTTCCGAAACTGCGCGATCGCATCGTCGAGACGGCCGTTATGTAGATAAGCATTACCAAGATTCGTATTGATGGTGAGCGAAAGCGGATCGAGCTCAAGCGCACGTTTCATTTCCGCCAACTCCTGTGCGTGCTGTCCGCTGGTGGCCAGGACATCGGTAGCAAACCAATGATGAGCGGTTGCGTCATTTGGGTTTAATCGAATCGCCCTCTCGTATTGCGATCGCGCGGCCGCGACATCGAAATCGTATTCAGCGTTGGCAGAAGCAACAACAGCTATCGCGTCAGATGAGTCCTGGTCTAATGAGAGGGCCTTTTGCGCAGCGGCTTGGGCTCGCGGGGTACAATCAGTCGGTGCGCCGCCGTTGTAAGCCGGCAGCACCATCCACGCTTGCGCGAGACCGGCGTAAGCAAGGGCATATTTCGGATCTTTGGCGATCGCCTGATTGAAATAGTCGATCGATTTCCGCAGGTCGGCGGCGGTCCGCTTGTTCCAAAAATATTTGCCCTTGAGATAGAGCTCATACGCTTCCGGATCCGCAGTCGGAATCTTCGTAATCGAAGTTTTTTCCGAGCCGGTTAACTTTGCTTGCAACGTGTCGGCAATCGTTTTCGCGATCTCGCTCTCGACCGCAAAGATATCAGTCAGTTTTCGATCGAAGGTTTCAGCCCAAAGGTGCGCGTCGGTCAGCGCGTTGATCAGCTGAACATTCACGCGCACCTGGTCGTTAGACTTCTGCACACTGCCTTCGAGGACGTGCACCACACCCAACTGCTTCGCGATCTGCGGCAGATTATCTGGAGAGCTTTTGAAATGCTGCGTCGATGTGCGCGAAACGACTTTCAAGTCCGATACCTTTGCCAGACGAGTGAGAATCTCGTCCTGCACGCCTTCACAAAAGTAAGCGTTGTCCGGGTCGCGGCTAAGATTGTCGAACGGCAGAACAGCGATGCTTTTTTCCGGGATCGCCGCACCGGCAGAGGCTGGCTGAACCGCGGCGTTTTTTTTACGAGAAAGTTCGCCCTGCAACTCATCGGTGATCTGCTTGGCGACTGCGCTCTTAATGGTATCGGCCAACGAAGGAACCGCTGTGGCGGTCGGTTGAGGCAGGGTCGCTGACCGACGCTGGTCCAGCGTGCGCATAATCGCTGGCGCAAAAATCACTGACACAATGGCAAGCATGAAGGTGAGTGCGATGAGCAATCCCACGATCAGAAAGATCGCGCGCGCAACGGGAGAGAGTCCTTTGCGCGCGCCTTTCGAGAAGGCACGAACACCTCCGCGCGTTTTTCCGAGTCGCGACGGTGGCGTAGGATTGCCAATTGTCTCGGCGTAAAGATTAACCAGCGAGACGACAACTCCGTGTTTCATTTCCACGTCGCCGAGTTCATGAAGGTAAGGCTGCCAGCGGCGTTGTTGTGCGAGATCGTCCGCGACGCGTTTACTAACAAGAATGTGGCCGGCGTCGCCGCAATCCATCACGCGCTGCGCGATGTTGATGCCTACGCCAGCGATGTTTTCGCGCCCGTTTGCATCCGTTAAGTGGTGGATCGGGCCGCTGTGGATCCCCATCCTCACGGGCAGACTCGGCTCCGCGCGCAAGGCCTGGCTGATCTCCAAAGCGCATTCGACTGGTTCCTCCACGGACCCGGCGAAAACCAGCGCCATGCCATCGCCTGTCGGCAAAATCGTAAGCCCCCCAGCGGCGTCAGCGTCTCGCGCCGCTTCGGTGCTACGCACAATCTGGTTCAGCTCCTGAAGCGCTTCTGATTGTTCGTCGGTCAGCAGCTTGGAGTAACCGACGATGTCCATGAAGAGCACGTGCGCAATCTCCAGCCGCTTAGCCTTGTGCTCGTCAGCCATGACGCGCGACTCTACTAGCTGAGCGCAACCCTCTCTAGCCTATTCTTTTTGCCGCGAGCGAAGGACGAACAGGACATGGCCGAATCGAGTAAACCCCTCCTCTCGCCAGGAAAATTGGCTGGCCTGCTGCACTCTTCGACGCATTGCCAAGAACTGAACACAAGGGGAACTGGAACCGGATATGCACTCACAAGTGGATGATGCCGCGCTGTTCGTAAGCTTCACGGCAGTCATCGAAAAACCGAATCGAGGCTCGTGGTTTCCGTCCAAGGATCGCTGGCAGTTGCCCGGCGCAATCGAAAGAAACGCGCCGCCCTTCCCTTCTTCCATGTTGCAAGGAGGACTTGGCAAGCACCATGCCTCTTCGCAACTATGCGCAACCTTGTCGCGTCTTCGGAAGTTGGCTTGGCGGCGCTGCCACCCTTGACTTGAATAAGAATTATCTGCAAGCAGTCGCCGCGCCTACTGCCCGGATACGGTTCCCTGTGGTCTTTGCGGATTGCTAGCAGATCGACAACACCGACCGACTCGCTACCGGCCTTTCCATAGAACGTGACGAGTTGCCAGCGTGTCCGCGAAACAACCTGTCGGATACGCACCTTCACCATCGTCACGGCCCATCGTGCGGTGCGTGCGGCTTTCTGCTGCGCCTCTATCCAATCCACCGACATAAATCCATAGGTCAGTCTTGCCCGACCCAATCAGGTAGTGGACAGCCTTCGCGTGCGGCATCCGCTCGCGCCATCTTATCCCGCACGCGTATCCTTTTCCGTACTTGCTCCACGGCGCTTTCATCGCTCATGACAACTACAGCGCGAAGTTCATCGCGCAGCCGGTCAGCTGCATTAACTAGTGCTCCGTCAGCGGTGACAAGAATCCCAAAGCATTTGTGGGCGTTGAAAACATTGAGCGCATCATTTTTGTCCTGCGGGGACAATGGTGCATCGCCAAAAATTATTCGTTCTATCTTTTGCAAACGCTCTCGTTCTTCGTCGGTGGTAATATAAGTCTGTGGTATCAGATACTCGCGAGCTTTTCGTGTGCGTCGCGCATTCCCGCTTGCCTCTGCCTCGCTCTGCGCATGTTCAGGGAACTTGAGCCTGATCACTCCATCCGCGTGCCATTTCTCAAGTTGATTCATGGCCGGTAATTTGCCGTTGGCGTTCACTCGGTTCGCGTCCAAAAGAAACGCCGGCCCCGAAAGCATCCTCGAAATCATCATGTCGCGAGGCCGGAGACGACGAGCCAGTAAATGCCGCAGAAACAACGTCCTTGCCTTCCTGCATTTCGCCGCTTCAGCTCGGAGAAAAAGTTTCCGTGATTCATTTGATGACGGCCGCA
>QHPE01000056.1:304-10830 GCA_003218945.1 Verrucomicrobiota bacterium | reverse complement strand
GCCTAACAAACGCGTCCCTTTCGCCGCCCAATCGCGCGATGAACCTGTCCCGTATTCGTGACCGGCGAGAATGACCAACGGAGTTCTTGTTTCTGCGTATTTCATCGCCGCATCAAAGATCGACATCTGTTCGCCTTCTAAAATAGCGCGAGCCTCTGGCTTGCCGCGGGACGAATCTGCCGTGGTGGACTTGCGCTCCTTCGCAACCGGGACGGTCGCGCCACCGAAATATTTCGTGACGCCGCCTTCCGTTCCGGGCACCATCAAGTTTTTGATTCGCACATTCGCGAATGTGCCGCGGGTCATGACTAGATCATTGCCGCGGCGGCTGCCGTAACTGTTGAAATCGCGCGGCTGAATTCCGCGGGCCATCAAATATTTTCCGGCGGGGGAACTCTCTTTGATCGCTCCCGCAGGCGAAATGTGATCGGTCGTGACGGTGTCGCCGAAAATGCCAAGCGCGCGAGCGCTCCGGATTTCGGCGATGTGGCCGGGCTCCATCGAAAAGTCTTCGAAGAACGGCGGATCATGAATGTAATCGCTTTTCGCGTCCCACTCGTAAATGTCGCCTGTGCTCGATGGAACTTCGTTCCACTTCGGATTTTGCTCTGCGAAGTCGCGATAAAATTTGCGGAACGTTTCGGGTGTGAGCGCTCTCTGCATCGTATGCTGGATCTCGCTAAGAGTTGGCCAGAGATCGCGAAGAAAAGTTTCCTTGCCGTCCTTGTCCTTGGCAAGCGGGTCACGGGAAAGATCGATATTAATTCGGCCGGCGAGGGCAAAGGCGACAACCAGCGGCGGCGACATCAGAAAATTCGCTTTGATATGCTGATGCACGCGGGCTTCAAAATTCCGATTTCCCGAAAGAACCGAAGCTGCAACCAGATCGTATTTTTGGATCGTCTTCTCGATGTTTGGATGCAGCGGGCCCGAGTTGCCGATGCAAGTCGTGCAACCGTAGCCGACGAGATTGAATCCGAGCTGGTCGAGAAATGTTTGGAGGCCGGTCTTTTCCAAGTAATCGGAAACAACGCGCGACCCGGGTGCAAGCGACGTTTTCACGCCAGGATCGACGCGCAGACCGCGCTCCACTGCTTTTTTCGCCAACAATCCAGCCGCAATCATCACGCTTGGGTTGCTTGTGTTTGTGCAGCTCGTTATCGCGGCGATCAGGACGCTGCCGTGGCCAATGTGAGTACGCCCACGTAGGAATACCTGGCTGGATTCAGCTTCAATTTCTTTGCCCGGATCGGGTGTTGGTCGGTTTGCAACCATCTCGAGGACGTTAAGTGCTTCACCGGGTCTTATTCCCTGATCCTCCTTGGTATCGGTAGAAAACATTGCGCCGTTTTGCGGCGCGCTACCATTCAATTCCACGACATGCTTTTCGCGAAGATCGACCTGTTTCTTTCCGTAGCCGCCGTCGTGCACCGGTGTTTCAAGGAGTTCACGAAACTTTCTCCCGAGCTCCGGCAAATTGATCCGATCCTGCGGGCGCTTCGGTCCGGCGACGCTTGGCTGCACGTCCGCCAGATCCAAATCGATATCGACGCTGTAATCAACTTCGCCTTTTCGCGGCATGCCAAACATCTTCTGCGTACGAAAGTAATTCTCGAAAGCATGGCATTCTTCTTCGCCGCGTCCGGTCGCCCGTAAATAATTTACTGACTCGTGGTCAACCGGGAAAAAACCCATGGTCGCACCGTACTCGGGCGACATATTACCGATGGTTGCGCGGTCAGGCACCGGCAACGATGCGGCGCCCTCACCGTAAAACTCTACAAATTTGCCGACCACTTTTTGCGCGCGCAGCAACTGCGTGATGTGCAACACGAGATCGGTCGCGGTCACTCCTTCGCGCAATTGTCCGGTCAGGTGCACACCCACCACTTCCGGCGTCAAAAAGTAAACCGGCTGCCCGAGCATCCCGGCTTCCGCCTCAATTCCGCCCACGCCCCAACCAACCACGCCAAGACCGTTGATCATGGTCGTGTGCGAATCCGTGCCAACCAGTGTATCGGGGAAAAAGATTTCCGACTTCTGACCTCTGACTTCCGACTTGTGGCTCAACACGCCTTTCGCGAGGTATTCCAGATTCACTTGATGCACGATGCCGATTCCCGGCGGAATGAGCTGGAACGTCTTAAACGCTTGCTGACCCCACTTAAGAAACTGGTAACGCTCGCGATTGCGCTTGAACTCCATTTCCAAATTGAGTTCCAACGCGCGCGGCGAACCGAAAAAATCGACCTGCACGGAGTGATCGACCACTAGATCAACCGGCACGAGCGGCTCGATGATTTTCGGGTCGCGTCCGAGCCGTTGCACGGCGCTGCGCATTGCCGCGAGATCGACAATCAGCGGAACTCCAGTGAAGTCCTGTAAAACAATGCGCGCAACGACGAATGGTATCTCTTCGTTCGCGGGTGATTTCGCGTTCCATTTCGCAAGCGATTCGACATCTTTGCCCCGGACCTTCTTCCCGTCGCAGTTGCGCAGCACTGATTCGAGGACAATCCGGATACTCACCGGCAACCGCGAAATTTTCCCGATTCCTTGCTCTTCCAGCGCCGGTAATGAGAAAAAGAGTCCTTCACGGCCTTTGCCGGCATCGAATTTCTTTAGCGCTTTAAATTCGTCAGTCATAATTTATCGCACGACGGCCGCAACGGACGCAAAGACAGGAGTTTTTACATTGTTGAACCGTTGTGGCCTTCGTTCTCGGTGCGAGCTCATTTCAGTTCTTCGAGCTTCGCCTTGATTTTCTCGAAATTTGGCAACTGCCGCGCGTCGTCATTGCTCTCGGCGTATTGGATCACCCCGTTCTTGTCGACGATGAACGCAGAGCGCTTGGGCACGCCGCTCATGCCGAGATTCATTTGCGGCAGGAACGAGTCGTACATCACGCCATACTCCTTCGCGACCTTATGTTCGTAGTCACTCAGGAGCGGCACTGTGATCTTCTCTTTCTGCGCCCACGCCTCCTGCGCAAACGGATTGTCCCCGCTGATTCCGTAAACGGCAGCATTCAAATCGGTATAGGCATTCAGGCCCGCGCTGACCTCGCACATTTCGGTGGTGCATGTGCCCGTGAACGCCATCGGAAAGAAAAGCAGCAGTGTGTTTCCTTTCCCGAAATTCTCGCTAAGCCTGATTTGCTTCGGCCCGTCAGCGGTTTTTGTCGATAAGGCGAAGTCTGGCGCTTTGGTTCCAACAGCAAGTGGCATAAACAATCCTCCGGTTTGAGTTTAAGCGGGGGAAACTCAGTATAAGATCGACAACTGCGGGGTCAAAGGAGATCGAGATTCGTGAAGCGTGAATCGTTACATCGTTAAAGGGTCTGCTCGACGATTCTCGATTCTCGAATCACGATTTACGGTGCATGGAACTGTTCTGGTGGCTTTTGACGATTGTGCTGTTCGCTGCCGGCTTGATCGGCACTGTCGCGCCGGTTCTCCCAGGCACCACCATTATTCTCGCCGCTGCGATCATTCATCGGATCATGCTCGGCCCGGACAAGAGCATTGGCTGGTACACGATAATTGTCCTCGTGCTGCTAACGCTCGCGACGTACGCGCTCGATGTTCTCGCTGGCTATTTCGGTACGAAATATTTCGGCGCAACCAAATGCGGAACATTCGGCGCGATTCTGGGGGCAGTAGTCGGATTGTTCTTCGGCCTGATCGGCCTGTTTGTTGGTCCAGTGATTGGCGCGATCATCGGTGAAATCATCGCGGGGAAACGCATGATTGACGCTGGCCGCGCGGGGTGGGGAAGTTTGCTCGGGAACATTGGCGCCATGCTCGCCAAGCTGATCATCGCGCTGGCAATGATTATCATTTTTCTGGTAACCGTGCCATCCCCATTCTGAATCTGGAAACCAGGAAGCCAGGAAATTTGTTTCGAATCCCTGCTTTCTTCTGGTTTGCTGGGTTCCAGATTTTTGTGTTTATGCTATATTGTCGGCCGATGGCAGATGATCGCTGGTGAGTCTCGCGTTGGCGGGATTCGCTGGAGGAAAGTCCGAACACCATACGGCAGCATGCCGCGTAAAATACGCGGGCAACCCCGACGCAAGTCGGGGTTGACGGAGAGTGTCACAGAAAACATACCGCCGGTTCTTTGAGAAAAGCGCAGGTAAGGGTGAAAAGGCGAGGTAAGAGCTCACCGCTCGCGGAGCGATTCGCGAGGCACGAAAAACCCCATGCGGTGCAAGACAAAACAGAGGAAGGGTAGCCGGCCCGCCAATCCTCGGGTACTGTCGCATTGCGGTTCCGCGATGGCGGGACCGGGCATTCGTCCCGCGCATGCAGGACGGATGAGATGAATGATCATCCCGGCTGAGAATTCAGTCGGACAGAATTCGGCTTATCGCCATCGAAACTATGGAGGGCGCTTTCGGAGACGAAGGCGTCCTTCGCTTTTTGTAGGACCAAGAGGACGGAAATCCGCTATGTTCGCGAACACATTGATGCGCGCTGGCATTCCGGAAGATCTTAAGCGACAGAAGGCCGAACAGCAGATTTTTTGCGCAGAAGTGGCAGAACTTTTTCCACCAGCGCATCCGCTGTGATGCCGTGTTTTTTACGAAGAATGGGAACCGCGCCGTGTTCGATGAACTGGTCAGGCCAGCCGATGCGCACGACCGGTGTATTGATCATTTGCGAGTGCAGATGTTCCATGACGGCGCATCCGAAACCGTTATACAAAACGTGATCCTCGATCGTGCAGACGACGTCCACACTTCTCGCGAAAAATTCGAGCGTGCCGGTGTCCATCGGTTTGATCCAGCGCGGATTAATGAGCGCAACTGAAATTCCTTTTTCTTCCAGCTTGCGCGCGGCTTCTTCGGCAATTTCGAACATTGCGCCGAGACCGAAGATAGCCACGTCGCGCCCATGCTGTACGACCTCGGCCTTGCCAATCTCCAGGAGCCGCGGTTCGGGTTTGATTTTTGCGCCCGTCCCCGAGCCGCGCGGATAACGAATCGCGATTGGCCCGGAATTGTAATGCAACATTGTCCAGAGCATGTCCACGAATTCGTCCTCGTCCTTCGGCTGCATGTGCACCCAATTGGGGACGTGTCGCAGGTAACCGATGTCGAATAATCCATGGTGTGTTGGGCCATCGTCGCCGCTTAGTCCAGCGCGGTCCATGCAGAGTTTCACGTTCAGATTTTGAATGGCGATATCGTGAATCGCCATGTCGTACGCGCGCTGGAAAAAAGTGGAGTAAATCGCAAGGAACGGCTGCAAACCCTGTGTCGCCAGGCCGCAGGCAAAAAGCGTGGCGTGTTCTTCAGCGATACCTACATCGAAATAGCGGCTCGGATGCGCCTTGGCAAAATGCGATAGCCCAGTGCCGCTCGGCATTGCGGCGGTAATTGCGACGAGCTTTTGATTTGTCTCCGCAAACTTCGCCAGCGTTTTGCCGAAGATTTCCGAATACGTCGGCGTAGGCGTCGGCGCAGTCTCGCCGCTTTCGATCTTGTATTTGCCGAGCCCGTGAAATTTATCCGGCTGCTTAAGTGCCGGAGCGTAGCCCTTGCCCTTTTGCGTCAGGATGTGTAGCAGAACGGGCTCTTCCTGCGTTTTTAAGAACTCAAATGTCCGGATGAGCAGAGGAATGTCGTGTCCATCGATCTGACCGTAATAGCGCAGGCCGAGTTCCTCGAAGATGACACTCGGCACGAGCAAGCCTTTGACGCTTTCCTCGACTTTGTGCGCAAACTCTGCGACGGATTTTCCGGCAATCGTTTCGACGAAATGCCGGGCTTTGTCGTGAAGATGCGCGAACGTCGGGCTGGTCACGATAGTATTGAGATAACTTGCGATTGCGCCGACGTTTTTGGCGATTGACCATTCGTTGTCATTCAGGACGACGATAAACCGCTTTGTGTGCGCTTTGACGTTATTCAGCGCTTCGTAACTGATTCCGCACGTAAACGCGGCGTCGCCTGCCACGACCACGATGTTCTCGTCACCGCCCCGCAAGTCGCGCCCGACGGCCATGCCGAGTCCTGCGGAAAGCGCGGTTCCTGCATGACCCGCGCCATAGCAATCGTGCTCACTTTCGGTGCGTAACAGAAAGCCGTTGAGCCCGCCGAATTGACGCATGGTGTCAAATCGCTCGAGCCGGCCGGTAAACATTTTGTGCACGTAACCCTGGTGGCTGACGTCCATCACAAATCGGTCACGCGGGGTGTCGAACACTCGATGCAATGCGATGGTCAACTCAACAACCCCAAGATTCGGGCCGAGGTGCCCCCCGGTTTGCGAGAGAACTTTGATCAAGTCGTCGCGTACTTCCTGCGCAAGCTGCGGCAGATCCTGTTCGCGCAGTGCCTTAATGTCGGCCGGCGAACGGATTCCATCCAGCAAGCGCTTCGGTGCCTCTGGAGTCTCGATGGTTTGGGGATTTTCAGAAGAGATTGATTTCGTCATTGGTGCTGTCCGATTCGGCTACTGGTTTCCCGGGAGCGGCCCGATCCTCGGCCGGTTCGAATTCCTTTATTACTGGTTTGCCGGCGCTATCGCGAGCAATGATTTCGATCTTCTGCTCGGCATTGGCGAGGCGTTCCTGGCAGATTTTTACCAGGTTCATCCCTTCCTCATAGCGTACAATCAGATCTTCAAGGGGCAATTTACCCGATTCCATTTGTTCGACAATTTTCTCGAGCCGATCCATTGCGCCCTCAAAGTTCAGTTCCGCGTCGCGCGGCTTGGGTTTACTGCTCATGGGGAAAACAAAAGTTAAGCACAGCTTAGCTAGGAGAAAAGGGGCGATTCCGGTATGGACGCCGCGCTGCGGGTACACGGTTGGGACAGCACGCCGACCGTACCGGTTGTCCGAAATAACCACTCGCGCCAGTATGAAGCTCGGCGAATGTTCCCTTCCGAATCAGCAGAAGATGCGCGTATTCCAACTGCCTCAGCGCCGTGAATTGAAGCGGACGGCTGAGAGCTCGTCGCCATCGACGTCCTTTTACTCCATGTGGGATGCCATTGCGCGTTTCGCACAGGAAATTCGAGCGAGCGATTTCATGGCGGAAATGATCCGTCGCCGTGACGGTTACGGCGCGGAGGGAGTGATGGGCGCACTCGATTGCACAACGCTCTATGGATTGACCCGCTGGCTACGCCCGGCGGTGGTCGTCGAGTCGGGCGGGTTTATTGGCATGTCTTCGGCGTTCATCTTGAAAGCGTTTGCTGACGAAGAGCTGGCCACGGCGAAGCTTTACAGCATCGAATTGAGCCAGGATTGCGAACAAGGCGCGTTGATTCCAGACGAATTGCGATCCGCGGCATCGTTCATCGCGATGCGTGGTAGAATCGAAGACTTCCTCAAACGAAGCCAATTACCGCCGTCCATCGACATGTTTCTGCACGACAGTTCGCACAGCTATCGCCATATGCTCTGGGAGTTTCGACAATTTTGGCCGCGCCTGCGTGACGGTGGATTACTCGTATCGCACGACGTGCAGATGAATGCCGCATTTCCTGAATTCATGGCGAACACGTACGCGCACGAGAGAAAAACGGGCCGCCGCGACGAACAGCGCACCTCGCATTACGAATGGGGCCGGTGGGGATATCTCGGGTTCGCGATAAAGAAAACCAGCCGCTAAGGTGCGCCTTGTCGATCTTATTTCGCGTCAGGATGCGCGGCATCGCCTCGGGCTGGGATTGGCCACCGGTGCGGCGGTTTTCTTTGCCGCGCGGGGACATCTTCGTATCTGGAGCGCGGCAATTGCAGGTTGGAATGCAGTCGCTGTCGTTATCCTTGCGCTTGATTGGGTGACAATAGTGACGACACCGCAGCGCAAAATACGCCAAATAGCGCAGCAACAAGATCTCAGTCGCTTCCTGGTTTTCCTTTTCGTCGTGGTGACCGCATCCGCTGCGCTGTTCGCTGTCGGATTTCTCGTCAGCGTGAAAAGGAGTCAAACGGACGGGCATTTCATTGTTCACCTGTTGCTCACGTTGATGACCGTGATCTTTTCTTGGGCGCTGGTTCATACGGTTTATGGCTTGCGTTATGCGCATGCGTTTTACGGCGATAGCGATGAACCTGGCGTGAATCGGCATGCCGGCGGGCTGATTTTCCCCGGCGATCGGCCGCCGGATTACTTTGATTTTGCATATTTTTCGCTTGTGGTCGGAATGACCTGTCAGGTGTCGGACGTGCAGATCACCTCGCGCCGGATGCGCCGCATCACTTTATTCCACAGCGTTCTCTCGTTCGGGTTCAACACGATCATTCTCGCGCTGCTTATCAATATTGCCGTCTCTGGTCTGTCATAGCTGAGCTGCTCTTCAGCAAACGCTGACCGCTATTGAAGCAGGCGTTTTCCTTTCGCAGACTCGCTGATTAATTTTGCAAGACGAGCCATTCGCGTTTCTTCTTTCTTGGCGTTGATAATCCACCAGCCGATCATTTTTCGATACGACGGCGGCTGTTTTTGAAAAAGTTCGATGCTGCTTTGTTCTTCTTCAGCAGCCTTGCGTATCGCTGTGTCAACTCGGTATTTCGTTGTTCGTATGAATAGATGCCTGACTTGTTCTCAATCCTCGCCGCGAATGCCTTTAAGCCGGTCGATCGCATTCGTCTCTCTGGAGCGAGCTCTTTCGCGCGCTTGATGTTAGTTGCGCTGTATTTGATAGCTGATTTCGTCAACGCGCTTACGAATTCCGTCGATCCAACCGAAGCAAAGTGCTTCATCTACCGACTCTGGCCATGTGATGCTAGGCTTTCCCGAAACCTCGGTCGCCGTCGGGTGATTCTCCTCCAGCCAGATTCGGAAATCCGCCGGCGTTCGAAAAAATTTTGGTTTCAACCAATCTGCTTTTTGTAAGCGGAAGCGTCTTTCAGATTTTTAAGATCGTCGGCGTTGTCGATCTTGAGAACGAATATCCACCCTTGCCCGTGCGGTTCGCGGTTGATCAAGCCCGGGTCGGCTTCGAGCGCCTTGTTCGCTTCGACAACTGTGCCTTTCACCGGCGCGTAGATGTCGCTTGCCGCTTTCACTGATTCGACGACCGCGATCGGTTCGTTGGCATTTGCCTGGCGGCCGATCTTACGTAGCCCGAACTACACTACGTCGGTCAATTCCGATTGCGCGTGATCGGTTATGCCCACGCGGATGTTGTCGCCTTCGCGCTTAATCCATTCGTGGCTTTCGGTGTAGAGCAAATCGTCCGGGATGATCATGATGCTGGTTTTCTGTAGAGAGGTTTTTTTTCCACGGTACCGGGGAACTTTTGGCCTCGAATTTCAATATCGATCTCTGCGCCGATCTTCGCGTGCGCCGACGACACATACGCCATGCCGATGCCCCAGTTCAAGCTCGGAGAAAGGGTGCCGCTCGTCACTTCCCCAATGCGCTCGCCATTGCGAAAAACGGCGTAGTGCGGCCGCGGCGGCGGACCTTTCTCCTTCATCCGGAACGGTACCAGCCTTTCACGAGGGCCGAATTCTTTTGTCTTCAACAACGCGTCGCGTCCGACGAAGTCTGTTTTTTTTAGATCGACGAAGAATCCGAGTCCTGCCTCGATCGGGTTTCGTTCCGGCGAGAGATCGGAACCGTTAAGCGGGTAGCACATCTCCAGTCTCAACGTATCGCGCGCGCCCAAGCCGCACGGCTTGATTTCGAGCGGCTGGCCTAGTTCAAGCACGGCGCTCCAAAACTTCACCGCGTCGTTTGCAGGAAAGAAAACTTCAACGCCATCCTCGCCGGTGTAGCCGGTGCGGGCGACCGAAACGTTCGTTGTGCCAAATGGAACATCGGCAATGTGGTTTCGTGGCCGGAGCTCGATGTTTTTACCGAAGACCGCATGAAATAATGCCGTGGTGTGCGGGCCTTGAATCGCTACAGCGCCAAAATCCGCGCTGCGACTTGTTAGCTGGCAAGCAGCGCCGGTTTCCTTCAGATGATTTTGCAGCCACGCAAAATCTTCATCCACGCGAGCCGCATTCACGACGAGCAGGTACTTCTGCTCGTCGGTGCGATACACAATCAGGTCATCAATGATCCCGCCGCGGTCGTTGAGCAAAAACGTGTACTGACCCATGCCGACGTCGAGCTTGTCGACGTTGTTGGTCAGCATGCTATTGAGCCAGGTGGCGGCGGCGCCCTCGCCGCCGACTTTCTGCGACGAGGGCGTCGCAGCCACGACGAACTGGCCCATGTGCGAGATGTCGAAGACGCCAACATTGTTCCGCACTGCCTGATGTTCGTCGACGATGCCGGTGTATTGCACCGGCATTAGCCAGCCGGCGAATGGGACCATCTTTGCGCCAAGCCGCATATGCTCGTCGTAAAGCGGCGTTCTTTTTTCGCTCACGCGCCAAGCTAATCGCCAACGAAACGCCGGTAAAGGTTATGTCTCACACAACGAGCACAAAAGTCACAAAGATCACTTAAATTGTGGTCGCCTTGAGTCTTTTGTGTTCTTTGTGTGAACAATTAATCTCGGCTAAATCGCAATGACCTGGCTGGATAAACTCGAACGCCGTTTTGGTTTTCT
>QHPE01000056.1:0-276 GCA_003218945.1 Verrucomicrobiota bacterium | reverse complement strand
CGGATCGTGATTGGCTTTACCGCGCTGGTTTATGTGCTGGTTTATCTTAATCGCGGCTTTGAATCGCTTCTCACGCTCGATCCAGCTTTGATTCTTCGAGGCCAGGTTTGGCGCCTCGTCACCTATATCTTCATTCCGCAGACGTTCAGTCCACTGTGGGTGCTTCTCGCGCTCTGGTTTCTCTGGTTCGTAGGCGAAGGTCTCGAACGCGCGTGGGGGCCGTTCCGACTGACGCTTTATTTCGTCGTAGGGATGATTGGCACGACCATCGCGGCA
>QHPE01000135.1 GCA_003218945.1 Verrucomicrobiota bacterium | reverse complement strand
TCGGGCGGCCAACCCCAAATGCCTTGTCCTGTGACACGCATTGCACCAAAACCAAGCCGATTCACGGTAAAATCGCCGCCCAAACTAAACGTCGGATTTGTAGCCATATTTGATGGTATTGTTGCGTCAGCTCCACAGCTCGGATCGGGTTTCCCCGCCAGAACCGAGACCCCAATCACCAGACTGATTCCAAGAAATCTGCGGCGCGTGACGCTCGCATTTTCGTTCCGATCCGGAGCGCTCTCATGCATTTGCGTGCGCAGCGTACGTCCACGCAAATCGCTGTCAACGCAAGCCCGGTCATGCAAGCCGACAACATGTCGGCTTGAGCGAGCAACATGCTCGCGTTCCCCTTCTCGCGAGCCGGTTTCATAGTTGTGAGGAAATTCATTCCGCGGGTTGTCGGGGAGCGCGGGCATATTGCCGGCCAGCATCGCACGGCGGCGGCGGCAAATCTCGTGCGCGCATCAGGACACCAAACGCCTCTTCGAGATTCCTTCCAAAAACGACAATCCCATCTTCGTGTCCGGCCATAACGAAAATCTGCCTGCTTCGCACATCGCTAACCGCGAAGAGGCGGATGATTTCGTACGCCATTTCAGGCGTACCGTGAGGAACGGCCTTGGAACTTGTCGGGCCGCGGTCGAGAAGCATCCGCCACAAGACTGAGTCGTGACAATGAATCACCGCACACGCCGTCGGTTCGGATTTGTAAATCGCGGCATGCGTCATCGATTCGGATGAAGGGACCGCGGAGCCTTCGTAGCCAACCCAGTTTTGTTCGAAATCGTACGCCACGACCCGCACGCAGTCTGCCACCGTCAATTCTGCGAGAGCGCCGGTTGCCGAACCGGTGATGTAAAAATTGCCGGTCGCGCCATCCCGGACGCTCAGGTTACCAAACCCGATTCCGTTTGAGTCCATCCCAACGAAGTGCACCTGACAAAGTTTCCGCCGGCATTCCTTCAATTCCGCAAGCCGATCGAATGCCGCGACCTCCCGATGCACACACTGATACGTGAACTTTACGTACTCGCTCACGGAGCGTGCTCGGGAAAGAGTGCGCAAATGCTGTTCTCGTTGGCTTCGCACACGCCGCGCTCAGTAATTAATCCGGTCACCAGATGTCTCGGCGTAACGTCAAATCCGTAGTTTGCAGCGGGGCTTTCATCCGGCGCAATTCGCACCGCGATCTGTTGCCCATCAAACCAGCCATCGGCGAATTTTATTTCGTCGACGCCGCGTTTTTCGATCGGAATTTCTTTTAACCCATCCCGCATTTGCCAGTCAAGCGAGGAGGAAGGCAGCGCAACATAGAAAGGAATATCATTGGCCTTCGCTGCCACAGCCTCCAGATACGTGCCGATCTTGTTCGCAACATCTCCCGTGTACGTGGTGCGGTCGGACCCGACAATTGCCAGATCGACTTCGCCACGTTGCATCAGATGCCCGGCCGCGCTGTCCGCGATCACGGTATGCGCCACACCGTGCTGGCCCAGCTCCCACGCAGTGAGTTTCGACCCCTGGTTTCTCGGTCTCGTCTCTGTGACCCACACGTGCAGCGGCAATCCCTTGTCGTGCGCGGCGTAAATAGGCGCAGTCGCTGAACCATAATCAACAAATGCCAGCCATCCCGCGTTGCAGTGAGTCAACACATTGACTGTTCTACCGGGTCTTTGTTCGGCGATTTGCCGAATGACCCGCAATCCATGTTGCCCGATCATCCGACAATGCTCCGCATCTTCATCTGCGATTAGCTCGGCGTTCCTCAGTGCCAGTGCCATTTTTTCATCCGTAGTTTTTCCAGCAGCGATATGCCGTAACTGCCGCTCAACAGCCCAGGAAAGATTCACTGCCGTCGGCCGGGTCGCCTTAAGCTGGGCCGCCGCGCGAGCCATGTGGTCATCGAATGAATTTCGCGACGCCGCTTCGTTTGCCGCCAGATACATTCCGTAGCCAGCGCTCGCACCTATCAATCCCGCCCCACGCACATGCATGTCGCGAATGGCAGCTGCCATCTGCTCGACCGAGCGAACTTCTTCGATCACAAAACGGTGCGGCAAAAATCGCTGGTCGATCAGCTGCACCACGCGTTGCTCCTCTGGCTTCAACCAGATGGTTCGAAAATGTTTGCCGCCGACTCTCACAACTTGGATTGAGACAATCGCTCAACCTAATTCAGACTTCATTTTTGGAACTGAGATTATGTCAAGCCATTAGGTGAGCTACGCTAGCAGCGGCGGAAACGACCTCATCCTGACAGTCGTGCGGTAACAGTCTTAGCCAGGTCCAATAGTAACTCTTGATTACGGCGGAAGAGTGAGACTGAAAATTCCTCGTCCGAATGTCGCTGCATAGAGGGAATTCGAAGCCGCCACGTACTCCAAATCGGTCACCGGAACATTTGGCAGCTTCGCCCCGGCAGTGGACCAAGTGGTTCCGCCATCATCGGACGCGAATACGCCAACGTCAGTGGCCACATACAAGCTCGAGCCTACCACGACAACGTCATTCACGGGGGCTTGAGGCAAATTCCCGACGATGCTCGTCCACGTCGTTCCACCGTCAATTGTCTTTAACACATAGGGCAATTGCATTCCGGAACGGAAACCCGAGAACGTGGCGTAAGCGACGCTCGAACTCGCTGGGTCGGCGGCTACGCGCGTCACCCAGGTTCCAGGTAAATTAGGATCGATCACTCGGGTCCAGTTCACTCCCAGGTTGGTCGTGAACCACACTCGGCCGTCGTCAGTTCCGGCAAACAAGCGATTGGAATCCATCTTTGCCGCAGCAAGGGTCGTGATGGTACCAAAAGGATAGTTCGGGTCGCGCCCAGGTCCTCCGGTCAGATCTGGACTGACAACTGACCAGTGCACGGCATGATCGGCGGATCGATTCACCTGGTTGCCGGCATAGTACAGGACCGCTGAGTTGCTCGGATCAAATTGAAGTGGCGAGAACCAGTTCCGCCTTGATGATACGGTTGCTCCGGTAAAGTCGCTGTTAGTCGTGCCACCGTTAGTCGATCGACTGCATTCTCCGTACTGACTACAGCCGTAGACCATGTTCTGGTCGGCTGGATCTATCAGCGCTTCTTCTCCGTCACCCCCGATGTACGTATTCCAGCTCGCTCCACCATAGGAACGGTTGACGCCATTGTCCTGCGCCCCGCCGACCACCCTGGTCGTGTCTTGTTCGCTTACGTCTACGCTATAAAACTGAGTGAAAGGCTGGCTCACAGCGAATGTCCACTGATCGTGTGAACCGTTGACGTCGGAGCGGTAAGTCCCACCGTCGTTGCCGAGATACACTCGGCCCGGTACCTTGAGGTCCCAGATCATGGCATGATCATCGGCGTGAGGGCTGAATTGCCCTATAAAGGACGATCCTCCATCCGTCGATTCGCATAAGTAGACTCCAGCGCCAAAGACGTGGTTTTGATTCGCAGGGTCAACCCAGATCCGGCCGAACCACCAGCCGTAGGTCGACTGCGCTGCCGATAGAGCCGAGCTATTGGGCAGTTGGGTCCATGAGTCGCCACCATCGTCAGAGCGATAGAGCCCTTGAAACAGACCCCCTGTTTGGATCACGATGGCGAAGACACGTTGCGGGTTCGATGGAGCGACAGCTATTCCAATTCGTCCGATCGTCGCGGAGGGAGGAGGAAGCCCATTCGTTAGGCGTTGCCAGGTCGATCCACCGTCTATCGATCGGTAGACGCCTGAGCCGACCCCGCCGTAGGTCCGCAGGTCAGGCTCGCGTAAGTGGTCCCACATCGACGCGAAGACACGGTTTGGATTCGTAGGATCAATGGCCAGGTCGACTGCGCCAGTAGTGTTATTGTCGCCGGCCAGCACTTGTCTCCACGTTGAGCCGCCATCTGTGGATTGATATACCCCACGCTGGCCCCCCGGGTTGTACAAACGTCCAGTGACTGCGGCAAAGATGCGCTGCGGGTTAGTAGGATCTATTACCAGGCGGCCGATGGCACCTGAGTTCGCCAGGCCGACGCGCTGCCAGGTCACGCCACCGTTAACCGAGCGGAAAATGCCTCCTCCTCCGTAGGTAATGCTTCCGCCACCCGGATTGGCTTCTCCCGTGCCTGCGAAAAGAGTCCCATTCGGTGTGATGACTAGCGCTCCCATTGATTGCGGGTTTGCTGCCGGCCAGATCGAAGTAAATCGAGCTCCGCGATCGGCACTCTTCCACACCCCGCCCGTGGCCGCGGCAACGTAGATTGTGTCGGCGGCAACTGGATCGACCGCGATATCCACCACTCGACCGCCGATATTAGTCGGACCGGCAAATCTCCAGCGCGCAGTAGCGAGTGGTCTATTGGATTGCTCAGCCGCCTGAGCCAGCGCAGCAGCTTGAGCGCCGGCTCTTTCCGGGGCTCCAATCGGAATTCCGCCGTGAGTCACGCGCTGAGTAACGAACCAATCCTCCGGTGGACTCTCTTTTTCTACGCTTCGGGCAGCAGCTTCGCACGCTCGCTGACTTGGTTTGTTTCGTTCTCGATCCGCGCGAACGAACCTTGGGAGCGAAACCACCTGCAGCGACGCCGCCACGACCAGTGGGATCGCCAGGAGTCCGACCATTCGGAAATTTGAATTCTTCATCGTTCTTCTCTTTCAGATGTTTCCCTCATCTTGTCCAGTTGATCGCCGGGCTGCAGAAAAGCGTCGTACTCTGATTTACTTTTCATGTTGGCCCAGAGATCGCATCGAGTCAGGCCAGTCGCGTGAAAATCAGGGGCTTTGTGTTAGCCGGACACTAAACATCAACTCCCATGGGTACCGCGCCGGGGATATGCTCCCAGCCGGCGCGCTTCCAGAATTCAGCGCCGCCAAAGTTGTTGTCGGCCACCAAGATTATGGCGCGCACCACACCGGCTGCTCGTAACCGTTCCAGGCATTCTTCAACAAGACGCTTGCCGAGCCCGCATCCGCGATAGGCCGGATCAACGGCAAGATGATAAATGTGTCCGCGGCGACCATCATGCCCGCACATGGCAACCCCAACAACTGCCGATTCGTCTATTGCCACTCTGCTCACACCCGGATTGCGCGCCAAAAACTGAGCTACGCCTTCTCTGTCGTCTCCCTCAGCAACCTCCAGACCTTCAACTCGTTGCCAGAGCTGAAGTGCCCCGTCGTAATCGTCGATTGAAAATTCCCGTGTAACAATGTTGCCACTCATAAATTAATTGGTCATGTCGAGCGAAGCCGAGCCATCCAGCCAAGTCACCCTCCGTTAAGCCTCGCGATTGAAAGACTCGCCTCGCCGTGAGGCTTTCGGGGTTGCGTCGCAGCCTCGACTCCGCTCGGAATGACGTTTATGAGATGACAGACCACGTTTCAATCCAAGTGAATGTTTCGGGATTCGTCACACGATTATGAAAGGTAACTTTGCACTTTGTATCTTGATGATTATGGCTGCTCTGGGCGCAAACGCGCAGTCAAAACCTTCGGCAACATTGATCATAACTAACGCTGCCGTTTATACCGCAGATAAGCAGCGTCCAAAAGCCGACGCAGTGGCGGTGATCGGTGATCGCGTCGTTGCCGTATGTTCGCGCTCTGAAATCGATTCATGGCGGGGTGCGAAAACAAAGGTAATCGATGCCGGCGGCAAACTGGTGCTGCCCGGATTTAACGACGCGCACGTGCACTTTATTCAAGGCGGCGCACAACTCGAGCAGGTCAACTTGGTCGATGCCGCAACGCCCGACGAATTCGCGAAACGCATCGCGGCACAGGGGAAAAAGACGCCGAAAGGCGAATGGATTCTGGGCGGACGATGGGATGAAACCAAATGGCCCAAAGCGGACCTTCCGACTAAAGAACTCGTGGATCCACTCACAAGTGACACCCCAATGTTTGTTGAGCGCTACGACGGCCACGAGGCGCTCGCGAATTCGGCAGCGCTAAAGCTCGCAGGCGTTGATGCCAAAACCGCGGAGGTCCCCGGCGGAGTCATCGTGCGAGATGCAAGCGGAAATCCCACTGGCATTTTCAAGGATGCAGCAATGGCGCTGATCTATAAAGCGATTCCACCGGTTACGCATGAACAGCGACTCCGCGCCGTTTGTGCCGCACTGAAACACGCGGCGTCGCTGGGTGTAACAAGCGTGCAGCACATGAACCCGGAGTTTGCAGACGTCGCTGTTTATTCCGAGCTGGCTGAAAAAGGTGAGCTCACCACGCGCATATACGCGGTCCCGATGGAAACGGAGTGGCGCGATCAGGCGAAGGTCGGGATCCGTCACTCATGGGGCTCCAGCTACTTGCGACTCGGTGCAGTTAAGGGCTACGCTGACGGCTCGTTAGGCTCGCGAACCGCTTACATGTTTGAGCCGTTTATCGACGATCCCGGCAACCGCGGTTTACTGAGCGACGAAATGCATCCGCCCAGCGCCATGCACGACCGGTTAATGCAGGCTGACGCCGCCGGATTACAATTACGAGTTCATGCTATTGGCGATCGCGCGATCTCGATGATCCTCGATATTTTCGCTGATATCGAAAAGGCGAACGGCGATCACGACCAGCGTTTCGTCATCGAGCACGCACAACACATGGCGCAAACAGATTTCGCGCGCTTTGCGAAGCTCCATGTCATCGCCTCAATGCAGCCTTACCACGCCATCGACGACGGCCGCTGGGCGGAAGCTCGGCTCGGTCACGGGCGCGCGCGTTACAGCTACGCGTGGCGCAGCTTTCTCGATCACGGGGTCATGCTGGCGTTTGGAACGGATTGGCCTGTTGCCCCGCTCGATCCAATGCAAGGACTTTACGCCGCCGTCACACGCGCTACGCTGGACGGAAAAAATTCCGGCGGCTGGATTCCTGAGGAAAAAATCACGCTGCCGGAAGCGGTCGAAGCATACACCGTAGGCGCCGCATTCGCAGAATTTCAGGAGCGCGAGAAAGGATCCATCACACCGGGCAAACTGGCCGACATAGTGATACTGAGCGACAACATCTTTGACCTGAAGCCGGAAGCCATTCGCAACGTGAAAGTGAGAACCACGATTATGGGCGGCAAAGTTGTATATGGAGAGCAATGAATGCGTGATGCACGGGTCGGGTCAAGGACGGCGGATTCTTATCCGCGCGAGAGAGAGTACTTAAGGTAGAACTGTTCAACTAGGACGCCGTAGCGCTCGCTGGAATAAATCTTCCGGCTCGCCAAATCAAAGTCGTTTTCGCAACTCCTGCAGAAGCAGCAGAAGATTGACACACATCTGGAGAACAATAGATCGCACGGATAGATACCAGATCTGCCGGATCTCGAAGCCCGGCGCCCGCGAGATGAGCATCGCAGGCACAGCGAACAAGATCAATCGCGTCAACGAACTAAACAGAGGCGGCAGTGTGTTGCCGATTCCTTGAAACACACTTGACGATGTAAAGACGATTCCTGCCGAGATGAAATTCAATGAAACGATCCGCAGGTAATCGCTGCCGAAGGCAATCACTCGCGCGTCTCGTGAGAAAATGCGAATCAGGGTTGCAGGTGCAGAATGCGCAATCAGTGTAAGCTACAATCAGTGTAAGCACGAGCGTCATCAACGATGCGATACCGATCGCGGGATAGACAGAATGCCGGACCCGGTCTGCGCGGCGACCTCCGAAGTTCTGTCCCACTACCGGCGCAGCGGCAAAGCTCAACGCCACCACCGGCAAGAACAGCGCCTGCATCACGCGCGCGCCGATTCCGAAACCGGCCTCTTCGCGTCTGGCCGCGGCTATGTCCGGTTGATTCGATTCACTCTTCGCTCAGCTTCTCAACCTCACTCACCACGCGATCCAGTTCGTCGATGAGGTCGGTATGATCGCCGTGGCGGCGAAACGCAGTCACAAGGGTTCGGTAGTACCAAAGAGTGCCAGCCTTTTTCCCGCTGAACCGATCGAACACTTCGAGACCGTGTCTTCGAAGCTCAGCCAATATTGCTCGTGTGTTATGCAATTTATCTGACGCAGACACCAATCGCGTCGAAGAATCCGACTCTTTGAGGTGCTCGATGTAAGCGCGTTTCCGTTCCAGCCACGGCGGCTTTGGCGTCTCGTATGTGTCGGTGCATCCATCAACGATCATGGCCACATCATCGCCGAATGTTTCCCGAATATCGCGCAACCGTTTCGCGCCACCGCAATCTTCCACCGTATCATGAAGTAGCGCGCCGATCGCTTCGGTTTCGTTCGCGCCGTACTCCATCGCGATGGCAGCCACGCCAAGAATATGCGCAATGAACGGGATGCCCGTTTTTTTGCGCATCTGATCGCCGTGCGCCCGCGTCGCATAAACCAGCGCTTCCTCAAACTTCTCAGACAACTTCATTCTTTGACTTTAAAACGTCCGCCACTGCAGTGACCGTCACGAGGCCGAAATGTGAACGTCCCGGACCGGCGTGGCTATAACATTTCACCCGTTCACCGTGGATGCGTTTTCTTGAATCCATCCTCGTACCCGCGTTCGAACGCAAGGTCCCAATCTTGTTTGTTACCCGATCCCTGCTGGTCAAAATCTTTCTGGGCCATCATGTTTAATTCCGCAGGGGTCGGCAATTTTGCATCGCGCGGCGCTTGCTCTCCCGCTTTCTCGCCGATCCAGTACGCCGCCCGTTCCTCCGGTGTTCGGCCGTGAACGGCGCGATGCGTGTAGAACGCCGTCATACCGCACACGACAAATGCCGCCACCGCCATCATTACAAAAAACCGCAGCGGTTTGAACTCTCTTAGCATGACGTTGCAGTCAACCGCTGTCGGGAATCTGTGTCAATGAAGCTGAGGCGACCAGCGACGTGCTTTAGCCAGCTACAGTATGCCAAGCTTACAACGCAAAGCTGCATAGAAGCAGCGACCTAATGGTGACGCGAGCGAGTTTCAATCTGCATTAATCTGTGGATAGGTTTTTGGCATCTGTGTTTGTCGCCGAAGCGTTAAGTACAGCCCAATGCGGTTTCATATTGAAATTTGGGCTGTTTCCGTCTTGACGGATGCCGCCGATCACGGATTCAATTAACGTCATTCGCGATCTGATGTACGGGGGGCGCATAACCAGCGAGGAACGATCGGCGATCAGCACTTACGTCGGTGCTGGAATCGCGATCGTGCTCGCTGTCGTCGGGATCTACTTCTTCTTTCTGACCCAGAAAGAAAAAAAAGAGACGACAACGTTCGATCCGAACCGGCCCGTACCCGGCGATACCGTTTTGAAAGGCCGGTTAAAGGCTGAGGAATATGCTGTGGTGCGCGGGAACGGCTCGCAAACACCTTTTCAGAATGACTTTTGGAACAACGAGAAGACCGGGATTTACGTCGATGTCATTACCGGCGAACCGCTCTTCGCTTCGGTCGACAAGTTCGACGGCAAGGTGGGCCTGCCCACCTTCACGAAACCCATCTCCAAAGATCTCCTCGTTGAAGTCCCCGACAGCTCAAACGAAATGCAACGGACCCAGGTGCGCGCCAAGCGCAGTAATGCGCGCCTTGGCCATGTCTTTCCCGACCCTAAATCGCCTACCGGACAACGTTATGTGGTTTACTCCGCCGCCTTTCATTTCGTTCCCATCGATCAAATGAAAGACAGGGGGTACGAGGCGTACCTCACGTTGTTGGACAAAAAATAGGGTCTCTCGCGGAACTTTGCTGGCCTGGCCGTTGCTTCGCATCCGTTGCAGCCGGGCCGTGGAAATTTCTACTTGGACGCAGCCGACCTCGGAGAGCGGGAAGAAATTTCCACCTGTAGCCAGGAGGTGCTCGTCGTCTTGAGTCGTCCTTTTCGTTCAGCCTTTGAGTAATTTGCACGGCCGTCATTTTCTTTGGCAACTTCGCACTGATCGCTGGGTTCAATCCGCCAGACAACACAAGGGAATCGACATGGCAAAAAAACTTGTACTGATAACATTGGCGGTGTTCGCATTCGCGTTTGGAACTGCTCTATGCTCGAACGCCGGTACCGATATGGTTGAACCTCAGCGCGCACCCGCGCCGAGTTACAATTATGCGCCTCCACCGCGGCCTGTCGTATACGGTCCGCCAGTTGCCTTCGGCATCGGCGTCGGGCCGGCCTATGGCTTCTACGGACCGCGGTTCGGATTTTTCCGTGGCCCCCGATTCTTCCACCGCCGCGCTTTCTGGCGTGGTCATCCGCGTCACTGGCATTAAGCAAGGGTTGCCGTTTTGTTTGCTGTAGTGGTACGCGTGTCACCTGCCACGGAATCACAGCCGGTACGGCTGCCGCTACAGCCCCCGACGACTCGATTACTGAGCGTCTGTTCTTACTTCAGGAAGTCCCACTTGCTTTAATTCCTGATTCAACGCCGGAAGATCGGACTCGAGCAATTTGTGCCACGCAGCCATTGTTGGTCCAACTTTGGTTTCAAGATCCGCGACGGCGGCCTTTGTCGCTGCTGTCGGCGGAGCATCTGCGCCCTGAACGTCGTCGAACAGGTGCGTCGTTGATTCCAAGACGAAAAACGAAGGTGGAGCGCCTTGCCGCGGATGCGGCGGCCCAAACGCTCGAAGTGTCTGAGTGAAGCCCTCTAGTTTTTGCGTTACGTCAGGGCGCTCGGCGGCGCGAGCTTTAAGTTTCGTCAGCTGGTGCACGAGGTCCTCAAATTTCTCGCCGATCGGCGCGAGCTTGAGCCGCAGCTGATACAATCGCCACGAAAGATCGAACTGTTCCCGAAGCTCATTGGCCGACGCTTTAACGCGCGGATCCATCGCCACTGTCAACGGCTGGGTGAAAGTTTTGCCGTCAACGATCAATGTTACCGGGTAATCCCCTGCCGCGGCCCAGGGGGACGTCGGCGTCGGCGCCGTGTTGCGATACGTCGCGGAGATCGGGAACTCCGGTTCCACATTCGGCACCGGTGTGTAATGCATGTCCCAAAGAAACCGGTGCATGCCTGTTTTCGTCGAAACCGATTCCGGCGGCCGAATCCAGTAGCTCGGAATTCTGAGCCGCTTCGGATTTGCCTGCACCGGCTTATCAGCGCTCGAATATTTTCTGACTGATGCGCCTTTGGCATCTTTGATCTCGATCGTTATCGGACCACTAGCATCCTTCGAAAGGAAATAATCGATCATCGCGCCATCCGGCGGATTTTCACCGGCCGGTTCATCCGGCGGCAACGGTGTGTCAGGGTTCAGGTTCGCACGAATACGCAACGCGGTCTGCGGCTTGAACAAGCTTGTTTCCGACCGGCGCGGGAGCGCGGGGGCTCCATTGGTGCGGGATGAAATTGGAGACGGCTCGCCCTCGGACCGATCGAGTTGGCGCAGCGGCGTGATGTTGTCGAGTATCCAAAACCCGCGACCATGCGTCGCCGCCACGAGATCGTCACCCTTGACGATCAGATCACGCACGGAACTCGCAGGCAGATTCAATCGCAATGACTCCCAGCTCGAGCCGTCATTGAACGACACGTGAACGCCTTTTTCGGTTCCGGCGAATAGCAAGCCTTTCCGCTCCGGATCTTCGCGAACTGCGTTCACGATTTGGTCCGCGGGTATTCCGTTCACGATTTCCGTCCATGTTTTTCCGCTGTCGTGTGTTGCAAAAATGTGCGGCCGCAAATCGTCGATTCGGAAAGTGTTCACCGCCGCGTAAGCGGTGTTCGCGTCAAAATGTCCAGCTTCGATGAGCGAAATCTTTTGCCACGCGGAAATAGTTGGCGGCGTCACGTTGGTCCACGTTTGTCCGCCGTCGGTGGTGAGATGGATCAAACCGTCGTCGGTACCGCTCCAGATCCGTTTCGCGTCGAGGGGCGAGGGCGCAACGGTGTAAATCACGCCGCGCCGATGCGCCTGTTTTGTTGCGTCGTCTTTGTATTTTCCAACGCTTGCCGGCAGCTCATAATTTGGTCGCGACAAATCCGGGCTGATCTTTTCCCAGTGATCGCCACGATCACGTGTTTGCCAAAGGGTATTTCCAGCGAAGAAAAGCAAATGCGGATCGAACGGCGAAAACACAACTGGCTCGCTCCGCAACATCCGGAAATCCTCCGTTTGCACCGGGACCGGAAGAATGTCTTGCGCCTGACCGGTTCGACGATCGAATCGTGTCAGCTTACCGCCGATGATGATGTCTGGATCGAGTGGATCGGCAACGACGTAGCCATATTCCTCGGCCGCAACCGGTTTCCAGTCGCGGAATGTAATCTCGCCTTCGTCGCCGCGGCTTTTGATTCCGACCGAACCGCTTTCCTGTTGTCCGCTGTAAAGCCGGTACGGAAACGAGGTGTCCGCGCTCACATGATACAACTGCGCGGTTGATTGGTTATACCACGAGCTCCAGCTCTTGCCGCCGTTCACGGTGACAATCGCGCCCTGGTCCGAGCCCAGCAAGATGATGTCGGGATTATTCGGATTGATCCAAATATTTTGGTAATCGTCGCCGCCGGGCGCGCCGCGCCAACCGTCCCAGGTTTTGCCGCCATCAGTCGATTTCCAACAGACCACGCTGGCCGAATAAACAATCTGCGAACTTTTCGGGTCGAACCGCACCACCGGCAGATCGCCACCGCCAATTCCGAGTCCCGGCCGTGGATCATCGGTTGTGCCATGCCATGTCTCGCCGCCATCGTCTGAACGATAAAGTTTCGCGATCGTTTTTGTCCGGACCGCAGCAAAAAGTGTTTTCGGAGCGCTCGGCGCGATAGCGAGGTTCGCCTGCACGATTGTGGTCGGAAGACCCTTGGTCAACTGCCGCCACGTCTTACCGCCATCGACTGATTTGAAAATGCCGCCGCCATCGCCGTTGAACACGCCGTTTTCCCACGGTCCTTCGCGCGATTCCCACAGCGCTGCGTAAACGACCTGCGGATTGCTTGGATCAATCTGCACATCGCTCGCGCCGACGTTCTCATCGCGGTACAACACCTTTTCGAATATTTTGCCGCCGTCGAGCGATCGATAAATGCCACGTTCTTCGTTAGGTCCATACGGATGGCCGGCTACGGCAACAAAGATGCGGTCCGGAGTTTTTGGATCGACTGCCAGCTGCGCGATCTGCTGACCATCGCGCAGTCCCAGATGCATCCAAGTCTTTCCGGCATCCGTCGATTTGTAAACACCGTCGCCGACTGAAAGATCCGGCCGATGCAATCCTTCGCCGCTGCCAACGTAAACAACATTCGGATTCGATGGCGCCACCGCAATCGCACCGATGGACGCCGTCGGCTGATCATCGAATATCGGTTGCCACATGCGACCGTAATCAATCGATGTGAAAACGCCGCCGTTTACCGGTGCCACATAAAAGACGTTCGGCTCCGACGGTACACCGCAAACCGCATGCGTCCGCCCGCCGCGATAAGGGCCAACGTTTCGCCAGCGCAAAGCTTGTCCCAAGCCCTTCGGATCGATTGAATCGAATTGTCCGGCCGCCGCGGTGCCGGTTGCGCAAGCGGCAACAAGGATGATTGCCACGAACATTCGAACTACGCTCATAGTGCTGGCGCATTCTGTTCCGCGATCATGAATGCGGCAACTGTTTGCGGCGGTACGAAGCGCCGGGCCGCCCGGTTTAACCGAGGTGCCGAACGATTCCAGAGCCGAAGGATAGCTTAAGTCCGTAAACGCCTTTGAAGAGTTGCCATCTGTATTCGCTCTCGGAGAGATTGGTCCGTAACGAAGCCTTCACAATGGCCAGTGCGGAATCGAACATCTCTGCTCCCATCACGAAACGTTCCGCTGGCGGCCGGGCCATGATCTGCGAGCGGACCAGTTGTTTGATATCCTGAGGCGTATCAATCATGCAGACACGTTCGTAATAAAGAATTCTTGTCGGTTCATCTTCCCTCGCAACTGCAAAGGTTGGATCGCCTGCCGCGCGCGAACTCAGTCACACCATTGGGCGGAAGCGGCCGACCACTTCCTGTAGGCGTCCGGTGATTTGGCCTAACGAACAGACTTCCGCCGCTTCCAACAGGGCCGGAAAAATGTTTTCACCGGCGTCAGCGACCTTGGCGAGTTTGTCCAGAGCGCGCCTGGCATTCTCGGCATTTTTCTTTTTGAATTTGCGGAGCCGATCGACTTGCAACTGCTGTTTGGCGCGTGGCGTGCGCGCAAGCTTCACCTCCGGAGCTTCGTCATCGCCGTCGCGGTAACGATTCAATCCGATGATTGGCCGCGTTCCATCGTAGATTTGCTGTTCGTAACGATGTGCTGCGCTCTGGATTTGGCTCCGCTGATACCGCTCTTCCACTGCTGCGAGGACTCCACCCAGCCGCTCGATCGCACGGAACTCGTCGAGGATCGCTGCCTCCACGGCGCGCTCCACCGCTTTCATCCCGGGCGAACCGCTCAACATATTCATGGTGTGTTTGAAAATTCCAGATTCCTCGAGCAGGATCGCCTGTCCGTGCGCGGCAAGCCGGATCCATTCTTCGCTTGGTGTGGTGAACGGTTCGTCAGCGCTGTTCGAATGACACGAGTTCGTAGCGTTCATGTAAGACAGCATCAATTCCGCGGCGGTACGGGTGAGATTGTTTTTGAACTCGGCGGCAATTAACGAGCGGCCGCTGGTTTGCGTGTGCAATTTGAACAGCTGCGCTCTCAAGCCCGCGCCGAACACGTCGCGCATTCCGATCGCCCAGATCCGACGCGACACCCGCGCCAGCGCGATGTACTCCACATCGAGCCCGCAATCGAGAAAGAATGAGAGCCGCGGCCCGAATTGATCGACCGGAATTCCGCGCCCGGCGAACATTTCCACGTAGGCAAAACCGTTTGAGAGCGTGTAAGCGGCCTGTTGCACTGGAGTGGAGCCGGCTTCGCCGATGTGATAACCGCTGATCGAGATCGGATACCAGCGCGGCATTTCGCGCGTGGTGAACTCTACCATGTCGGTGAGGAAACGGAGCGACGGTTCGATCGGGAAAATGGTCTCGTTCTGCGCCTGGACCTCCTTGAAAATGTCGGCCTGAATCGTGCCGCGCAATTTCGGAACAACCTTTGGACCGAATCGTCGTTTCGCCGCGGCGATGTACATCGCCATAATCATCGGTGCCGGGCCGCTGATAGTCATTGAGGCGGAAAAATTCGGCGAGCCGAGATCGAAGCCATCGTAAAGCCGCACCATGTCTTCGACCGTGTCGATGGCCACGCCGCCTTCGCCAATTTTGCCGAAAACGCCGTCGGCGTCGCTATCCAAGCCATAAAGTGTCGGCCCATCGAATGCGGTGCTGAGCCGATGCGTGCGTTGATGGCGGGTCAGGTAGTGGAACCGCCGATTGGTGTCCTCAGCCAGCATTAAACCTGAGAACAAACGCGTCGGTTCTTCCTGTAGAGGTCGCAGTGTCGGCTGCGTCTTAGACTGCTTTGCGGGCGACACGCCCGCCGCTACAGTTCCGCCGTTCTTCTCAAAGCTCTCGATCTCGCGGATCGGCTCGAGATACATCTCCGGATATGCGGCGTTCAAATACGGAAACTCGCCCGGCAAACCTTCGCCAAAGATATAACGCGCGATCTCACCCGGCTCATCAATTTCCGGTAACGCCAGGCGCGGCAGCGAAATAGCAGTTGGCGTACGTGTCACCGGGATTTTCGCTTTGACGTCGTTACAGCGACCAAGCAGATCGCGCCCGAACTTTTGATCCGTGCGTGCTCGTTTTACCTGATCGAGGACGAACTTGTTATAATTCTCAACCGATTCGACGACTTGCCCAAGTTTGCTCATAG
>QHPE01000055.1 GCA_003218945.1 Verrucomicrobiota bacterium | reverse complement strand
TGGATGTTTGGTGTTGAGCGTTCGGCGTTTTCTTCACGATTTCCAAAACTTTCATCGCTGCGTTGTGGCCCGGAATCCCGCTTACAGCGCCACCACGCATGGCGCTCGAACCGCAGAAAAACACGTTATCGTATTCAGTTTCGACGCCCCAAGTGCCGACCTGATCTTTTCGCTCAGCAAATGGAAAAGTCGGCGCGTTGTGAAAGATGTTGCCATGATACATTCCCAAAGCGTCCTCGATATCGACGGCACTCTTGCTTTCGATACAGGGTCTTCCATCGCGCGCTACAGCGAGACAGCCTTCGATGGGCTCTTCCAACCATTGATTGATGCTCGCCAGATATCTTCGTTCCGCTTCGCGCCGCATATCGTGATTATCTCTTGCGAACAAGCTCCACGGCGCGTCCAGCCCAAAGAGCGTCATCGTGTGAAAGCCTTGTTCAAATAAATCTCGCGCGAGAATGCTGTCGTCAGTGAGCGTGTGGCAATAAATCTCGCACGGCGTCTTCTCTGGCAAGATGCCGTCCGCCGCCTGGTCATAACTGACATTCATTTGCTCATAGCGTTCGTCGCTGTGAAAGGTTCCGCAAAACGCGTCAGTCGCTGGAACTTTTTTGGCTTTCAGCTTCGGTAGACGGCTCAGGAGCATGTTGATCTTGAACACGGAACCTTCGTCTGTGCGATCCGGCTGAAACAATCGACCGGTAAGCTTCGCCAGTACGTTGCGGCCAAAATTCACAAGGAGAAAGTGCGCTTCGACCTTTTCTTGTTTTTCATCCACGCGAAATTCAACCGTGCGCATTTTCCCGGCGACGTTCAACGCATCGATATGTACATTCGTTAGCATTTCCGCGCCCCATTTGCGCGCTGCCCGTTCCAGTTCGTACGAGACCGCGCCCATCCCGCCGACCGGTACCTTCCATTCGCCTGTTTTATTGCCGATCAGGTGATAAAGGAAACAGCGGTTCTGCAGAAGCGATGGATCATGGGGAAACGTGAACACGCCTACTTTCGCGTCGGTAAAGACAAGGCCGCGTACCAGATCATCTCGCAGATAACGCTCGATCGCGTTGCCGAGCGGTTCCTCAATCAGGGAGTGCCACGCCTCGCGGGAAGTTTCGTCAACTTTGAACCAACCCGCCATTTCCTCTTTGGAAACCAGCGGCTCGAGCATCGAATCCCAGACGCGTTCAGCAAATACCCGCGGCAACCTGTAAAAGCGCTCTAGTGCGTCGTACTCCGTGTCGTTTCCAGTCAGTTCAAACATCGACCGGCGCCTCGCGTCTTTATCGACATTGCTCAGGAGCAACGCACCATGGTGTCCATGATTCACAAAAGGCGTGCACGATGCGACCGCCCGTCTCCGCAGTTCGAGTTTCAACCCGAGATCCTCGATGATTTTGTAAGGAAGGAGGCTGACGAGATAGGCATAGCGCGACAAACGCGCGTCGTAATCGGGGAAAAGCCGCTGCGAAGTTGTCGCCCCGCCGATGTAATCGTTTTTCTCCAGCAACAGTACGCTCAAGCCAGCACGCGCGAGATAAGCCGCAGCAACAAGGCCGTTGTGACCCGCCCCGAGGATCACAACATCATATCTGCTCTTGATCGTGCTCATGCTCGTGCTCGTAATCGATCACCGCGCGTGGATGCTCATCGTATTGCCTTCACATGAAACATCAAATCTCCTAAATTAACCACCGGCGGAGGGCGTGTTCGCATACTGCCCGTAGAAGACACGGGTAAATCGCTCCTGCGACACGATACTTATATAGAGGGCGTTGTTCCCAGGGGGAAGTCAATGGGAATGTCATTCTGGCAAAAGTGTGTGGTTATCCTGCTGGGCGCCGCGATCTTCGGCGGCAGTGGCTATTTTGCGCACATAGCTTTTCGACCGGTAGAACTAACACGGTTCGAGTCGATTCCGTGGGTAAAATACGTTCACCCAAACGTAAAGAGGCTGAAAGAGGCACAGGACTTCGCACGCGAAGGGAAATTGAAGGAAGCACAGGAAACTGTGACAAAAGCGCTCCTCATCTCGCCGCAATCGCCTGTGACCCGCGAATTGCGCGACCTTCTCGGAAACATTAACACTCAAATCTTTTTCTCGAGAGAACCTTCGCCTCGCAAAACGGAATACAGCGTCAAGCCGGACGACGCGCTTTCATCAATCGCGCGAAAATTCGACTCGAGCCCCGAGGCGATCATGCGCGTCAACAACCTCGATTCCACGTTGATCCGCCCGGGAGAAAAACTGCTGGTGCCGCGCCTCGATTTCGCCATGACGATTGATCTTCCAAATAACCGCCTGGTTCTACACGATGCCGCTGGGTTTTTTAGTCAATATCCGATCGTCTCCGCGCAGTTGCCGCCCACACGAAGGTCAGCGATCGATACGAAAGTTGCCGCGAAATCGTTTTGGGAACACGGCAAAGCCGTACACGCGGATCACGGAATGCAAAAAGATTGGATGCCGCGAATCGATCTGGGTCACGGCGGCTATGTGCTATATGGCGTCGGCGAAGAGAGGCAGGCGAGCACTTCCGAAATTGCGGCCTCGACAGACAACAACGAACAAACGGCGGACTCCCGCGAGGTAAACCGCCCGCCTCAGGGAATTGCCATGATGAAAGAGGATATTGCGGACATTGCCCTGCTTATCCGCAAGGGAACTCCCGTGACGATTATTCTCAAGTAAAGTGAAGTTGAGACAGAAAAAGCAGACAACAAAGTATCTCGAAATTCGCTTTCCAGCCGGTGATTCAACTCACGTCAGGAACCTCGCGTTCGCAGCTTTCAGAACTCAGCCTTTCCCTTCAATATCGAGAACGACGCGAAACCGCGCTTTGCCGCTGATCATACGTTCGTACGCTTCGGCGGCTCGTTCCAGCGGAAAAACTTCGTTCATGGAATGCACATCCGCCGACACACTGAATTCAAGTGTGTCCTGCGAGTCGATCGCTGTTCCTGAGTACCAGCCTTTGACGGATCGACAGCCGGTGATGAGCAGAAGCGGATCAACCGATAACGGGCCTGCTGCGCCGATTACCATGAGTACACCGTTCGGTGCAAGCCCGCCGAGGACTGCTGCCATTGCTTCGGCGTTGGTAACAGTCGCGATGACAACTTTTGCGCCACCAAGCTTATTCAATTCCGCCGCCGGATCGGATGCGCGACTATCGACGTAATGATGTGCTCCTAGTTGTTTGGCGAACGCTTCCTTGTCTTTCCCGCGCGCAATCGCCACCGTATTGAATCCCATTTTGGCTGCGAACTGCACGCCGAGATGACCAAGGCCGCCAATCCCGAGCACCGCGACCGTATCGCCCCCTCTGGCACCACTGTTTCGCAGCGCGTTGAAAGTCGTTACGCCGGCGCACATCAGCGGCGCGCCATCAACCGAAGAGAGTTCGTTAGGCGCAAGCGCCAATGCCTCCGTGGGCGCAACCATATACTCGGCGTACCCGCCGTCGAAAGAAATACCGGTGGTAAGCAGCGACACCGAGCACGCGAAGAACTCGCCACGCCGGCAATGGTCGCAATAGCCGCAGTTCCCGCCATGCCAACCAATCCCGACGCGCTGGCCATTCTTCCATGGCTTCACGCCTTCGCCGACAGCATCGACGACTCCGCTTACTTCATGTCCCGGCACACGCGGATACTGAATCCCGGGCCAGAGTCCTTCCTTTACCAACGAATCGCTATGACAAACGCCGCACGCTTCGACGTTGATTCGCACCCACCCCGGCTGCGGCTCGGGAACGTCGCGTTCGACTAACTCAAACGGTCCGCCAGCTCGCGGGACTTGGACCGCACGCATTTTCTTGCTCATGAAGTCCTCAATCGCCCTGCTCGTTTAGAAACACAAGAGCTACGCTGTACGTTTCTGGGGAGCACAGGCTGCCAGCCTGTAGTTGCCGGCAACCCTGCCGGCAACATCCGTTCACTCGCAACTCGAATCACGCCGATTCCCCGGTCTCGGCAAGCTGCCGAGACATACAGGCTGGCAGCCTGTGCTCCCCAGAACGGCGCGAACACAAGACGGCTGTGATTTGGAATCCACGTGAGCGACGCGCGAGAAGCGATTTCAAAAAAATGGCACACCGCGAAGGCGCTCGCATTTCTTTCTACGTCACGTTCGTGGCGATCGCGTTGAACGTTGCAGATTCTGTTCACGCAGCGGCTGAAAATACCAAGCTGCTTACCGGCAAAGCCGCAATGGGCGATTGGACAAGCGATGCGCCTGATGTCAGGCGCAAAATTACGGTGCAGGATTTGCCTCCGCCAGGCTCGAATGCTCTCGCAATTAAACTCGCGCACGTTGTGAAGCGGCCAGCTAACGCGCAACCCAAAGTTCCGTCGGGGTTCAAAATCGAATTGTACGCCAGTGGATTTCGCGATCCGCGATTCCTGCTCGCCGCGCCGAATGGAGATATTTTCATTGTCGAAAGTCGCGCGAATCAAATCAAAGTGTTGCGCGATACGAACGCCGATGGAAAAGCGGAGGTCACCGAAGTCTTTGCAGATCGTAGTCTGAACAAACCATTCGGGATCGCGCTTTATCCACCCGGCGGCGATCCGCAGTTCTTATATGTGGCGAATACCGACGGCGTAATCCGTTTTCCGTATCGCAACGGCGATCTCAAGGCGCGCGGGCCAGCCGAACAATTGGGAGCCCGTCTTTCCGGTGGCGCCACACATTTGCGCAGCGGAGGACATTGGACTCGCGACATCGTCTTTTCGCCGGATGGCAAAAAGATGTACGTGTCGATCGGCTCGCGCTCGAATGTTTCCGACAGCGCTTCGGAAGCCGATCGCGCGCGCATCTTCGAGTTCAATCCGGACGGCACGGACCGAAAGGTCTTCGCGTGGGGAATCCGCAATGCCGTGGGCATCGCATTTCGGCCCGGGACCAATGAGCTCTGGATGAGCACCAATGAGCGCGACGAACTCGGCGAGGATTTACCACCGGATTACATCAGCAGTGTGCGCCTCAGCGGGTTTTATGGCTGGCCGTGGTTTTACATCGGCAACCATCAGGATCCCCGCCACAAAGGAAAACATCCTGAGCTCGCTGGGAAAGTCATCGTGCCGGATGTGCTCGTGCAGGCGCACTCCGCCTCGCTGAACTTATGTTTCTACACCGGCGATCAATTCCCATTCGAATACAAAGGCGACATCTTCGCTGCGTTCCACGGTTCATGGAACCGCATGAAACGTACTGGCTACAAAGTGGTGCGCGTACCGCTCGACAAATCAACCGGCAAACCGCGTGGCGAATATGAAGATTTCGTGACCGGCTTCGTCATGCCTGACGGCAAAGTCTGGGGTCGCCCGGTCGGAATCACGGTCGCGAAAGATGGCAGCCTGCTCATCAGCGAAGACGGCAACGGCACCATCTGGCGAGTTAGCTCCGGCAGGTAGGATTACCCGACTGCTGTCGACGTGGTCAAAAGAAAACGTCGCTTCCGAGCGAGCAGGTACGGCGCGCAGTCCTCTGCGCGCCGTTGCGCGCCGGCGCGGTCAATTGCGATCGAAACGGCGGGCAGAGGACTGCCTGCCCTACCAACGCGGAGGCGGCCGGTCATTCGGACGATAAACCCACACCCACTCCTCTGCTCGCTCGCACAGTCCTTTGCGGACCGGATTCATGAAGATGTAGCCGGTTTTCTCTTCCAATTCATGATGATCGCGCAACCGGTGATCAAAGAAATCGCGTTGCCAATCCACGCCACATTTTCCAGTGATGAACTTCTTCCAGTTCGTGATGGTGATTTGCATTCCCGGTTCGCGCGGGAACGCGATAATGGCATGCAGATGATCAGGCATAAGCAGACATAATCGACAATGCCAGATGAGTCGCTCGTGGTTGAATTGCATAGCAGCGAGCACAGCCTCACCTGTGTGTGCACGGCATAGCTGGTTTTTGCCCCGTGGCACGCAGTTGAGAGTGATAAAGAACCAACTGCCCTCGGCCACCCATTGTGGAATTGCATGAGGCAGTTTTTTGCGGACTGGCAACTCCACGCGCGGATCCTAGCAATTTCCTTGCACGGAGCCAAACTCAAATGGTAGGGCGGGCAGTCCTCTGCGCGCCGATGGATCAACAAGGGGCCGGCGCGCACGGAGTGGCGCGCCCTACCGGATAGCTTGCCGAGTGTCGCATCGGACATATTCTGCTCCAAGGCATGAAGATCGGTTTTGCTCAAATTAACCCGACGGTGGGAGATTTGAGGGGAAATTGCGAGTTGATCACTCATGCGTACGAGCGGCTCGCGGCAGCGGGCGCGGAACTCGTGCTGACACCGGAGTTGGCGATCACCGGATATCCGCCGCAGGATCTGGTTCTCAAATCGCGTTTTGTTCCGGAGAATCTGGAATTGCTGGAGAGGCTGCACGCCCGCGTTGGCGACGCGGCGTTGCTGGTGGGGTTTGTTGATCGCAACGAAGGACGCGGCAAACCGTTTCGTAACGCCGCCGCCTTGCTCGAACGCGGCAAGCCGATCCGCAAAACGTACAAATCACTTTTGCCGACTTACGATGTTTTCGACGAGGAGCGATATTTCCAGCCGGCCGAATCCGTAGAGCCATTCGTTGTTCACGGGAAAAAAATTGGCGTAACGATTTGCGAAGACATTTGGACGGAACACTACCTGCCGCGGCCGCTGTACGATTGCGAACCCGTGCGCAGTTTGGTAGAGCAAGGCGCGGAGATCATCGTCAATCTAAGCTCTTCCCCATTCAGCCTGCATAAGCCGGCGATCCGATTCGAGATGGTGGCAGGGCTGGCACGCGCGCATCAACGGCCCATTTGCTACTGCAATCTTGTAGGCGGCAACGACCAACTAGTCTTCGACGGGAACTCTTTCGCGGTGAATTCAACGGGAAATGTCATCGCACAACTCGCCGCATTTCACGAAGACGAACGTGTGGTCGATACCGATTCCAGTTCTGTAATCGAATTTCACGAAGGTCTCGCCGGCGCGGGGCCAGAGCAAATTTTCGCCGCGCTTTCGCTCGGGCTTCGCGATTATTGTCGCAAATGCAATTTCCATTCCACGGTGGTCGGTCTGAGCGGTGGAATCGATTCCGCTGTTACCGCAGTCATCGCAGTTGATGCGTTGGGCACGGAGAACGTAACCGGTGTTTCCATGCCAAGCCCCTATTCGTCCCGCGGTAGCATCGAGGACTCGCGCATGCTGGCGCGCAACCTCGGGATCAAGCTTTTTGAGATTCCAATCACCGAGGCGTTCCAGGTTTTTAAGGCGCAATTCAAGGAAGCCTTTAAAGGCGTGCCGGAAAACGAGACCGAAGAAAACATGCAGCCACGGCTGCGCGCCATGACGTTGATGGCGCTTTCGAACAGGTTCGGTCATTTGGTTTTGTCCACCGGCAACAAGAGCGAGCTCGCCGTCGGCTACTGCACGCTCTACGGCGACATGGCCGGCGGTCTTGCCGTGATCAGTGATGTGCCGAAAACCATGATTTACGAGCTGGCCCGCTGGATCAACCGCGACCGCGAGATCATCCCGACATCCACAATCGAAAAAGCGCCCAGCGCCGAGTTGAGGCCAAACCAAAAAGACCAGGACACGCTGCCGCCGTATGAGATTCTCGATCAGATCCTGCACCTTTACGTGGAGGAAAACCTGAGCGCGCGCGACATCATCGCCCGCGGGTTTGACGAGAAAACGGTCCGCTGGGTCCAGCGCCGGGTCGATCTGAACGAATACAAACGCGAACAAGCCGCACCCGGACTCAAAGTCACCAGCCGCGCCTTCGGCATCGGCCGCAAAATGCCCATCGCGCAAAGGTACGTGGATTAATCCAGTGGACTGCGCACTGCGATTCCCGGCCGGTTCAGAACGTGCGTGTAAATCCGCGTAAAAGCTTGCTGCGTCCTACACTGCTGCGCTCACGCGGCTTCTTTCGATGGATGTTTTCTAAGGTAGTTCTTGAGCTGAGATCGGAGGAAACGCCGGCCGGCACCGCTCTTGAAGTATTTCTCGCGGCCTGGTGCATCAGCCTGCTCCAAATAAGCCTCGTAATAGATAAGTTTCCAAGGACCGCGGTGCGACGTCGCCAATGAATTTCCCTCCGAATGCTGGCGAAATCGTCTTCGTAGATTCGACGGGTAGCCAATGTAAAACCCGTGATCGCGTACCGACCGAAGTACATAGACGTAATACATCAACTGAGTGTCACCCTTGGCGCGTAAGCAAAGCTTTTACGCGCCGCTCCAGCAATTTTGGTTTGTTTTCCGGCGAGCCGCTCGCTACCATCGTTGACATGAATCCGATTCTCTGTCTTCCGTGGATAAACTCAAGCCGGATTAGACCCAATTTTTGGTTCGAATTCTCGTTAGGCGTTTTGGCGTTCTGCTTCCACCATGACTGAGTCCCAAGCCTCCGCACTCTGTTTGATAGGCCCGATTCCTATCCTCTCGATATTTTTTTGGAAGTTTCGGCGAAGGCTAGGCTGGAAGAAGAGGATTGTTATCTCCATTATTATTTACACGATCTCGTTCGTCACTGCCCTTGTCGCTGTCCAGATCGCCGATGTCGCCGGTGTCGGCTACCTTAGTCCGTCAGAATCCGCTTTAGGGGGCATCATTGGTGGTATCCTCGCACCTCTCGC